>CAZPSP010000048.1:0-16293 GCA_964589285.1 uncultured Dehalococcoidaceae bacterium | reverse complement strand
AACTCCAGCTTCAGCCAACATCAATTGAAAAACCTGCTCTTTACAAATCGAATCATGAAGGCATAAACAGGCTCAGCAACGAGGAAGGAACAACATGTAAATTTTAGGGGGCACAGTTTTGGCCTTTGAGTTGTGGTTTTGAGTTCTGAGTTCTGAGTTTTGAGTTCCTCGCAGGGTCTGCTCCCTCACCTTAATCCTCTCCCGCGAGGGGAGAGGAAACGATGAAGGGAGAAGGCGCTAGGCAGTGACCAGCTCCCCCTCCGCCCTTCCGATCCACTGGTCGGCGAGGATGGCGAGCATGGCCGCCGGGATCGCGCCTTCCAGGATGAAGGCCGTGTTGTTCTGCACCAGCCCCGCCACTATCGGGGAGCCGAGGCCCCCTGCCCCGATGACCGCCCCGATCATCGCCGTGCCTATGTTGATGATGACGGATATCCGTATCCCGGCTATGATGACCCTCGCCGCCAGCGGCAGTTCCACCTTGAGCAGCGCCTGCCAGCGGCTCATGCCCAGCCCGTGCGCGGCGTCCACGAGTGACGGGGACACCGCCCCGAGGCCGGCTATGGTGTTCCGCACCACCGGCAGCAGCCCGTAGAGGAACAGCGCCACGACCGTCGGCACCAGCCCGAACCCGAGCAGCGGCACGGCCAGCGCCAGCACCGCCACCGGCGGGAACACCTGCCCGAAGTTCGTTACCGTGGTGGCGATGGAGAGGAACGGCCGCCCGGAAGGCCGCGTGACCCATATCCCCAGCGGCACCGCCACAATGATGGTCAGCGCGCTGGATATAGCGACCAGTTGGAGGTGCTGCAGCACCAGGGTCAGCAGGTCAGCGCGGGGATGTACCCACTGGCTCTCGTCCGGGAAGAGGGCGCGCAGGGCGGACTCCCACCAGCCGGTATTGGCGACGAGGACGAAGAACAGCGCCGTCAGCACCGCGAGCACGGCCCAGCCGGTCCACTGCGTCCGGTTCATTCCTGCCTCGCCTCCGCCGTGGCCCGCTCGATGTCCCCCAGGTCCACCTCCCCCACGAGGGCGCCGTTCTCATCGACGACCGGGACGGCCTTGAGTCCCTGCCCGAGAATGCGGGACAGGGCTTCCCGGAGCGTGGCGTGCTCGGACACGGCGATCTCGTCCACGTTCACCCGGTCGACGGCGTCGCGGACGGATTCCGCGGTCCTGATGTCGAACAAGTCGAGCCAGCCGATGAGCCGGCCCTGTTCGTCGTTCACCCAGACCCAGCGGCAGGTCTCGCAGGCGCGGCGGGCGGTTTCGACGGTATCGGTCACGGCAACGCTCGTCGCCGGGCGGATGAGGGTCTTGATGGAGAGGCGGGAGAGGCGCTTCAATGCCCGGTCGACACCCACGAAGTCGTGAACGAACCGGGAAGCCGGTTTCGCCAGAATCTCCTCGGGCGTATCGTACTGGACGAGCCGGCCCGCGTTCATGATGGCGATGCGGTCCGCCAGGCGGATGGCCTCGTCGAGGTCGTGCGTCACCAGGATGATGGTTTTACGGAGTTCCTGCTGGATGCGGAGGAACTGGCCCTGGAGTCGTTCCCTTGTCAGCGGGTCAACGGCGCCGAACGGCTCGTCCATGAGCAGAACGGGCGGGTCCGCCGCCAGGGCGCGCGCCACTCCGATGCGCTGGGCCTCGCCGCCGGAAAGCTGGCCGGGGTACTTCTCGACGTAGTCCTCCGGCTTCAGCCCGACGAGGTGGAGGAGTTCGCGGACGCGCTCGGCGATGCGGGGCTTCTTCCAGCCGAGGAGGTCCGGCACGGCCCCGATGTTCGCCCCGACGGTCATATGGGGAAACAGCCCGACGCTCTGGATGGCGTACCCGATGGAGCGGCGCAGGCGTTCCGGCGAGACGGAGAGGATGTCCCGGTCGTTGACGAAGATTTTGCCGGAGGTAGGCTCGACGAGGCGGTTGACCATGCGCAGGGTTGTGGTCTTGCCGCAGCCGGACGGTCCGATGAGGACGCAGAGTTCATTATCGTTCACCTGCAGGGAGAGGTCGTCCACGGCGGTCTTATCGCCGTAGCGTTTGGTGATATGCTCCAGCCGTATCACCGGGCGGCCTCCGCGATGCCTCTGGGCGTGGCCACCATGACGGCGGTCCGCAGCAGGGCGTCCACGATGAGGGCGAGGAAGATGATGGGGATGACGCCGAGCAGGATGAGGTCCGGCGCGGCCTGTCCGAGGCCCTGGAAGATGAACCAGCCCAGGCCGCCGGCCCCGATGAGGGCGGCCACGGCGGTCAGCCCGACGGACTGGACGGACGCGGTGCGGACGCCTTCCAGTACGAGCGGCGCGGCGAGGGGGGCTTCTATCCTGAGAAAAATCTGGAGCCTGGACATGCCCATGCCGCGGCCGGAATCGATGACGCCTTCGTCCACGTTCTTCAGCCCCACGTAGGTGTTGCGGACGATGGGCAGCAGCGAATAGATGACGAGGGCGATGATGGCCGGTGTATCCCCCACGCCGCGCACACCGAGGTCCCGCAGCCACGGGTACGCGAAGGACAGGGCGGAGAGCGGGGCGATGAGGAGGCCGAACAGGGCCAGGCTGGGAATGGTCTGGGTAATGGAGGCGAACCAGAAGACGGGCTTCTCGGCGCGGCGGGAGCGGGTGGCCCAGAAACCGAGCAGCATCCCGATGACCGTCCCGGCGGCCACGCTCACCCCGACGAGGTAGATGTGATGGAAGAACTCCTGCAGGAAGCGGTCTTCGCGGCCCATGAATTCCTCGAGGATGGAGATGTTGTTCAGCCGGCCCGCCGCCACGAGGCCTATGCAGACAGCCAGGCCGGACCAGGAGACGGCATGGTAGAGCCAGGCAGTATCCTTGAGCTTTTCCCGGGCGGCGAAGATGGCGATATAGCAGGCGGCGATGCTCAGCCAGAACCCGGCGCCCATGGAGACGCGGGCGGCGGGAGGCTCGCCGGCGAGGAGCCGGTCCGCGGCCAGGCCGGAGAGCAGGAAGGCCAGGACCAGGATGATGTTGGCGGCGAGGCCGTACAAGGCCGGGCCGGTCCTGCCGCGCAGCAGGGAATCGGCTGCCAGGCCGCCGAGCCAGAGGAGCAGCAGGGCGGCCGGGACGGTCCAGGTGAAGACGTCCGCCAGGCCGAGGCTTTCCCCGCTGACGATGCGGTTCTCCTTGAATGTCCACCACCCGAGGAAGACGAACGGCACGCCGATGACGGCGCCGGTCAGGGCGACCGGTCCCGGGTTATGGAAGCGGTTAATCATAAGTCTCGTTCACCTTCATCGGAATAGACAGCAGTATAAACCGCTCGCCGGGAGCTTGTCCAAGGGGAGCGGTTTATCAGTTTATTACCCTCATGGTTCGACAGGCTCACCATGAGCGGTGGTTCATGATTCCAGGAATCCGTTCTCGACGAGGTAATCGCGGGCGACGTCAGCCGGGTTCTCGCCGTCAACAACGATGCGCCCGTTGAGCGTCTGGAGGGTTTCCAGGTCCAGGGACTCGAAGATGGGATTCAGGATATCGGCGATCTCCGGGTACTGGTCCATGATCTCGCCGCGGACGCGGGGGGCGGGCTCGTAGACGGGCTGAGCGCCTTCCGGGTCTTCCAGGATGACGAGGTCGAAGGCGGAAAGCGAGCCGTCCGTGCCGTAGGCCATGGCGGCGTTGACGCCGTCGGTGCCTTCATAGGCGGCGCGTTCCGTCTGGGCGGTATCCCCGCTAGAGACGGTAATGAGCTGGTCCTGGGTCAGCTCGAAGCCGTAGACCACCTGGAACCTGGGCAGGGCTACCGGGCTGGTAACGAACTCCTCGGAGCCGATGAGCTTGACGTAACCGCCGTTGTTCACGTAGTCGGCGAAATCATCCAGGGTGACGAGGTTTTCGTCTTCTGAAAGCTGGCGGGGAATGGCGATGGCCCAGGTGTTATTGGCGGGGGCGGGCCGGAGCCAGACGATGTTGTTCTGTTCCAGGTCCAGTTCCTTGACGCGTTCGTAGCCCTGTTCGGCGTTGTTCCAGACATCAGAGGCGGTCTCATCGAAGAAGAAAGCGCCGTTACCGGTGTATTCGGGGTAGATGTCCAGTTCGCCGCTTTCGAGCGCAGCCTTGACGATGTTGGTCGGGCCGAACTGGGAGCGGTCCTCGACCTCGAAACCGTTGTCACGCAAGGCGAGAATGATCATCTGGGCGAGGAGGGAGCCTTCGGTGTCTATCTTGGAGCCGACGGAAATCGGGCCTTTGGCGCCGGTGGCGGTGGTGGATGTAGATGTGGCTGTTGTGGTGGTAGTGGTGACCGGGGATGAGGTTGTCGTGTTGGTTGCTGACGTTGTCACGGTTGGAGATGATGTCGTGATGGTGGGCGACGTGGCAGTGGCGCTGGTGGTGGTGCCGGTCGTAGTCGTCGTCTCGTCATCGCCGGTACAGCCGGCGAGCAGCAGCGCGATGGTTATCATCACGGCCAGAGCTATGAATGCCGTCCGTTTCATATCAAACCTCCGATTAGCGTATTAATATGACTGCCAGCCCTTGCCCTGGAGGAGGCCGCGCACGTAGGCCGCCTGGCCGGCGTGGATCATGGCGTCTTCCATGATGCTGATGAGACGCACGCCGACAGTGGGAACGGGCGTCCACGGCCCGCCGAGTTCACGGTCCAAGTCCTCCGGAGTGAGGAGCAGGATATACTGGCGGGTGCGGTTGGTGGTGGCTTGCAGATAGGCGGCGAAGGTTGCTATGTCCGGAGGATCGAAGGCGTCCACCTGTTCCGGGGTATGCCCGAAGCCGGTGTCGGAGGGGTCGGCGGGCATGTTGAACTGCTCGTAGAACTTTTCATGCGTCCAGAGCTGTTCTTCCTTCATGAGTTCGGCGACCTGGGCGTCGTGCTGGCGGGTGAGGTGCCAGACGAGCCAGCCGATGCTGTTGGCGTCCGGCCTCGGCTGCCATTTCAGGTCCATCTTGCTGAGCCCGAGCAATATCCTGTCAACGTATTCCGGGACGCGGCTGTAGCCGTCGATGAGCAGGTCCGTCCACTGCATAGCTAACCTCCAGGGTATTTCTGCGATTGTTAAAAATGATACCACGCGAAGCGGGAATGGCAAGGTTTAGAGTAAAAACCAAAAATCAGAAATGAGAAAGAAAATAGACGAAAGGTACCGCGGGCAGGGACGCCCGCGCTACCCGGAGGTTGCATGTTTGTTGTGGAGTGCTGAGTTCTTCTGTGAGCTGGGATAGATTTTATTCCGGCGGCTCCCGCGATGCGGGAGCCGCCCTACGGAGAGTTTTAGAAATCGGGAGCCGCCCAGCAGAGCTTCATTATCCTGCGGGACCGTGGGCCATCGAGTACAATAGAAGGTATATGGATGTTCTCTTCGCGGTGATCGGGGTTATCGGGATTATGGCGGGGCTGGCGGGCATCTTTCTGCCGTTCCTGCCGGGCATACCGCTGGCGTGGGTCGGGGTATTCATATACGCCATCGGGACAGGGTTCGAGCGGATGTCCGTGGCGGTGATCGTCGGGCTGGGCATCGGCATGGCGGTTATTTTCGTCATGGACTTTCTGGCGCCGGTCATCGGGGCGAAGCGCTACCGGGCGAGCAAGTGGGGCATGCTGGGGGCGGCGGCCGGGGGACTGATCGGCATCATCTTTTTGAACATCTGGGGCATCGTCATCGGTCCCATGGCTGGGGCGTTCATCGCGGAACTGCTGGCAGGCAAGCGGGGCGACGAAGCCTGGCGTTCCGCGCTCGGAGCATTCGTGGGATTTATCGCGGGGACGCTGGTGAAGCTGATCTATGTCATCGTCCTGGTGGGGTTCTTTATCGCATCATGGTTCTGACAGATTTGTTAAATAACTTGACAGCAATAGGGGGCCATTCTAGAATCAACGTAGAAGGAACGAACGAACATGATCTGTCCGGCCTGCAATAAAGACATGGTCATCATCGAGTACCGGGACATCGAACTCGACTACTGCACGAACTGCAAGGGCGTCTGGTTCGATTCCGGGGAACTGGAACTGCTGCTCGAAGCAGCCGGCATCGCGGACTGCCAGCCGTACCTGGAGGCCATGCTGGCCCGTCCGGAGGCGACCACGGATGAGGCAGTCCGGAAATGCCCGATCTGCCTAAAAAAAATGAAGAAAGCGACCGTCAGCGAGGGAGGCAACGTCATCGTCGATGTGTGCCGGAACAACGACGGCATATGGTTCGACCACCGTGAGATCGAGCACCTGGCGGACGCTGTAGGCGGGAAGACGCCCGGCGATGAAGAAAAGTGCCGGCCGGTGCTGGAGTTCCTACGGGATGTCTTCCGTTATTAGTCGGTTTAACGGGTTTTTGCTATGTAGTAACGCTACGATAGCAGTCAGGAGGAAAAGGACATGTGGATAGCCATCGGAATCATCCTCGGCATCATCGTGATATTCGCCATCTGGCTCGGGGGGAGCTACAACGGGCTGGTGGGCCTGCGGAACCAGGTAAAGAATGCCTGGGCGCAGATCGACGTCCAGCTCAAGCGCCGGTTCGACCTGGTCCCCAACCTGGTGGAGACGGTCAAGGGCTACATGACCCACGAACGGGAAACGCTTGAAGCGGTAACGGAAGCGCGTGCGGCCGTCGCTAAAGTCGGCACCGCCGGGGCCGCCGAACGGGGCAGGGCGGAAGGGCAACTGGAGCAGGCGCTGGGCAGGCTGTTTGCCGTGGCGGAGGCTTATCCGGACCTGAAGGCCAACCAGAACTTTCTGGCGCTCCAGGAAGAACTGACCTCCACGGAGAACAAGATAAGTTTTTCCCGGCAGTACTATAACGATTCAGTGCTGCGGTACAACAACAAGACCCAGATGTTTCCTTCCAATATCATCGCGGGGATGTTCGGGTTCAAGCAGAGCGAGTTCTTCGAGGTAACTGAAGCGCAGCAGCGGGAAGCCCCCAAGGTGAGTTTCAGTTAGGACGGCGGGAAAGATTCCGGGATATTCACCCTCACCTTAGTCCTCTCCTAACGAGGGTGAGGGGATAAAGCGGTCAAGGTTTGACAGGGAGAGGGAACGGATTTTTTAAGAGTGCTTACTCTACTCATCCTTCGACAGGCTCAGGATGAGCGGGGTTGTGGTGGAATGACGATAGCGATATGTGGGAACAGATAAAATCCAATAAAATACGGTCCGTGGTGCTGCTGGTGCTGATGGCGGCGGTGCTCATGGGACTGGGATATGTCATCGGGCTGGCGTTCGTGGACAGTCCGGTGACCGGCCTGGTCATCGCCCTCATCGTCTGGGGCATCATGGCACTGGTTTCCTACTTCCAGGGAGACAGCATCCTGCTCTCTTTATCTAATGCGAAGAAGATCAAGAAAGAGGACTATCCGCGGCTGTACAACGTTGTCGAGGAGATGAAGATCGCCTCCGGGCTGGAAAAGATGCCGGACGTCTACATCATCGAAGACAAGGCGCTCAACGCGTTTGCCACGGGGCGGAGTCCCGAAAAGGCATCCGTCGCCATCACGTCCGGCCTGCTGGAGCGGCTCAACCGGGACGAGCTGCAGGGGGTCATCGCGCATGAAATCTCGCACATCAAGAACCGGGACGTGCTGCTCATGTCCATCGCGGGCATCATGCTCGGCACCATTGTCATCCTCGGCTGGTATGCCTCCCGGATACTGATCTTCGGCGGAGCGGGGAGGTCGCGGCGGAGTTCTTCCGGCGGCGGACAGGGGCAGATTATCATCCTGATTGTCGGGCTGGTCTTCATGATACTGGCGCCCATCATGGCGCAGCTATTGTATTTCGCGGTCTCGCGGAAGCGGGAATACCTGGCGGACGCCTCGGCGGCGCTCTACACGCGTTATCCCGAGGGACTGGCCTCGGCGCTGGAGAAGCTGGGGGCTTCCACCGCCCCGGTCAAGAGCGCCAACAAGGCCACCGCGCCGATGTACATCGTCAATCCGTTCCGGAAGGAAGGGCGCGGGCTCAACGCGGCCGAGTTGACCAGCACACACCCGCCGCTGGCGGACCGTATACGGATACTGCGGGCGATGGCCGGCGGGGCCTCCTACGCGGACTATGAGGCAGCCTACGAGCAGGTCAAGGGCGGGGGTGGGAAGTTGCTGCCGGCCTCGGCGCTGGCGGGGGCCGGTGCGGTAGGGCTGCGGGCGGCTTCCAACGAACCCGGGGCGGCCGGCGATGTAGCGGCGCATACCCGGCAAAAGCGTGAGGTATCCGACGCGTTGAACCAGGCCAGCGGCTACCGTACGATAACCTGCGAATGCGGGACCAAGTGGAAAGTGCCGGTCAACTTCCGGGACGACAAGGTACTCTGCACGCGGTGCGGCCGGATGATGGACGTCAGGCCGAGGTAGGCGCCGGAACCTTCCATTTGCGGAAAAGTAAGTTTTCATGCATATCCGAGACAGGGTTGTTGCCTTATTCGAGATTGTGTGTGTTCTGATGGCAGCAAGGGCGAACTATTCTTTGTCCGTCTCATGTTCTTCGTACGGTTTATAGACCAGTACGGGAAGTCCCGATTCTCGCACGACGTAGTCAGCCACGCTGCCGAAAATCGCCCGCCCGATTCCCCTCCGGCCGTGCGAGACAAGGGCAATCAGGTCAATATTGTTCTGGTGGGCAAATGCGACGATATTTTCACCACCTCCGCCCTGTACCACGACCGTTTCAACCGTTACACCTTTAGCCTTCAAGGATTCCGCCACACCATTGAGATATTCCGAGGCTTCCCGTGTTTCCTTGTTGACTTCGTTCTCCACCAGTTCACCCACATAGGAAGGAGCTCCCATGGGCAATTGTAAGACGTGCATCACCACGGCGACGCTTTTAAAACGGAGCGCCAGTTCCGTGGCATAAGGCAGGATCTTCTCAGCAAATTCCGAACCATCCAGGCAGACCAACATCTTTTCAAACATACCCGACCCCTTTCAAACCGATATTTTCCTCTTGATTACTACTACATGGTAGCCACCGTGAGAGCAGTTCTCCATCCGTAAAGCTACCATTTTTATTGCTTTACTACTACCGGACCAGTAATCCCTGCGGTGATGATCGCAGTGAATTGATGGTCCGTCAGTAAGAATCGATCACTTAGAGACCAGGTTGAGTAAAGAGAAAATATAATCCTGCCGGAGAAGAGAAAATGGACCAAGGTAAAATGTTTGGCGCTGCCGACGCCGGGCTGTTGCATGCGCGACAAAGCACAGGGAAGTCAAGAAAGGGGCAACGAGGATTTCAGGTACCGGCTGGACCCGGTCAGGCGCTAAAAGCCCTGACCGCCAGCTCTTCCAGCCTTTCCAGCACATGTTCCCAGTGGGAGCGCATGCGTTCGGCCTCACGCTTACCGGCCAGACCTTCGTGGCGGACGCGGATAATGGTAGTATCTTCTGCTGAAACCAGGCTGATGAAGAGTGTCGTTGATGATTCCCAGCCCCGTGGGTGCCAGGAAAGGCAGATGTTGGTTCCCTCTTTGACGTCCAGGAACCGTCCCACGGTACCGTCCTTCGTGTGGTAGCCCGGTCCTTTTTTCAGATCAGTACGGGGAACTGCGCCGAGCCAGATGCGCAGTCCTTCCGGGGAGGTGACCAGTTTCCAGGCCTGTTGACCGCTGAGAGCGAAAGCCTTTTCCGCACCGGCGTTAAAACCCCTGGCGCCGGAAGACCGGGAACTGCCTGTCATGGCTGTTTCAGTCCCATGGCGGTGGAGTGCCAGGCGCGGAAGATGGCATCGTTCATGCTCTTATTGTATAACGTATGGCGGGTCGGGTGAAACCATGGGTAAACGCGCAGTGATGATCAATTTCTCCCGGTCTCTTCCTTCGGCAGGCTCAGGACCCGGATTGACAAACGTAGCGGGTTGGCTTATCCTCACCAATAATCCCAGGAAACCATGACAGCTCATTACAGGGAGGTGCGCCATGTCATACGGTTACAAGAAGAAAGTGAACATGAATTACGAAACGGCTTTGACCCGGACCAGAGAGGAACTACAGAAGCAGGGGTTCGGGGTGCTGACGGAGATAGACGTCAAAGCGACGCTGAAGGAGAAGCTGGGAGTAGAATTCGATAACTACATCATCATCGGGGCCTGCAACCCGCCGTTTGCGTACGAGGCGCTCCAGGTTGAGCGGGACATCGGGCTTTTACTGCCGTGCAACGTCATTGTCTATGAGATGAAGAGCGAGACTTACGTTTCGGCCATCGTGCCTTCCGTGGCGATGAGCATGATAGAGAACGAGGAACTCGCCGGGGTAGCGGTGGAAGTGGAGCAGAAGCTGGAACGGGTCGTCGATGGGGTCGGTCAGATCAGAAATTAGAAATCAGAAACACAGATTGAGAAGTCCAATACTCAAGGGTCTAAAATGTGCCGGCGGAAATCGATCTGAAAGGCTGCGTAAGATTACCACGATAATTTGTACCTGAAAGGAACGCGATGGAAGAGAGAATCATCTATTTTGAAGAACCGGGACCGGAGAACACGACCAGGACGCTGGATCTGGCGATAGAGCGGGCGAAGGCGAGAGGCATCACGAAGATGGTACTGGCATCGACGCGGGGAGATACGGCCAGGGAAGCCGCTGGGATGCTGGAGGAGACCGGCATCAGCATGGTGGTGGTGCCGCACCAGTACGGGTTCGGGCCGGGGCAGCGGTTCCCGAAGGAACTCATCGATGAACTGGAAGCCAGAGGGCATACGGTTTACTTCGGGACGATGCTGTTCCACACCGAACACTTCTACGGCAATGATACACCCCGCGTGATGGCGGACCTTCTCCGCAGCTTGTGCCAGGGCATGAAGGTGGTGGTGGAAATCGTGCTGATGGCAGCGAACGGCGGGAAGGTGGGCATCGGGGAAGAAGTAGTTGTCGTGACCGGGACGGGGCGCGGGGCGGACACCGCCGTGGTGGCGGAGGCCTCAACGTCAACGCATTTCCATGATTTCCATATCACCGAAATCATCTGCAAGCCGCTGAAGACGAAGCACCTCCGGCCGCCGAAGCCGGGGGAACCGGAG
The DNA here is from genome assembly GCA_964589285.1 of uncultured Dehalococcoidaceae bacterium. GTDB lineage: Bacteria > Chloroflexota > Dehalococcoidia > Dehalococcoidales > RBG-16-60-22 > DAOUEG01. The sequence continues at coordinate 5,301 of CAZPSP010000048.1, read as the reverse complement.
CCGAAGCCTTAACCGAAGAAGTGCAGGAGCAGCGGGATCACGCCGAGACTGGCGAGAGTGGTGAGGAAAACCACGGAGGAGACCAGTTCCGCCTCGTTGTTGTACTTGGTGGCGAGGAGCGAGGCGTTGGCCGCCGCGGGCATGGCCGAGACGATGATGACGACGGAGCGGTCCAGACCGGCCAATCCCAGCGCCCAGGCCATGAGGAGGCCGATGCCCAATCCTACGCCGATACGAAGGAAAGAAGCGAGCAGTGTGGTGGGGAGCGAGGCTATCTTCACTTTTGACAGGTTGTGACCCAGTACAAGGAGCACCACGGGAATAGCCATCTGAGCTATCAGGTCCAGGGAAGTAAAGACGAGCTTCGGCATGGAAACACCGGCGAAATTGAGGACAAGACCGATAAGCGCCGCCCAGATCACCGGTTGCCTGAGCACTTCCTTGAGGCTATCCTTGCGGCCCCCGGACATGATGAAGATGCCCACAGAGAAGACCATGATCACGTTGGGGATATAGAACAGCGTGGCCGGCACCAGCGCCGCGGAGCCGTAGGCCAGGTAGAGAATCGGGAAGGGCAGGTTGACCGTGTTCATCATCATGGTGGCGACGTACAGGCCGGAATGCCGCTTCTTCAATGCCCGGAAGACGAGGAACGAGATAACACCGCAGCCCAGCATGACCGTCAGCGCCGCGGTCCATATCTTAAGGGCATCGGCGATGACGATCTCTTTTTCCAGCAGCGAAGTAATGACGAGCGCCGGCACGCCGACGTAGAGGGTAACGTCCACGACCGGCCGGATATTGAGTTTGAGGGTCTTGCCGATGAAAAAGCCGACGGCGATAGCAAAAAAGGCGGGAGTGACGACTTCGTAGAGGGCAGGCATGGCACTCTCATAGTACATGATTGAGGCTGATGGTGTCGAATTAAGGGGTATACGCCGGTCTTGGTCTGATTACAAACCGGCAATAAAGAGTCTTTAGGCCTCTATAGAACGGATTTCAGGTGACAACGAAATCATCCTTGGACATGCTCAGGATGATCGGAGTGCGTCGAGGCTTTGATATGAGTGAGGCGGAGATGGGTCCTGACCTTCGTCAGGATGACGAGACCGGGGTTATAGCATGAGAAGGCCGCGGGCAATATGCCCGCGCTACCCTGATGTATGGGAACAATGCAGCCTGGAGGGCACATCCTTCGACAGGCTCAAGATTAGCGGAAGAACGATGCTGGAAACTGTCAAACCAGCGTATCAGGACATCTCCGTCGTGTTATAATTGACCAACATTGGCTCTAACTACCCTTTGGAACGAAAATGTATAAAGAGTTCGAAACGATCCAGCTCCCTTACGGCGATTCCTACCTGGAAGCGGCGATAAAGGCGCGGAACCTGGCGGCAGTGGTGACGCGCCAGGACATTCCCGGCCTGGATGACGAAGCGGCGGCGGTCCGTGAGGCGCTACTCCATCCGATTGGCAGCAAGCCTTTGCAGGAGAGACTGGAAGGGGCACGCAGCGTGGCGGTGATAGTCACGGACAACACGAGGGCTTGCCCGGACGACCGGATACTGCCGGTCCTGCTCGCGGAAGTTGAGCAAAAAGTCCGGCGGGAAAACATTACCATCGTCGTGGCGCTGGGACTGCATCCCTCGATGGATGAGAAAGAACTGGAAATCAAGCTGGGCCGGGACGTCGTTCATAACTATCGCGTTATCAACCATGATCCCGGGAATACGGTGTTTCTCGGTACCACTTCACGCGGGACGCCGGTGGAAGTTAATCGTGAGGTGGTCGAGGCCGATTTCCGCATCAGCACCGGTTTCATCGAGCCGCATTTCTTTGCCGGGTTTTCCGGCGGCCGGAAGAGCATCGCCCCGGGGGTCAGCAGCACGAGGGCGATACAGGCCAATCATGCTTTCAGGATGCTCGACCATCCGCTGGCCCGGACGGGCATGCTGGCGGGAAACCCGGTGCACGAGGACATGGTGGAACAGGCCCGCCTGGCCAAGCTCGGTTTCATCGTCAACGTTCTGCTCAACAGGGAGCGCCGGATAACCCACGTTTACGCCGGAGACATGGCGGAGGCGCACGAGCGGGGCTGCGCAATCGAGCGGGAGACGGCGGGCGTGCCAATGGAGAAGAAGGCCGATATCGTTATCTCGACGAACGGGGGCGCGCCGCTGGACCTGGACTTTTACCAGACGTGCAAGGGCATCGACACGGCGGCGCGGTTCGTGCGGGACGGGGGCATTATCATCATGGCGGCGCGCTGCGAAAAAGGCGTGGGGCCGGAAGCGTTTTGCGAACTGCACGCTTCCGCAGTCGGACCGGAGGATGTGCTGGAGAGGCTCCGGAATGCCGGTGCTCAGGGCGTCTCGTGGCAAAACCAGATACTGGCTCGGGCGCAACTCCGGCACCAGGTCTACCTGGTTTCGTCGCTCGATGACGAGATCGTGCGGCGGATGAACGTCGTGCCGGTAGGTTCGATTGAAGAAGGGGTCGAGAAGGCACTGGCCGTCCTCGGCAGAGATGCCAGGATAATCGCGGTGCCGGAGGGGCCTTTTGTATTGCCGGTGAAGAGAGATGCGGGCTACTGAGGATCTGTGTGCGCGTGCGGTCTACGGTTCGTCTGAGATGCGCTTATTCTGTCACGGAGATTGCCAAGGGGCCTGAAGGCCCCTCGCAAAGACATCCACTGCCCGGCGCAGTACCAGCAAGATCGCGTTCGTGGACTTCGACAACCGGAGCCGGACGCGGCAGATAGTCCTTCAATTCATGGGCGAACACCGGACGTAGAGGCCGTTCGCCCGCCGCTGCCGGAACCGCAAGGACATGCTTTTTTATCAAAACCGGTCTTTGATGTCTTTGCGGTACAGGACGTGTTTCCAGCTTCCGGCCCTGGTGCGCATCTCGATAATGCGCGGGATATACCTGAGGAGCGGCAGGATGACGAGGACGACCGAGTAGACGATAAATTCCCAACGATGGTAGATGAGCCAGCCGATGAACGGGAAACTGACAAAGGCAAGGCTGTAGCTCAGGGTGGGGAAACGGGTAATGAGCAGGCCGAGCAGGAACAGCCCGAGGTAAATGGGGATGCCCCACGGCATGAAGAAGATGAGGATGCCGATACAGGACGCCCCTCCTTTGCCGCCCCTGAACTTGAGGAAGACGGGGAAATTGTGCCCGACCACAACGGCCGCACCGGCCAGCATCTGGAAGATGAGGTCGACGCCCAGCCAGCGGGCCAGGGCGACGCCGGCGACGCCTTTCCCGATGTCCCCGGCCAGCACCAGCATGCCCGGCCAGAAACCCACGCCGTAAAAGACGTTCATTGCTCCGAGGTTATGGCTGCCGACCTCACGGATGTCCTTCTTGATGCGGAGGCGGGCGACGATATAGGCCGTCGGGAACGAGCCGATGATATAAGCGGCAACCAGGGCAATGATAATAAATAGAGTGTCCAAGGCAATTACCTCGGCGCTATTTACCTGATTATAGGTTTGACGGCAAAGAAAGACAAGGACGGAGCGGCAGGGCTTGATCGAGGTCTCACGTGAGTCTATCCTGGGTAGCGCGGGCCTCCGTGCCCGCGACCGGCAGGGACGCCGGTCCCACCCTTATTGATTAATTCATTGTAGAGATACAGGGAAAATAGCGGGATAAAGAAGGGAAACGAGGCTTTATCCGAGCCAAATCTCTCTCGGTCTCTCCTTGCGAAGGAGAGACGACCTAACGTGCAAGGCTTACCTTTGCGGCGAAGGCGAAATGAGGTTGCCACCCCTAGAGATGCCGTAGAAAAGGGCGGATAAAGAAGGGGAACGAGGCTTTATCCGCCCTACGGGATCGGCTATACCTATCTTATTCCGCCTTACGTCTGGCCACGTCACCGGGGACGATGAAGTGGGCGCCGACCATGGCCATCATCTTGTCCTCGCTGGTTTCACATACCTTTTTTAGCTTGAGGAGTACCTGTCCGGCGACGGTCTCATCCCAGAACCAGTCCTGGAGGGCCTGGCTGGAAGCGCCTGTTTGTCCGGGCTGGGCGGTGACGCCCTCGATGTAGTAGCTCTTGAGGTCCTCCACGGCGTACTTGAGCGAATAGACGATGGCCGAACCGGGATCAGGGTTCTCCGGATCGTTGCCTGTGACAAAGGCGTAGATGAAGTCCGCCATCTTTTCCAGCGGCACCTTGCTGACGCCGACGGTGGTACGCTGCCGCTTATTGACGGACATATCGTACCAGGGGCGCATGGCAGTCATCTCGCGGCGGAAGGCGGTCAGGAGTTCATCGGCGCCGTCTTCGGTTTCAGCGGCGCTCCGGCCGAAGTTGACGGGGCAGGCGAGGACGGTAATCTCGTCGTTTTCCGGCTCGTCGTCAGGAAAGTCTTCCAGCAACGGCGGCGGACCGGGGAGTTCGAGGAGTTTGAGCACGTCCTTGAGGACGCGGGTCTGGAAGGCGGGTTCGTCCGGGGCGCCGAGGGGATGGCCGAGCTGGAACGGCACCCAGAGGGCGCGGGGCGGCTTAATCTTCTCGGTATGGGGACGGACGAGGCTGATGCCGGTAGTAGGAAGACCGGCTTCTTCTATATAGTGGGCGAGGACGCCGACGGCGCCCGTGCAGCCCGGTCAGACGGGGAGGAGCAGGACCCCATCGACGTTGTCCTTTTTCAGGAGCGCGGCGATCTCCCGTGCCGGGGCGGCGAACTCATCGGCGGAGTGGGCGCTGGAGACGGAGTAGTGGAAATCGGCCAAGGAGCCGATGAAGCCTTCCGCCTCCAGTTCGCGGAGCCGGTCCAGGGGGAAGACGACGTTCCAGTCCCGCTGGTAGCCGCTGCGGTCGAAGCTGGCGGCGAGGTGTGACATGACGAGGTCATTGGCGCTGACATCGCCGGGGATGACGCGGTAGAAGTCATGAGGATCGAGCTGGAAGGGCCGGTCGGAACGCAGGTGAAGGCCGGCGGTGGTGACCATGGCCAGCCGGCGTTGGTTCAAGGGCGGGCCTTGGACCCAGGGGCTCGTATCGAAGGTGGCGCAGGGCAGGCTCATGAGTAACTTCTGCTCCGGTTCGCTGAGGTTTTCCATTCGTACCATATGTTTGTTCTCCTGAATTTTCCTTTTTACCAAAACCCGCCCTACCTCCCTTAGAGGGGAGGCAACAGGTGTTTTGGTGGTTTGTTATTCAGCCTATACTTTCCATAATATCTTTTAATCTGTGAGAAAATCCTACCCTCCTTCCTTTTCAAGGAAGGCGATAGAAGGCATCTGACCCTTTACTAGCTACATATCCATATTACGTTAACA
>CAZPSP010000047.1:0-16799 GCA_964589285.1 uncultured Dehalococcoidaceae bacterium | reverse complement strand
GTACGTACCGTTCGTCGAAGGGTTCATCCGCGACCACGGTCTGGAACAGGCGCGTGTTCTGGATCTGGCCTGCGGCACCGGCGTTCTCGCTCTGGAGCTGGCGAGGCTGGGCCACACCGTCCACGGCATCGATAGTTCGCCCGGCATGATACGGATAGCCCGTGAGAAAACCGCCGGCGTTCCCGGCGTGACCTTCGTCATCGGGGACATGCGAGAATTCAGGACCGCGCAGCGTTACGACGTCGTGACCTGCACCTACGACGCACTGAACTACATACGAAGACTGCCGGAGGTCAAACGGGTCATCGGTAACGTTGCCGGCGCCCTGGAACCCGGAGGCCTCTTCATCTTCGACGTCAATACGAAGGTCCTCTACCGTCACCACGCCGGGGAAACGGAACGGCGGGAGCATAACGGCGAGGTATTTCTCCAGGAAAGCCGTTACAACGGCTCCTATAAGCTCGCCACGACCCTGTTCTCGTTCGCGGACGGCGAGTGCGAAATGCACCAGCAGCGGCCGTATAGCTACGATGAACTCCGCCCCATCCTGGAAAGAGCGGGTTTCAGCATCGTCAACGTCTTTTCTTGGTTTTCCGGGATACCCTATTCGCCGCAGGCGCCCAAGGTCTTTTACGTGGCGGAAAAACAGTAGCGAGGCTAAAGACATGGCCGGCGTTCACGTTTATGGAACGGCCTGGTGCCCGGACTGCACCCGGGCGAAGAGGGTGCTGGAACGGAACGGGATACCCTATACGTGGACCAATATCGAGGAAGACAGCGCCGCCCTCGAGTACGTGCAACAGGTCAACGGCGGTTACAAGAGCGTGCCGACCATCGTTTTTCCGGACGGCTCCGTCCTCGTGGAACCGGCGGACAGGGCGCTCCGGGAAAAGCTGGACAACTTAGTGAAGGGGAGCATGCCGGGCGCGGAATGATGCCATCTTCCGCGAATGCCGGATGAACCAGTCTTCTTCACCGGAGACCGGCTCGGCTGCGCCCTCCGGTTTCTTCCCGTTGCCGTGAAAATGGCCGGTATCTTCTACCGCTTCTCCCGGCAGGTCCGTGGCGGTCTCCGGCAGGCTTTCCGGGGCCGGTCCAGGTCCTTCAAGGGCAGGCGCCGGGATTTCAGGCGTGGCGCCTTCCGGGCTTTCCGGTACTTCCGAAGCCGGCCAAGGTGCGGTTTCCGGACCGGCGGTATCCTCCGGCTCCGCTGTTTCCGTAACGGTTTGGGGCAAATCTTCATTTACCGCCGGTTTTTCAGGCCCTTCCATCTCAGCGTCATCGGCTTCGGAAGACGGCATCGGAGCGACCGGAACATCGTCGGCATCGCTTCCCAGCGAGATCTCACGGAGCAGCTTTTCCACGTCCAGTGGAATATCGATATGGGAAAGCGGGATAACGGGGCTTTCCATCTCGTCCGGCTCTTCAGCGAAAGCTGAACCGGTCGTAATGGCATCTGCTGTCCCGGCGGGAGCGTCGCTTTCTTCGGCTTCTTCCGTTGCCGGAGGCAATTCTGCTCCAACCGGCGGCAGCGGCTCCTCTTCAATCCCGGCGGAAAAACCCGCTGCTTCAGCCTTGGCCGCAGCGAGTTTGGACTGTATCTGGCGGATACGGTTCCTGGATTCTTCCAGGGATTCCGCCGTTACTTTCTTACCGTTATTTTTTTGCTCTCCGGAAAACGTGTGGGTACGCGCAAGGTTGGTCTTGACCAGGGCCGTGGCGATCAGCCTCCCGGTTACCATGATGAGGTCCGGGGTATGTTTGTCCAGGCGTTTACGGTAGCGGGAAGCCGCCCCGAGAATACCGTGGACGCGATACGTCATGAGCGGCACGGCGATCAACCAGCGGATGCCGGCACGCCGGAACGGCTCGATGCCTTCCATGTCGGAGGAAGACAGGTTGGTAATGACGACCTTGTGGCCGAGTCCCGTTACTTCATGAACGAGTTGATGGCTTTTTTTCAGACCGGAAAGGGTCCGGGTGATATCGGCGGTGAGACCACGCGAGGCCGCAAGCGTCAGGTTACCGCCCGTTTCTACGGTCTGGACCCAACCGCTTTCGATACCCAGGACCTCCGCCAACGTGTCCAGCGAGGTTTGCAGGAGCTTGTCCGGCTCGTTGGTCAGAGACAGCGTTTCCGCTATCTCCGCTATCGTGGAAAAAACGTTCTCGGTCCGGATAACAGTAGCCCTCGTACGTTCATCGGCACTACGAGCATTATACCCGAATGACCGTAGCTGCCAAAAGTCAGGCCCACGCTCGTCACCTCCCATTTTTTTACTGAATTGTTAAATTTTCTTTATATCAGCCGTTTGGGTGACTTCTCCCTGTATTGGCACTACCTATTGACAATTCCGCCGTTTTACTTTATCATGCGCAAATATCAGGGTAGGGGACGGAACGATGGACCCGAAATATACCATCGGTCAAAAAGTCGTCATCCAACCCGTCAGCCAGGACGGGTTAACCGCTCGGGAAAACGAAATCAACCGGTACGCCGGGCAGGTAGGCCACGTGGCTGATTTTTACTGGATAAGTCCCCGCACCGGACACATCTTTTACATCTACAACGTACGGGTCGGCCGGCACAAGAAAGAAGTCGTCGTCTACGAGGATGAACTGGAGCCGGCGCTTTCCTGACCTCCCGGACCGGCCTTCCTGAGGACCAGTTCCATCATTGAATCGAGCTTCCCGTCCGCTTTTTCCACGTACCGGATCGTCAATTCGGACGGGTTTTTGAACGTGAGATAGAAGTCCTCCCGGAACGGTTTTCCATCTCTCGGACCTTCATAATAGCCCCGTATCTCATCGTCCCCCGTCCAGGCCATGACGTGGTCGTGGGTCTCCGCCATATTCGTGAGGCTGTAGACGTGCATCGTCCCGGTTTCCCGGTCGTACCCGAAGAGGTTGTCCAGGTAGTAATCCCCGAGACCGGCCACTGCAAGGCGGTTGCTGGACTTCAGTCCCCAGCCCCCGGCGGCGATGTTGAATTCCCATTCCCCGCTGACCGGCATCGTTTCTCCGCCCGTCTGCAACTCTCCGTTCACCATCCACCTGCCGAGCAAAACATGCAGCTTCTCGATCTCGGCGGGAACAGGGTACATTTCCGCTATGTCCGCCATGCTTACCCTCCCTATCGTCTCCATTGTAATGCGGAAAGCATGAAATTTCCGTAAACTCCGGCGAAAAATGATTGAATCCGAATGACAAATGGACGGGCTGTGAGACCCGGCTTTTCCTGAAATTGACCTTACCCGTGCGGTATGCTACATTAGGAGCGAACGCACCGTGCGTTCATCTCGTCCGGCCGGTCCCTGTCCGGACCCTCAAGAAGAAAGTTTTCTGCTGCTAATGACAAAAATCTCCGTTATCGGGAGCGGTTATGTCGGCCTCACCACGGCGCTCGGTCTGGTCAAGGAGGGCCGCGAAATCATCTGTATCGACCGCGATGAGAACAGGGTCGCCACGATAAACGGGGGCAGATCCCCCTTCTACGAGCCGGGATTCGAAGAAAGCCTGACCGAAATTACTCGTTGTCCGGAACTCTTCCAGGCCAGCGCTGATTACGCCCACATCGCCGATTCGGACATCGTGTTCATCTGCGTGGGCACTCCGGCAGCGGATGACGGCAGCATCGACCTGGCGGACGTCCGCCATTGCGCCGGGATCATCGGACAGCACATCGCTCATTGTACCCTTAAGCCGGTTGTCGTCGTGCGCAGTACGGTCGTTCCCGGCACCACGGAAGGGGCCGTCCTGCCCATTCTGGAAAACAGTTCCGGCAAGAAGGCCGGGATCGGTTTTTCGCTGGCTGCCAACCCGGAGTTCCTCCAGGAAGGCAAGGCGCTCAAAAGTTTCCGGGAACCGGACAAGATCATCATCGGCGAACACAACCGCAATGCCGGGGATGTCCTCGAGGAACTGTATGCCGGCTGCGATGCCCCGGTGATAAGAACGACGCCGTCCGCCGCCGAGATGATCAAGTATGCCAGCAATACCTTCCTGGCGGCCAAGATATCCTTTATCAACGAGATCGGCAACATCTGTAAAGCAGCCGGCGTCGACGTATATGATGTCGCCGCCGCCATCGGCCTCGACCCCCGTATCGGGCGGAGGTTCCTGAACGCCGGCATCGGGTTCGGCGGCTCCTGCCTGCCGAAGGACCTCCAGGCGCTCATTCACCGCGCGGAAGCCCTGGGCTGTTATCCTTCACTGCTGAAGGCGATATATGAAACCAACGCCGGGCAATCAGACCGGTTCATGGAACTCATCCGCGGCAGATTGGGAGACCTCAAAGGAAAGACGCTGGCGGTCCTCGGTATCGCGTTCAAACCCGGCACCGACGATATACGGCAGGCGCCCGCCCTGGCGGTCATCAGCAGACTGTTGGACGCGGGGGCCAAGGTGCAGGTCTACGATCCGCTGGTCAAAAAGGGCGCCCGGTTCAAAGGTTCCGAAGAAGTCGCCTGGTGCTCCGGCGCGAAAGATGCCATGAAAGACTGCGATGCCGTTATCATCACCACCGAGTGGGAAGAGTTCCGGGACCCGGACCTCTACCGGGGGAAGACCGTTTTCGACGGGCGGAGGGCTCTGGAACCGGAACGGGCGCGGCAGGTATGCGCCTATTACGAAGGGATCTGCTGGTAGATTAATAGTGATGAATGGAGGCGACGGGCGGATTCGAACCGCCGAATAGGGATTTTGCAGACCCCCGCCTTAACCTCTTGGCCACGTCGCCACAGACACCAATCATTGTAAGATAAAACCGGAAATACTGCAACGTCGGCAAGCTGTCACGGCGTCACCCGCCGGGTCAGGAACCACTTCCGGAACTCCGGGTGCTTCAGGCTGGTGCCGCGGTCGAAGTATATCTCGTAGACCTCTCCCTCCTCAGTTTCCACCCGGTAGTACGTCCGATGGTGCCTCGTGCGCCAGGTGCGGCTCGTCTCGCTGTGTCCGAAGCCGGCGTCCTGCCAGACCTCCAGGACTTCCTTAACGGGATATTCCCGGCCGTCCAGCGTGAAAGATACCGGCGTCCTGACCTCGCCGGCGGTGACAACCTTGATCTCCTGCCCGAAGTAATGTTCCGGCATGGCCTGAACTCCTCCGGTACATACTATCACAACGTTGCAGCAAGTCAAATGAGAATACCACCGCCAAATACAGCCTGATTTACAGTCTTACCCCCTTTCTGGTAATCTTAGTTGTAAGGCAGCCCTTCAAGGAGGTACCGCCGTGAAAGACGCTTATGCCCGGGCCGGGGTGGATATCAATGAGAAGAACCGCTCCAACCGGATCGTCGGCAAGCTGGCCAAATCCACCTTCAATCAGTTCGTTGTCAGCGAGGCCGGGTTCTTTAACGGCATGTTCGAGTTCAAGGGCTACCGCCAACCCCTGCTCGTTTCCAGCACGGATTCCGTGGGCACCAAGACCAAGATCGCTATCGCCCTGGGCATTTACGATACCGTCGGCATCGACATCGTCAACCACTGCATCAATGATATTTTCACCTGCGGGGCCAAGCCCATCTTCTTCCTCGACTACATCGGCATCGGCAAACTGGTCCCGGAGAGAGTGGAAGGACTCGTGGCCGGGTGCGCCGCCGCCTGCAAAGCGGCTGGCTGCGTGCTCATCGGCGGGGAGACCGCCGAATTGTCAGATGTCTACTCCGGCGATGATTACGACCTGGCCGGTTTCATCATCGGCGCGGTGGAAAAAGAAACGGCCATTTCCGGCAAGGGGATCGCCAACGGAGACATCGTCCTCGGTATGCCGTCCAGCGGCCTCCATACCAACGGCTACACCCTGGCGAGGAAGATTTTCGGGGACACGCCGGCGGCCCTGGGTAAGACTTACCCGGAACTGGACCGGCCCATCGGCGAGGTCCTTTTAGAGCCCCACCGCTCTTATTATAACGACCTCAGCCCCGTCCTGCCGCTCATCAAGGGCATGGCCCACATCACCGGTGGCGGGCTCATCGATAACGTCCCCCGGATCATCCCGGAAGGGCTGGCTGTGCGGTTCGACGGCAAGGCCTGGACCGTCCCGCCGGTGTTCCGGCTCATGGAGCGGCTCGGGAACGTCAGCCGGGACGAGATGTACCACGTCTTCAACATGGGCATCGGCATGGTAGCGGTCTGCGCACCGGAGAACGCCGCGGAACTCCGCAGACGGGTACCGGAACTCATGGACATCGGGAAAGTTGTCCCGCAGAACGGAGAATCCCGCGTTACCATCGATTGAACGGCGCGGTCCTGAAACCGCCGGCGAGGAGGTCCCGGATAATATGCACCGCACCGTCCTCACTGCCGGCGTCTTTAATGCTCCACACGGGGCGGTTTGCCCCGGCGGTCAAGCACGGCGATTTTTTCCCATATATATGCTCTATTGCTACCCCGGAGAGGTGAGAGATGAATCCTAGTCTTTGGGACCAGATGATGACCTGGCTTAACATTTACTGGCTGGAGCCCAACATGGTGGCTGTTTCCGTCGGGCTGGCGGTAGCCTTCGGGGCAATCTGGATGTGCGCCCACTGGCCTTCCTTGAGGAACCCCCGGTTCATCGCCGTGGCGCTGGCCGGCGCCTTTCTCACGATGCTGGCGCTGACCTATATCCAGACCCCCGTTCAGGACCAGATCAACAAAGCCCTGGTGAACTCCTTCTCCCAGCAGACCATATATGACTGGTTCCTCCTCATCGGCATCCCGTCCCTGGCGATCAGCGGGCTAGTGCAGGAAGGCGCCAAGATGGTACCCATGGCGTTCTGGTGGTGGCGGAACGGGAAGTATCTCACGCCGGCGGTGGGCCTTGCCATCGGCGCGGTGGCCGGGGCGGCCTTCGGCATCTATGAGGCGTTCTGGGTGTTCACAAGGGTCTTCGGGTCCGGCTGGACGACCGAATACATCGGGGCCATGGGATTTCTCGGCATCTCGGCTTTCTGGGAACGCTTTTTCGCCATCGGGTTCCACACCGCCGTTTCCGCACTGGCCGGCTGGGGGCTCGCCAAAGGTAAGGGCTGGCAGTTCTACCTCCTGGCGTCCGGGCTGCATATCCTCTTCAACTACTCGGTGCTGTTCTACACCAAGGGCATGCTTGACGTGACGCAGATTGAGACGATCATCGCGGTCTACACGGTCGTCGTCGTCGCCGTTGTCCTCTGGATACGCTGGACGATGGACAATTCCGGATATGTCCGCCTGGCTTACACCCCAGAGGAACCGGATTGGGGAGAAGAGGAAGAGGAATTGCTGCCGGATGCGATTGAATAGGCCGGCGATGACGTGGGCGTGACCGGCGTTCCGTCCTGAGGCGTAAAAGCCGGAAGCGGCTAAAGGTCTTTACGGCGGAGTTCGAGGTGGAGGATTCGGGATGTCTTCTCGGTGACTTTATAGCGGCCGTCGATGCGGTAACCGGCTACCCAGACGATACCTTCCGGAGAAGTCACCAGCGGCACCCGGTCCCGCCAGGCGCGGGGAATGTGTTCGTCGATCATGAACTCGCCGACCTTCTTTTCCGCATCCAGCCCCAGCGGCTGGAACCTGTCTCCTTTCCGGCGCGTTCTGATACTGAGCTGCGTTCCCGTGAGGTCATAATCAAACCGGGCAGCGTATGGAGTATCCCCAGCAGCCGTTTGCCCGTCGTCAATCTTCGCAGTCACTTCCCAGCCCGGTAAAACCGTGACACCCGGCACGGCGAGCGGATGTTCGCCATCGAGCTCAGGCAGCGGGCAGAATGCGCCGGTATCCGGTGTGAGAACGAAGCGGTCATATTCGATGCAGAAACTCAGGCCGTCCGGCAGCATGATGGCCTTCCCGGAAGGACCGTGTGTGGCAATGAGCATGTCCTCGATGTGCCCGGCCTCGATGTCCTTGAGAGAACCGCGCACCGCCAGGACGGCCTCGCGCAGGATGCCCCGCTGAAGGGCCGGATGCAGGCCGTTGAAACAGGCTTTATCGATGCGGGCGGCCCCTTCTGCAACGGCCACAACGGAGTTTTTAGCCTTTTCCACCTCGCCGGCAATGAAATCCGTGTCATCGGCGGCCAGACGTGCCAGTCGCAGCAAAGCTTCCTCGATGCGCGGATTATATTCCCGCAGGACAGGCATGAGGCTGTGCCGGACCCGGTTCCTCGTGTACTCGGAGGAAAGATTAGAGGCATCCTGCCGTGGTTCCAGACCGAACTCGCGGCAATAAGACTGCGTCCCTTCCCGGCTGACTTCCAGCAAAGGCCGCAGGAGGAGCAGTGCTGCTCCCTCGTTCCGGATGGTTACGGGCATCAGGCCCCTCAATCCACGCGTCCCGGCGCCGCGCAGGATGTTCAGCAGAACGGTCTCGGTACGGTCGTCTGATGTATGCCCCACTGCGACAGCGTACGCGCCGGTCTCGAGAGCGACGTCCTCCAGGAAGGCATAGCGCGCGTCACGGGCAGCTTCTTCCAGGGAAAGCTTGTGTTTTTTACGATAGCCCGCAACGTCCCGTTGCCCTATCGTTACCGGCAGGCCGAGGTCTCTCGCCAATTCCCGGACATAGGCGGCATCCGCATCGGATTCGGCGCCGCGGAGACGGTGGTCGAGATGGGCGACGTGCAACCGGAGAGACAGTTCATCCCGCAGGCGGAACAGGACGTGCAGCAGGCAGACGGAATCCGGCCCCCCGGAAACAGCAACTATCAGCAGGCTGCCGGGCGGGACCGGGTTGCGTTGAAAAAAGCGGCGGACTTCCTCCAGCGGAGACCGTTGCGACATGATTATGTCATCTCCCGTGGAGTTATTTCGCTTCAAGTATGAGCCGGGTGCGGTGAATGGACAGCGGGTAACGCTCGAACCCCAGGGCCAACGCCACCTGTTCCGGACGCCCGGAACCGTTGCTGTCGCACTGTAATCTCATGCCGATGACCAGGCAGCCCGCCCTGTCGTCCTCCAGCCAGATATCGTTGATGAGCTTGCGGAGATCGTACTTGTGCGGGCCGGTATCGCGCTTGTGCTGCCAGGGCAGCGTTTCCTTTTCCAGGAGCGCGTCGATATCAGCCTGGAGCTGTTCCCGGCCGCGGTCGGCGGGCAGTTCCACGCGGTAATCGGCAAAACGGACCAGGGACTGGAGCGACGGCGTCTGCGGGCCGACGGGCATGACGCGGTCCAGGACGATGCCGCGCGGCAGTTCCGGCTTGAGCGCAGATATGAAGGCCTGTGGCGAGGACCAGCGCGTCAAGACCACGTCCATGAGTTCCGCCTCGCTGGTGACGCCGAGGGCCAGCGGCGCGGCGAGCGACATGCGCGGGTGCGGGTTGAATCCCTCCGAATACGCCAGATCGATGCCGGCGCGGTTGAACGCCCGCTGCCAGAGCCGCATCAGGTCGAGGTGCGATATATACCGGGTCTCTTCTCCACGTCCGAACCGTATCCTTAAACGCTGCATGGTTTCAGGCGCCCCTCCGGCCGGCCGGCCGTTCCTGTGTCTGCCGCTGCTGGGTACGGGCTTTCTGGACTTCCAGCGCGCGGCGTTCCTTGGTCAGCAGGACCTTTTCTATCTTGAGCCCCTTCATCTCCGTCACGACGAACTTCAGGCCGTCGAACCGTACCTGCTCGTGCTGGCGCGGGATATGGCCGAGCAGGCTCAGGAGGAACCCGGCTACCGTCTCGTAGTCTTCCCCTTCCGGAAGGGTCAGGTCCATTTCCTCGTTGGCCTCGTCGATCCTCATGCTGCCGTCGACCTGGAAGGTGTAATCATTGATCATTTCGAAGTCTTTTTCCACGCCGGCCAGTTCGTCGCCCACGTCTCCGACTATCTCTTCGACAAGCTTGGTCAGCGTCACGATGCCGGCGGTGCCGCCGTACTCGTCCACCACGACCGCCATGCGGTAGTTCTCGTCCCGCATCTCGGCAAAGAGTTCGTCGATGTGCTTGGACTCGGGCGCGAAATAAGCCGGGCGGGTCAGGGCGTCAATGGTCGTTTCTTCAGTGACGCTGTCCCTGGCGAGCGCCATGAGTACGTCCTTGACGTACACCACACCCACGACATTGTCCATGTTCTCCTTGTAGACCGGGAACCGGGACATCGGGTTCTCGGTATAGAGCGCCAGGAGCGCGGAGAGTTTGGCCCCCTGCTCGATGGCCACCACTTCCGGCCGCGGCACCATGACCTCGTAGACGGGACGGGCACCGAACTCGAAGACCTTGTGCAGGAGCCTGGCCTCGGCGGCTTCCACCGTCCCCTCCTTGTGGCCTACGGAAATCATGGCGCGGATCTCCTCCGGGCTGGCCAGCGTGTGCGTGACCTGTTTACCACCGAATAAAACAGCGACCCTGGAGGCCACCCAACTGAGCGCGACCACGAAGGGGTTGAATATCCAGGCAATGACCACGAGAGGGCGGATAAAGAGCAGCGCGATGCGTTCCGGATGCCTCGCCGCGAAGGTCTTGGGCATCATCTCACCGAAAATCAGGAGCAGGACTGTAATGATGAGCGTGGCATAGACCACGCCGCTGCTGCCCCATAACCTGAGAGCGACAGCGGTGACCAGCGCCGCCGCGGCGGTATTGACCAGGTTGTTTCCGAGCAGCACTATCGAGAGAAGCTTTTCCGGCTTCTCCACCATGCCGGCAATAAGGCGCGCTGATTTAGCCCGCTGGTTTACGAGTTGTTCCAGGCGTATTTTCTGCAAAGCCAGATAAGCCGTTTCCGAACTTGAAAAGAACGATGAGAGTATCAGAAAAACAAACACCAGGGCCAGAAAAACAATATCAGTAGTATCCATCAGGACGCCTGACTCCCTTTAGCCTCCGCGTCGCGCCGGGCTTCCCTGGTCAGGAGGACTTTTTCTATCTTCTGGCCCTTCATTTCCGTGATGACCATTTTCAGGCCCTTGTAACGCAGCTGCTCGTTCCTCCTCGGAATATGGCCGAGCAGGCTCAGGATGAAACCGGCCACCGTCTCATAGTCCTCCCCTTCCGGGAGGTCGAGCTGCATTTCCTCATTGGCTTCTTCCAGCCTCATGCTGCCGTCTATCTGGAAGGTGTAATCGTTGATGATCTCGTAGTCTTTCTCCACACCGGCCAGCTCGTCGCCCACCTCGCCGACGATCTCTTCCACCAGCCGGCTGAGGCTGACGATGCCCGCCGTTCCGCCGTACTCGTCCACGATGACCGCCATGCGGTAGCCGTTGTCTCTCATTTCAAAGAACAGGTCGTTGATCGGCTTGGTTTCCGGGGTGAAATAGGGGGGCCGCACCAGGTCGTCGATGGTGCTTTGATTGGTGATCGTCCCTTTGGCGCGGGCCATGAGGACGTCCTTGACCGCCAGCACACCCACTACCATGTCCATGTTCTCCCGGTAGACCAGGTAGCGGGAAATGGGTTTCTCGATATACAGTTTCATGAAATCGGCGATGGTCGAACCCTGCTGGAGCCCGATGACCTCCAGTCGCGGCACCATGACCTCGTAAACGGGCCGGTCGCCGAAGTCGAACACATTATGGAGGAGGTGCGCCTCGTCCTTTTCCACGGTGCCTTCCTGGGCGCCGACCGATATCATCGTGCGTATCTCTTCATCGCTGACGATGGAGCGGGGTACCAGGCTGCCGCCGACAAGACGGGTAAAGCCCGCCCCTATCCAGCTCAGCACGTAGACGAACGGCGTGAACACCCAGGAGATAACGGCCAGCGGCCGCCACAGCGCCAGGGAAAGCTTTTCCGCGTGCTGGGCCGCGACGGTCTTGGGTGAGACCTCACAGAATATCAGCAGCGCCAGCGTCAGGGCAATGGTGGCGATCAGAACGCTCTGGCCTTCCGAGAGGCCGGATCGGTTGCCGATATCCACGGCGATGGCGGTGCTCAGGGACGCGGCGCCGGCATTGACGAGCGTGTTACCGAACAGGACGACGGAAAGGAAGCGTTCCGGCTTTTCAATCATGCCGCATACATCCGCGGCGCCTTTGACCCCGGTGCTCAGTAAATACTGGAGGCGGAAACGCTGCAAAGATATAAAAGCTGTCTCCGAGCCGGAAAAGAAGGCGGAGAAGACCAAGCAGACAACCAGGAGAACGATATATAGTTCGATATTTGGCATAGAGCCTGTGTTACTGGAACGTACCTGACGAAGTTATGATAACAAAGGTACCTCATGGTGTCAAAGGCCTGAAGCCGAAAAGGTGAATTTTACGCTCATTTCCGGCTTTCAGTAAATGGCTTCTTCCGTCTCGGGGTCGAAGGCATGCATCTTGGACATATCGAAGACCAGCTCGATCTCCTGGCCGGGCCGGGCTTCCGTCCGGTTATCCACCCGGGCTTCGAAAGGCCAGTCCCCGATGAGCATGTGGAGGTAATACTCGTTACCCATCATCTCCGTTATGTCAACTTTAGCCCTGACCGGCTGGGCCTTGATGCCGGGTACCAGATACTTCGGATTATGGATATCGTCCGGCCTGATGCCGAAGATGACCTGCCGCCCCCGGTATTGTGCCAGCAGGCTGCTCGCTTCCTCCGGCAGCGGAATATGAAAGCCCTCGGCTTCGATGAAGGGCCCGGCATCATCACCGCCGACAGTCACTTCCCGGAAATTCATGGCCGGGCTGCCGATAAAGCCCGCCACGAACACGTTGTCCGGATGTTCGTAGAGTTCCCCCGGCGTTCCCACCTGCTGGAGGACGCCTTTCTTCAGCACCGCTATACGGGTGGCCATGGTCATCGCTTCCACCTGGTCGTGAGTCACATAGACGAACGTCGTGCCGAGCCGCTCGTGCAGCTTGCTGAGCTGGGCGCGCGTCTGGACGCGGAGTTTGGCGTCCAGGTTGGAAAGAGGCTCGTCGAGGAGGAAAGCAGCCGGTTCCCGCACAATGGCGCGGCCGAGCGCTACACGCTGCCGCTGGCCTCCGGAGAGCTGGCGGGGCTTGCGCTTCAGCAGGTCCTCTATGCCGAGGATATCGGCGGCCTCGTTCACCCGGCGCTTTATCTCGTCCTTGGGCAACTTACGCAACTGGAGAGCAAAAGCCATATTGTTATAAACCGTCATGTGGGGATACAGGGCATAGGACTGGAAGACCATGGCGATGTCCCGGTCTTTGGGTTGAATTTTGTTCACCATACGGTCTCCGATGTATATCTCTCCCTCGGTAACGTCTTCGAGGCCGGAAAGCATGCGCAGCGCCGTGGACTTGCCGCAGCCGGACGGCCCGACGAGGACGAGGAATTCCTTGTCCGCGATGTGCAGCGTAAGGTTCTTGATAGCTTCCGTCTCACCGAAGCGTTTGGTTACGTTTTCAAATCTGACCTCGGCCATGGACCATCACCTCCGGGACAATCCCCTCCGGTATCAGCCCTTGATGGCGCCGGCGGTAATGCCCTCTACAAAATACCTTTGCAGGGAGAAGAATATGATGAGCGGCAGGATCATGGAGATGAACGCCGCCGCCGTCAGCAACTGCCAGGACGTGCCGAAGGAGCTGACCAGGTTATTGATGGTCACCGTCATCGGCGCCAAACTGGGTGTCTGGAGATAAACCAGGGCAATGAGCAGGTCGTTCCATACCCAGAGGAACTGGAAAATGGTCAGCGAAGCCAGGGCCGGAACGGACAACGGGATAATGATCCTGAAAAACACTCCCATATTGGATGCTCCATCGAGGCGGGCGGACTCGACGATCTCCCTCGGCAATGCCCCGAAGAAGTTGCGCAGCAGAAAGATGGCCAGGGGAAGTCCGTAAGCCGTGTGGGCCAGCCAGATTCCGGGCAGGGTGCTGACAAGCCCCAGATTTGAGTATAGACGCAGCACCGGTATCAGCGTCATCTGGATCGGCACCACGAGCAGCGCCACCAGGAAGATGAACAAAGCATTACGGCCCGGGAACTTCAGCCAGGTGAACGCAAAGGCCGCAAACCCGGCAACGAATGTGGGTATCAGCGTGCCGGGAACGGCGATGATCACACTGTTGAGAAAACTCCGCGCCATTCCCTGCTGGGTGAGTACCGTGCTGTAGTTCTCCAGGGTAAACTGGAACGGAGTCTGGAAGGCGGTCCACCAGCCGGTAGTGGAAACAAGGTTGGCGGGCCGGAAAGAGCTGACCAGCAGGCCGACAGTAGGGGTCATCCAGAGGAGCGCCAGGGCAATGATCACGATGTGCAGCGGGATGCGGGAAATGAAACGGCCCCAGTTCCACCCCTGGCGTTTGCCCCGTGCAACGGCGTCGGCGCCCATCTTTCCTTTGAGGGGGTTCGCTTCTTCACCGCGTAGCGGCGTATCCAGGTTCTCCATTTCTTCCCGAAACATCAGCGTGTTTCCTCCTGGCTCCTGAACCGGTTGATGGAAATAAGCATGATCGGGATGATGGCAAGGAGCAGGATAACCGCCAGTGCGCCGGCCCGGCCGAAGTTCTGGAAATTGAACAGTTGCTTGTACATGCTCGTGGCCACCACATCCGTCCCGAAATTACCGGCCGTCATCACCCAGACGATATCGAAAATCTTGAGCGCCTGGATAACGAGAGTGGTGGCCACCACGGCTATGGTGGGACTGACCAGCGGAAAAATGATCTTGAGGAATACCTGGAAGTTGGTAGCCCCGTCCACCTGCGCGGCCTCGATGACCTCGGTGGAAATCCCTTTCAGCCCGGCGGAGAGCACCACCATGGCGAACCCGGTCCACATCCAGATTCCCACCGCGATGATAGCGATGTTATTGGTACGTAAGGGAACGGGCATCGTAATGTCCGTGAAGGGAAATGACTGCTGGATCAGCCAGGGTTGCGGGTCCAGGCCGGCCCCGGTCGCTGCCGCATTCAGCAGGCCGTACTGCTCGAAACCGGGCGGAACGTAGGCGTAGACAAACCTCCAGATGACAGCCGCCGCCACGAAGGAAATCGCCATGGGAATGAAGATGGCTGATTTTGCCGCCGCTTCATACTTCACCCGCCCGGCCAGTACCGCGAACAGCAGCCCCAGGCCTACCGAACCCAGAGTGAAAAGTAGTATCCACAGGATGTTGTTGAGCATGGCGTTCTGGAGGTTGCGCGTTGTGAAGATATGGATATAGTTGTCCATGCCGACGAAGTTCTCAGACCTGGCATCATAGAAGCTAATGCGGAACGTATCTATCACCGGATAGATCAGAAAAACGGTCACAAAAAAGAGCGCCGGCAGGAGCCACAGCCAGGGAGTGATCCATCCCCCGCGGACGCCCTTCGGCATCCGGTTTACGAGCAAACCAACAATACCTCTGGGTCTCACAGATACTCTCCTCCAGCCGGAAAAGGGGCGGGTTTACACCCGCCCCTTGAGCACTTTGTGGTCCGGGCGAAGGACCGGACAACCGTTTAAGAACTGCCTGTCCCGGTTGCGGTCTCCGTACCGGTCGGAGTGCCGGTCTGCTCTTCATAGGCCGATGCGGCAACTTCTTCCAGTTGTTCCAGGATCTGGTCCAGCGAATCACGGTCCTGCAGATACTGCTGGATACCGGACCACCAGGTGGTCTGAACAGCGGCCGGCATGCTGTCCCCGGCCCCGAAGCGGAACAGGGAAGCATTGAGCAACTGCTCGGCGGAAGCGCGGGCGATCTCTCCCGGATAGGCATCGAGCGGTACTTCGGTGTTGACGGATGTGAAGCCTCCGCGTTCCACCCAGATCTGCTGGGCTTCCGCCGTGGCCAGGTAATTGACGAATGACCGGACGGTCGGAGTGTCATTGAACACAACCACAAGGTCCGCTCCGCCGGTCACGGCGCCCTCATATTCCTGGTTGATGGTTGGGAACGGGAAGAAATCGTAGTCCGTTCCGGCCTCGGCATCGGAGAACTGGGACGTGATGAAGCCCTGGACAAAGTCGCCTTCATAGTACATGGCGGCCTGCGCCGGGTCCTGGAAAGGCCAGTAAGCCGCGTCCTGGAAGTTCGTGGAAAGTACCGTGGCAGCGCCGCCGGGGACGTAGCCGTCAGTATAGACTATGTCGCCCCACATTTCCCAGGCTTCACGGATACGTTCGTCGGTCCAGGGGATTTCATGGTTCAGCCACTGGTCATAGACATCGCCGCCGTTCTGAGAAAGGAATATCTGGGCTATCCAGTCCGTGCCGGGCCAGCCGGTGGCCGCCCCGCTCTCGACACCCATCGCCCATGGCGCCGGAGGTGTGCCTTCCGCCGCGACGATATCATCCGAAAGCTGGATCATCTCGTCCCAGGTGCCGGGAGTTTCCCAGCCATTGTCACTGAACACGGCCGGATTATACCAGACCATGGCCTTGTTGGCCGCTTTCATGAAGATGGCGTAGAGATTACCGTCTACCGTACCCAGGTCTACCCAGGCCTCGGGATACTGCTCGTTGATGACGTTGGTGTCGATCAGGTCGTTCAAAGCTACGAGTTCTCCGTCAGCGGCATATTGCTGCATCAACCCGGGATTTGGCAGAATGGCAACATCCGGAGCGTTACCGGCCTGGATGCGGGTGGTCAGGATGGCGGTCAGGTCCCGTGTGCCGGTGAAGTTCATCTGTCCGCCGGTCTCTTCTTCCCACGGCGCTACCATGGCCTGGAAGCTCTCAAGTTCCGAGCCTCCCCACACGCCGAGGACTTCAACGGAACCGATCTGGCCGGGCTGCGTCGTCATTGTGGTGGTCGTGGCCGTGCCGGTCGGGCTCGTTGCGGTCGTCTCGGTGGGGCTGGTGGTAGCCGTGGTTGGGCTCGTGGTTTCGGTTGCTGTGGTTTCGGTTGCTGTGGTTTCGGTTGCTGTAGTTTCTGTTGCGGTGGTTTCCGTTGCTGTGGTTTCGGTTGCGGTGGTTTCCGTTGCGGTGGTTTCGGTTGCTGTGGTTTCTGTTGCTGTGG
>CAZPSP010000046.1:0-16827 GCA_964589285.1 uncultured Dehalococcoidaceae bacterium | reverse complement strand
TGGAAGGCCCGACGCCGGTCTCCGCCCTCATCCATTCCGCGACGATGGTCTGCGCGGGCGTGTTCCTGGTGGCCCGGACGATGCCGCTCTTTATTTTCTCCAATGAAGCTATTACCACAGTAGCGGCTATCGGCGGATTTACGGCCATCTTCGCGGCCACGATGGGCCTGGTCGCCAACGATATCAAGCGAGTGCTGGCCTATTCCACCATCAGCCAGATCGGCTACATGATGCTCGGTCTGGGAGCCATGGGAATGATACTGGCCCATGAACGCACCCTCGCTCTGTACCCCAGCACCGAGGCGCTGCTCCTCGCCGCGAAGGCCGCGGGAGCGATCGGCATTTTCCACCTGTTCACCCATGCTTTCTTCAAGTCGCTGCTCTTCATGGCTTCCGGGAGCGTCAACCACGCCACGGGGACCTTCGACATGCGGCTCATGGGCGGTCTGCGCAAGAAAATGCCATGGACCTATGCCACGTTCCTCGTCGGCTCGCTCAGCCTGGCGGGTATCTGGCCGCTGGCCGGCTTCTGGAGCAAGGACGAGATTATCGCCGCGGCGATGGAAGCACAGCCGGTGTTGTTCTGGTTTGCCTTGATAACCGTGTTCCTCACGGCTTTCTACATGTTCCGGGCCATCTTCATGACCTTCCATGGAGACTACAAAGGCGGGGATCCGGAGGGTGATTACAGCCACACGCACGAATCACCTAAAGTCATGGTAGCTCCGCTGGTCTTCCTGGCGATTCTCGCCATCGCCGTCGGATGGTGGAACGTAACAGGCGGGTTCTTTAGTTTCTACGGCCACGAGATCGAGCATGTCAGCGCCGCCAACTTCTTCACGGTGTTCGGCCATACCGTCCAGGGCGTGCCGCTGCCGCTGATCTCTTTCATCATAGCGTTGCTGGGAATCTTCGCGGCGTGGGCGGTCTATATCAAGAAGTTCATTACCGCGGAAAAACTGGGCAGAGCCTTCGGGCCGCTGTACACCCTGGTATCCCGCAAGTATTTCCTCGATGAATTATACGAAAACATCATCGTCAAGAAACTCTTGATGAAGTACCTGTTCACCGGGTTCACCCTGTTCGACAGCAAAGGCGTGGACGGCGTGGTGAACGTATCCGGCAAGGCCGTGGCGGGCACCGGCCGCGCGCTGCGGCGGACCCAGACCGGTGCATTACAAATTTACGGGCTGTTCATCGCGCTGGGCGTGGCCGTCATCGCGCTGGTCGTCATAATCTGGGGTTGACAAGGAGAGGCATAAGACTTGGACTTTAACTACCTGAGCACCATCCTCTTCCTCCCGGCGGTGGGAGCGATCGTCATCGCGCTCTTCGGGCGGAGCGAAAAGCTCGCGAAGTGGCTGGCTGCCGCCTTTACCCTCGTGCCGCTCGGTCTGTCCGTGTACCTCTTCGCCGCGTTCGACCGTCTGGCCGGGTCCGGGACGGTCCAGTTTGAGGAGAAATACCTCTGGATAGCCCCGCTCAACGCCCATTACCACCTGGGTGTGGACGGCCTCAGCATGCCGCTCCTGCTCCTGACCACGTTCCTCGGGTTCCTGGCCGTGCTCATTTCCTGGAAGGTCCACGAGAGGACGCGCGAGTTCTTCGGCTGGCTGCTCCTGCTGGAGGCCAGCATCATCGGCGTGTTCGTTTCCCTCGACCTCCTGCTCTTCTTCATCATGTGGGAGATAGAAGTCGTCCCGATGTACTTCCTCATCTCCATCTGGGGTTCCGGGAGAAAAAATTATTCAGCCATCAAGTACGTTTTGTATACGCTGTTCGGCTCGGCGTTCATGCTGGCCGGTATCCTGGCGGTCTACTTCACCACCGGCAGCCTGAGTATGCTGGAGATCGCCGAACAAGGGCTGGGAATGCTGCAAAGCGCCCTTCCCGCGGCTGCCGTCTTCTGGCTGCTGTTCATCGGGTTTGCCGTTAAGCTGCCGATGTTCCCGCTGCACACCTGGCTGCCGGACGCCCATACCGACGCCCCGACCGCCGTCAGCGTGATGCTGGCCGGCGTGCTCATCAAGATGGGCGGCTACGGTATGATTCGGCTCTGCGTCAGCATGTTCCCGGGACCGGCGCAGGACTATGCACAGATCATGCTGATATTGGCGCTGATCGGCATCGTCTACGGCGCGGCGGTCACGCTGATGCAAACGGACATCAAGCGGATGATAGCTTACAGTTCCATCAGCCACATGGGCTACGTTCTGCTCGGCATCTTCGCGCTGGGACAGATTTCCCTGACCGGCGCGGCGCTGCAGATGTTCAGCCACGGCATCGTCACCGGCCTGCTCTTTGCCATGGCCGGGCTGGTCATCCATAACATAGAAGTGCGCGACCTCCGCCAGCTTGGCGGCCTGGCGAAACAGGTACCCATCATCTGCGCGGTATTCGGCATCGCGGGGCTGGCTTCGCTCGGCCTGCCGACGACGAGCGGTTTCGCGGCTGAATTCCTCGTTTTCCTCGGCAGCTACAACAGCGGGGTCGTTGCCAACGTACAGATTTACACCATCGTCGCCATCATCGGCGTCGTCCTGACCGCCGGCTACATCCTCTGGATGCTCCAGCAGGCGTTCTACGGGCCGGTGAAGGAGCAGTATAACAACGTTAAAGACGCGGACGGATTGGAGAAGTTCTACATGTTCGTCCTGGTTGCGGTCATCATGCTGGTCGGCATCTACCCGGCTGTTTTGACCGATGTTTTCAAGCTCGGCATCGAGCCGGTGGTACGGCTCGTGAGCGGCGGATAATGAGAAGGAGCACCAGGTGAATCTGAGCCTGTTCATACCGGAACTGATAGTGGCGGGCGGCGCGATAGCCATCATCCTGCTGGACCTCTTCGTCCGGCAGACGGCCGTGCTGCGCTGGACCGGCATCATCGCGCTCCTGGCCGCCGCCGGGGTCGCTATTACCATGTGGAACGGCGGCAACAGCCCCATCTTCGGACAGACGCTGGCCGTCGATAACTACGCCGTGTTCTTCACCGTGCTCTTCGCGGGCATCGCCGTCATGGTAATCCTGGCTTCAGCAGGCTACGACGAGAAGTTCACGCACTTCAAGGGCGAGTACTACGCCCTTGTCCTCATCGCGACGCTCGGCATGATGCTGATGGCCGCGACGACCGACCTCATCGCCATCTATATCGCCCTGGAACTGACGAGCGTTACCCTGTATATCCTGGTGAGTTTCCTCAAGGACCGGCAGTCCACCGAGGCCTCGCTGAAGTACCTGCTGCTCGGGGCCATCGCCTCGGCGGTGCTGCTCTACGGCATGGCCTTCATCTTCGGGATTACCGGGCAAACGCAGCTTATCGAGATTGCCCGCGGCATCAATACCTTCTACAGCAGCGGCACCATAACCCCGGCGCTCTGGCTGGGTATTGCGTTCCTCGTGGCCGGGTTCGGGTTCAAGATCGCCGCGGTGCCGTTCCATATGTGGGTGCCGGACGTCTATGAAGGCGCTCCGACGACGGTGACGGCCTTCCTTTCCGTAGGCAGCAAAGCGGCCGGGTTCGCGGTCATCCTGCGGGTGTTCGTTTCTTCGTTCGGCGGCAAAGTCGACCTGCTCAATGACTGGGGCATGGTCTTCGCGGCGCTGGCGGTGATAACGATGGTCGTGGGTAACGTTATCGCCATCCCGCAGACGAACATCAAGAGGCTGCTCGGGTACTCGTCCATCGCGCAGGCGGGATACCTGATGGTAGGGCTGGCGGCGATAGGCGTCGGAGGGCTGGGTTTCAAGTCTTCCATGGGTCTGTTCATCCCCTTCCAGGGGCAGAGCAGCGTCATCTTCTTCCTGGCGGCCTACGCGCTGACCAACCTGGCGGCGTTCATCACCGTCATTGTTGTTTCCAGCAAGCTCGGCAGCGACGCCATAGCGGATTACGCCGGCCTGGGCAAGCGGTCTCCGTGGCTGGCGCTGGCCTTGAGTCTGGGGCTTATTTCGCTCACCGGCATCCCGCCGGCGGCCGGTTTCATGGGCAAATTCTTCATCTTCAGCGCAGCGGCCAACAGCGGCCTGCTCTGGCTGGTGGTGATAGCGGCCATCAACAGCGTTATCTCCGCGTTCTACTACCTGCGGGTAGTCAAGGTGATGTGGTTCGATGAAGCGGCCTCGCTGGAGAAGGTAAGGACCGCGGTTTTGCCGGGCATTGCGATATTCATCTGCTCGCTCGGTGTACTGGTGCTGGGGATCATCCCCGGCGCCCTGATGCGCATCGCCGAGTTTGCCGCGATGATGAACTCGTTCTAGAGGATCGGATTCTTCTTTTTACTCAGGCCAAAATACTCTTTCATCTATTATTCCCCTTTAGAGTACCCTTCTGCCCGATGCGTCGATAGTAACAATTCACTCTTTACGAAGGCCGTCATCCTGACGAAGGTCAGGAACCATCAATGGCCGGTACCGGGAAAGAATTGTTTACCAAACGTTGTGCGAGACCGCGATGGCTTCCAGCCTGAAGCTGAATTGACCGGGCCCGGATTTCCACCCGCTCTTCAGGCTCATTTCCGCCTGGATTCGGCCCACCCTCTGTAACATGGCTGTAATCTGCCCGTAACGCGCATTTAACCCGGATGTCATTTCCGTGAAATATTCGGGCTTTATTATGGTAGTATCAGATTCAAAGCACGGAGGTTGAGGAAATGGAAATCGTTATCGCCGCTATCGTATTCGTGGTATTGTTCGCCGCCTGGGTCATCGTACCGACCATCGTCAAGAAGCGCCATGCCAGTAACGAAGAACCCGCCGAGTAAGCGTTTACCGGCTTCATGGATTACTATTCCCGTACTCGGTCAATTTAGCATCGATACAGCAATCCACGGCATAGTGGGCCGCTCCGGATTAAATCCCCAGGGCGGCCTTTCTCTGTTTGCAAGGCTTTGCTCTATCCATCAACCCCCTCGACCCATTAACCCACTTCTCTTCCGGTCGTTTTCAGAACCAGCTGCCATTCAGCCGTCTACTCCCGCCTGTCCCCTTGTTGTAACAAACCCGTAACTTCCGCGTAACCTGCATTTAACGCTCCCGTAACGGCGGTGAAATATGCTGAAGCTACCATGAATATGTACGCCGGATCATCTACAGAGGAGGAAAGAAATGGAAATCGTATTCGGAGTCATCGCATTCATCATCCTGTTCGCCGCCTGGGTGGTCGTCCCAACCATCGTCAGGAAACGGCACACCCGGTACCAGGGACCCGCCGAATAACAGACCGGCATGAACGGTTTTTATATAACGCGTGAATAATTTTTGATTGGAGAGATAGTATGGACACTACTGCTCGCGTGCCGCTGTTGAAGCGGCGATGGTTCATCATCAGCATCATGCTGGTCCTGGCGCTGGTGGCGTTCTTCGGAGTGCCGGCCATTGTCAACGCCGCCGATCCCAACGGCGCCGATACCCTGGCCGGAGATGAGACCGCTCCGGTTAACATGATCTGGACATTGATCGCCGGTTTCCTGGTCTTCTTCATGCAGCTCGGTTTTGCTTTCCTCGGCTCCGGGCTTATCCGCAAGAAGAGCAACACCAATTACTGGACGAAGAGCTTCATGGACTTCTGTATCGCGTCCCTCGGGTTCTGGGCCTTCGGTTTCGCCCTGATGTTCGGCGGCTCCGCCCTGTTCCCCGGCCTGGACGAGGGCAATACGTTCCTCGGCATGTCCGGCTTCTTCCTGAGCGGGGAAAGCTATGACGTTTCGACCATCATGTTCTGGTTCTTCCAGATGGTCTTCGCCGCCACCGCCGCGACCATTGTCGCCGGCGCCGTGGCCGAACGAATGAAAATCACCGCTTATCTTGCCTACAGCTTTATACTGGGCGCCATCATTTACCCGGTCTACGGGCACTGGGTCTGGGGCGGCGGCTGGCTGAGTAATATCACCATCGGTGACGCCACCGGCGTCATCGACTTCGCCGGCTCCGGCGTAGTGCACATGGTCGGCGGCCTGACGGCCCTCATCGCGGCGGCGCTGGTCGGGCCACGCATCGGCAAGTTCAACGCGGACGGCACGCCCAACGCCATTAAGGGACACAACACGCCTTACGTTATCATCGGCACCTTCATTCTGTTCTTCGGCTGGTTCGGCTTCAACGCCGGCAGCACAGTCGCGGCCACCGAATTGAGGATTTCGGTCATCACCGTTAACACGTTCCTGGCCGCCGCCACCGGCGCGGTGGTCGCTCTCTACTGGAGGTTCGCCGCCACGGGCAAGGCGGACATCCTGGCCGCCTGTAACGGCGCGCTGGCCGGGCTCGTGGGCATTACGGCGCCCTGCGCCTTCGTCCCGCCCTGGGCGGCGGTCGTCATCGGCGCCATCGCGGTGCCGTTCATGTTCCTGACCGGGACCATCGTTGAGAAGGTCATGAAGATCGATGACGCCGTCGGTGCGGTACCGGTCCACTTCGGCGCCGGCATCTGGGGCCTGCTGGCTGTCGGCATCTTCGCGGACGGCACCTACGGCGTCCGCGGCATCATCGACGGGAGCTGGAGCCAATTAATGCTTCAGTTGATCGATATCGGCGCTCTCATCGCCTGGGTAGCCCCGACCGCCTTTATCCTGTTCTGGGCGCTCAAGAAGACCATCGGTCTGCGGGCCAGCCGGGAAGAGGAACTCCGCGGGCTCGACGTTCCCGAACACGGCCTGGAAGCTTATCCGGAAGACGACCTCGCCACAGCCTGAGTCGCTTCGCCTTAACTGCCTTCATCCGGAGAGGCCGGGAATGTCCCGGCCTCTTTCTTTTCTGGAATTACGCAGAACTGATGGCCGCCAACTGATAGAGACAGGTCTCCGCACTGCTCACGGTGAAGAGGCAACGGAAACAGGTATAAGATACCGGCAGCGGCTACTTGCGGTACGCCACGTAGATGTCCGCTTCCTGCATCACGCCGTCCCGGTAATAATGGTGGACGAAGTACAGGTTGCCGGCTGCATCCAGCGTCGGTTCCCCGGCAAATTGTGAAATAACCAGTTCCGGTTCCGCCCAGACGCCGTCCGCCAGCCGGGAAACGTAGATAGCCGGGCTGCCCTGGTAGGTGCGGGTGAACCATAGCTCGCTGCCGTCTTCGGTCAGGTACGGCCAGCCGTCATTTTCCGGAGAATTGATCGTCGCCAGGTTTTCCGGTAAAGTCCACCTGCCATCGACGAATTGCGTCACCCAGATGTCGTACCCGCCCTGGCCGCCGTCCCGCGAGGAGTGGAAATACAGCGTCTTGCTATCCGCCGAAAAATGGAGTTCCCCTACTTCGTAATTATCCGGGAACTCGTCCCCGGCGTACTTCCAGTCCTGCCACATACCGTCTGCATATTCCGCCGTGAACCAGCCCAGTCCCACATAACCGGGCCGGGCCGAGGCGAACCACATTTTGTCGTCTCGGACATAGACGCAGCCGTCGAGCGAGATATCATCGTTCAGCACGACCCTTTGCCGGTTGCTCCAGTTTCCGTCATCCTGGAGATGCGTTACATAAATACCGGTCACGCCGTCCAGCAGCTGTTTCTCCGCCGGTATGGAGGGGTCCGGCGTGAACCATACATAGAGCGTTTTGCCGTCCGGCATCATGAATGGGGAATCCTCGGCCCCGGCGGTATTGATCGGATACGGCAGGGGCACGGGTCGTTCATAATTGCTGCTGTGGAGAATCGGCGGGAATAAATCGTTCTCCGGCTTCATTTTCACCGCGGTTTCCGGGATCAGAGATTCCGGATCGACGTATTTGCCGAGCAATGCTATCGCCCTCCAGACAGCAAAGGCTTCCTTGGGAACGCCGTCTCGGCGGATCAACCCTGTCGTATCCTGGTCGTTGAGGTCGGTCAGCCACGGCCAGCCCACCATGAACAAATTGACGCCCTGCTCTACGGTTAGCCTTCCGGTAAGGTCTTCCAGGAAATCGGCCTGGGCTGCTTCACCGCCGAAAAATTCCAGTGAAGGCCAGGCGACTTCGGTAAAACCGAAAGGCTTTCCCGGGAACTGATGCGAAATCTCCGTATAATAGTCATCCGGTATGTCCGCCGGCCGGCTGACATCGCCGAGAGCATGAGGGTAACTCGTTAAAAGGATGATATCGAGCTTGTCAGGACTGAAGAACCTGAAAACGTCCAGGTCAGCCTCGCGGTTTTCATTGACGATCTCCCGGGAAAAGGTACAAAAAACCCTGGTTTCCGGAGACATCGCCTTGACAGCATCATAGATTTCGTTGTACAGACTCACGTAGTGGCGGAATGCATTGGGGTCGGCTTCGTCGTTGCCGTACTTTTCATACCAGCGATTTACTTCGTTGCCGAGGGACAGGTACAGCGGCCTCACCGCACGTACGGCATTGACGGCAGCTTTTTTGTAGGCTTCCCGCCAGACGGGATGAGACAAGGTCGGTTCTTTGATAATTTCCGGCGCCGTTAATTGCATGTCCCGTCCGATGAATGACATATGAACGAGCGGGAACATACCGTTTTCCCTGGTATAGGTATCGATGAACTGCGTGCCCCACTCCCCTTCGAGGTCATCCGCAAGATCATAGAACGGAGTGGGCTTGCCCCAGACTGGTACGAACTCGCAGCAGGTACCGGCCAGCCGGAAAGAGTCCTCAAATGTTTGGTTCTCGGCGGGTATCGGCAACGTCCCCATAAAGAAGCCGCGTTCCGGGAGCACGGTGGGATCGTCCGGCGTTACGGCCGTTTTGGTGGCTGAAAGACTGCTGACGAATTCATCGTTAAAGGTTTCTCCCGGCATGGTACAGGATACCGCCGGCATCAGGAGAAACCCGCATATCAAGAGGAGCACCAGGCCCCGGTTTACTTTCATCCGTTCGTCCCATCTTCTGATCTTTCCCCATTCTACCATACCGCCGCAACCATTTCTTTGACACGTTAGTACCAGGGAACTAAAATGAAAACGAGTTTCAGGTGAACGAAAGAAGAAGGAGAGCGTACGTTGACGATAGAGGAACTAAACAAACTCGGTGAAGAAATAGAGCAGACGATCAAACTGCGCACACATCCCATCGCTGTCAAGATGCTGGAGAGGGAAGAGGACATTCCAGAAGGAGCGCTCCGGCCCTACCGTGACAGGGGAGAACATCTCGCTCAATGTCAGGCCTTCTCCCTGTCAAGGCGACAGGGACTTACCGTAGCCATGTTGAAAGAAGACCACTGGTGTGTCGCACCCCCTCTCATCTACGGTCTGATAGAACGAGACCCCGACGACGAATTCATCAATATGATGGTCAACTGCCCTTCCTTCCCGTACGGGAAGTATATCGGCGTCCTGACGGCCCCGCTTCAGAAAGCCTCGTTCCAGCCGGACCTGGTCATGATCTATGCCGAACCCGCCCAGATCCGGCAGATGATGATGTGGATCAAGTTCACTCAACCCGGCCAGCCCTTGAAATCCGAGTTCGACCCGATAGATTCCTGCGCCTATTCCATCATTCCCGTCATGGAGAACAACGACTACCGTATCACCTTCCCGGACCCCGGTGAGCAGGCCCGCGCCGCCGCCCGCGAAGATGAGGTCATCCTGTCTGTCCCGGCCGCTAAACTCGAAACCTTTGGGGATTCCATGAGACGTACGCAGAAGATGGAAGAAGAGTCCGTCTGGCGGCACACCCTGGTCCAGCCGGACTTTCCACGGCCGGACTTCTATGTCAAACAGTTCCGGAAATGGGGACTGGAAACAGAAGACAAGAAGTAGCTTACGATTGACGAGGAACGCACCATGACTTACCGTATCATAGAAACGTGCGTTAAGTGCGGGGCCTGTTATTACGAGTGCCCCTCCGGGGCGATTTACGAAGGCGACACCCAGTACTATATCGACCCCGACAAGTGCACCGATTGCGGCAGCTGCGCGCAGCTCTATTGCCCCGGCTGGGCCATTGCGCCGGTCCCACCGGATTCCTAGCTTGGTACTATTTCATCCGTTCTCACCCTGACCATTTGCCTATTGGTTCGCCGCTCTGTCATTCCTAGAATGAATATGTACGGATACGGACCGATTCCGGGAGGGGTAGAAAGTGCCAGTACTGAAAACACGAACCGGCGGCGTGATTGCGCGCGCCGCCTGTCTGCTTATCGTTACAGCCCTGCTTTTCTCACTGCAGAACGTTTTTCCTTTGCCCTCCTTGGCCGCTGATTCCCCGGACCTCATCGTCGAGCAGATATCTTTATCCCCCGCCGAGCCTGAACTCGGTGATACCGTCACCATTACCATTCAGGTCAAGAACCAGGGACAGGCCGGGGCTGCTTCCAGTCAGGTGACTTGTTATGTAGACGCAGCGATAATCGGGACCAACAGCATCGATGCACTGGGCCCCGGATTGATGACCACCACGAGCTTTCAATGGACTGCTGAACTCGGCACCCATACCATTAGGGCGCTTTCTGACAGCGCCGGTCTTGTTTCGGAATCGGACGAAAACAATAATGAACTGACCTATCAGTTAACGACCCTGGCTCCGGACCTGGTTATCGAGTCTATCTCATGGTCCCCTTCCGCTCCTTCCGTCGGCGAACCCGTCACGTTTACGGTCCGCATCTCCAATATCGGTAATGCCCTGGCGCAGACCACAACACTGGATTTCTACATCGATAGCAGCTCCCGCGGCGTCCACGATATTCCACGCATCGAGCCGGGTGAATCAATCACGGACACGTATTCATGGGTATCCCAGACAGGCCAGCATTCCATAAAAGCGTTTGTTGATAACAGCCGCCGCATCGCGGAAAGCGACGAGACCAATAACCAGAAAACAGTGACGTTCTCCACGGAAGCCCCGGACTTGCAGCTTACTGAGATTGAGGCTGACCCCGCTACCCCGTCCGAATTTGATATCGTTACCTTCCGGATACTAATATCCAACAACGGGACCGGACGTGCGGATAATTGCCATTTCTACTACCTTATTGACGGAGAACCGCAACCGATGCTGCCAGTACCGGAGCTTGCCGCCGGAGCTTCGGTTAATGTCACCTTTACCTGGAAAGCCGAACTTGGAACGCATGAGTTTGATTTCCTGGTCGATTACTACGACAGGCTTTCTGAAAGCAGCGAAGATAACAACAGCGGGCATATCGAGTTGACAACTCAGATCCCGGACCTGGTAATAGAAGACCTGACATGGACGCCGCCTGATGCCGGTGTCGGTGATTTGGTCACATTTACCGTTAAGGTGAAGAACCAGGGTCCCGGTAACGCCGGGGCTACCAGGGTGCTCGCCAACATCGATGGCAAATACATCGGGAACTATGCAATCGACCCTCTGAAGCCGGACGAATCCGCTACCACCACATTTCAATGGGAGGCTACTCCCGGTTCACATTACGTATCTGTGACAGCTGACAGCGATAAAAACGAGGGAGAGACCAACGAGGAAAACAACCAGCTTAAAAAGACGTTCTCTATCCTTCCGCCGGACCTCCTGATATCCAGCATCACCTGGGCGCCGGTGAACCCTAACCTCGGTGATACCGTGACGTTCACCGTGAACATTGAAAACGAGGGCGGCGGCAAAGCGGAGAACTTCCACCTTGCTTACTATATCGATGACGAACTCATCACAACCGTCCCGGTCACCTCCCTGGCTGCAGATAATACCACGTTCAAGACCTATAACTGGAAGTCCAAGGAAGGCCGTCACACGTTTAAAGCGTTCGTGGACTTCAATGATTATGTCGCGGAAGAAAACGAGAACAACAACGGCTATTCGGTCACTATCGTTCCCAATATGGCAGACCTCGTCGTGCATTCCGTAACCTGGTCGCCGGTGGAAGCAGCTCCAGGCAGTGAAGTTGTCTTCAATATCAGCATTAAGAATACCGGCACGCTGGCTACCGGCCCTTCCCGGATCGCCTACTATGTGGACGGCGCTACTATGGGGTACACGGATATCGGCCCGGTCAGACCGGACGAAATAATCACCGAGGAGTTCACGTGGCCGGCATCAAAGTCCACTCACACTGTCGAGATAATTGCCGATTCCACGGCGCTGGTCCAGGAGATCGATGAAAAGAACAACTCCCGTACCGTCACCCTGCCGCCGCCGGACATTGTCGTGGATAGTGTCTCCTGGTCGCCGGAAGGGGCGCGCGTCGGCGATACGATAACATTCTCCGTAACGCTGCGGAATCAAGGGAAGAGCAGTTCGCAGCCCTGTACCGCCCTGGGCAGCATCGACGGCGAAGCGCCGGTCACTCTTTCCTACGATGCCATCCCGGCCGGCGAGACCCTTACCGCGACCTTCGAGTGGATCGCTATGAAAGGCGGCCATAACCTCGTCGTGACTGCGGATGCCCTGAACTCGACCACTGAACTTGACGAATCCAATAACGAAAAGAGCATCGATTTCGCCACGCTGACCCCGGACCTGAGCGTCGGGGACATTTCCTGGAGGATGGAGAACCCTCTCATCCAGAGCGATGTCTATTTTAACGTTACCGTCCTGAACGAGGGCAGCGATAACGCCGGTTCTTCGACGATGACTTATACCATCGATGACGGCCAGGAACTCAGTAAAGAAGTCCCGGAAATCCCCGCCGGCGGGAGCGCGGACATCAGCATCAAAGCCTTCCTGCCGACCGGCGATCACGAACTGGTCTTGCGCCTCGATGCCGATGAGGTCATCACGGAACTCGATGAAGAAAACAACCAGAAAACATTCGTGTTCAATTCAAACGCCGCGGACCTGATGGTAAAGTCTATTACGTGGACGCCGCTCACGGCCGTGGCGGGAGACAACGTGACGCTCAGCGCTTCCGTGGAAAACCGCGGTAAAGGCAAGGCTGAGGACACGGTGCTCGTTTTCACCATCGATGATAACGTCATCGGCGAGGTGCCGCTCGGTGAGATCGGTATCGGGGAGACGCTGGTCGGCGAACTCGTCTGGACCATCGAGCCCGGGCTCCATCAGCTTGGCGCGCATGCCGATTATGATAATGCCATCGTCGAGACCGATGAAGCCAATAACGTCTCCACGCGCACCTTCTCCCTGGGCGGGCCGGTAACGGCGACAACGGACCAGGTCAAGATACCCATTACCGGGGACATACCGGAACCGGGTCTCCTCTCCGATTCCTGGATGCTGATCATGTTGATCGCGGTGGTGTTTGCCGGCGCGGCGTTCTACCTGCTGTTCCGCTCTTTTAAAAAGAGCTAGGCCGGTAAAGCCATATTCGATTTACACGGTTTCAAAGCTTAGATGTTTTAGCTCTTCTGCGGGGATACGGTTCTTGATACCCAGGATCTCTATACCCATACTGCAGCGAGACGGCATAAGCAAATTCCTTATCGGTCAAAGCTGAGATCATTGCCACACCCATCATCGATGACACGGACGAGTGCACGGTGATTATTCATCTCTAAAAAGAAAGCTCCGCAGCATATCCAGCTAACAAAAAAGCGCCCCGATTACATCGGGGCGCTCCGGGAACTAAGCCTTGAAACCAGGCTTAGATATTCAGTTTACCGAACTTCGCTTCCAGCGCGGCTTTGTCCCATATCTTGCCGGTGACTTCTTCCGCTTTGGATTCACACAGCATGGCGGTGTAGTTCTCCCACATCTCCGGCGTTTCCCAGTCGCTGGTGTCCTGGCCTTCCAGGTAGCCTTCCACCACGTCCGTCTTTACGAAGTACGGACGGATACAGGTGATGGCGATGCCGGGGGTCTTGCGCACCTCCCGCGCCACGCCCTGGGTCAGGCGCTCGATGGCCGCCTTGCTGGCGCCGTAAACAACGCTGTACTGCACCCTGACCGCCAGGATGGACGAGACATTGACCACAATGCCGCTTTCCTGCTCCAGGAAGTGCGGCAGCACCGCCTGGGTGCACATGACCGTCCCGTTCACATTAACGCCGAAAATAAGGTTCCAGCGCTTCTGGGTGATGTCCTTGAAGCGGTCCTGCGAGGTGATGCCGGCGTTGTTGATCATGATGTCCACCCGGCCGAATTCCTCGATCGTCTTGGCCACCATGTTCTTGATGGATTCCTCGTCAGCCACGTTGGTCGAAACCGGCAGCGCCTTGACGCCGATACCGCGGAGAATTTCCGCCGTTTCGTCTATCTGCTCCTGGGTCCGCGCCGCACAGGTGATATTTGCGCCCTTCTTGGCTAGCCCTTCCGCGATCGACCTGCCGAGACCGCGCCCGGCGCCGGTGACAATAGCTACTTTTCCTGTCAATGATGGCATGTTACTGCCTCCTTTTACCAATCGGTCGTATTCTTGCACCGATTTGTCCTCTCTCCCCTGGCGGGAGAGAGTTAGAGTGAGGGGGAATATGTCTCCCTCATCTCACGCCCGGACACGGTCCGGGACCTCTCCTTATCGAGCGAGAGGACGAGTGTTCTGTTTTCCTCTTACGTCAGCATACCGTAGTCGAGCGGGAAGATGCCGGCGGTGGTGTTCGCGGCAGCGTCGGACGCCAGGTAGAGCGCCAGCGCGGCTACGTCATCCGGTTCGCCGAAGCGCCCGATGACCGTCTGGCTCAGCATGCGGTCGTTGACGCCGGGTTGACCGAGGAACGGATCGGCAAGGCGGGAATGCACCCACGCAGGAGCAATGCCGTTAACGCGGATGTTCCACTTGCCCCATTCCTTCGCCATGGCCTTGGTCATGTGAATGACCGCCGCCTTGCTGATGCAGTAAACGCCCAGGCTCTGCTCGACGCGAATGCCCATATAGGACGTGATATTGATGATGGAACCGCCGCCCTGCTCTTTCATCATCTTGGCGATCTCGCGCGCCAGGAAGAACGGGCCTTTGAGGTTAACGTTCATCACGTTGTCCCACTGCCATTCTTCAACGTCCACGAGGTCCACCATGAAGCTGGAACCGGAACTGTTGACGAGGATGTCGATGCGCCCGTAGTCCGCCTTGAGCTTGTCTACGAGGGCCTGGATCTGGTCGAGCTTGCCGAGGTGGGACGCAATGCCGACGACGTCGCCGCCGGTCTTGCCTTTGATTTCCTGCGCCGCTTTGTCCAGGTTCTCCTGCTTGCGGCTGCTGAGGATAACGGTCTTGGCTCCGGCGGCGGAAAGCGACTCCGCGATGGCCTTGCCGATGTCTCCCGCACCTCCCAGGACGAGGGCTATCTTACCATCGACACGGTACTTCTTTTCATCCATGGTGCTGTTTTCTCCCTTTAATTTTAGTTTTTACTAAAATCTTACCAACACTGCAAGTCCCGATTTCATCGGGACGAAGCAATCCCCCTCATACATCGAAGTCAGAGATTGCCGCGCCCCGGCTGTATCGGGGATCGCAATGACAAATAACTCTCTACTCGACCTTGATGATGCAGGCATCAGCCTGGGCCAGGCCGCCGCAGATGGCGCCCATGGCATACCCGCCGCCCTGGCGGTGCAGTTCGTACATGAGGTTCATCATAACGCGGGCGCCGCTGGCCGTGTTCGGGTGGCCGATGGCGATAGCGGAACCGTTGACATTCATCTTCTTGACCATGTCATCGTACTTCTTCTGGCTGCCTTCCGCGGCCAACTTCATGGATACCAGCGGGACGCAGGCGAAGGCTTCGTTGATCTCCATGACTTTCATGTCATCCAGGGTCAGGCCGGTTTGTTTGAGCAGCTTGAGCATGGCCAGACCGGGGCCTTCCGGCATGCGGCTGGCATTGATGGCGATGGAAACGTTGCCGATAACGGTGGCGAGGACTTTCAGCTTGAGTTCCTCGGCCTTCTTGCGGGTCATCAACATGATGGCGGTAGCGCCGTCATTGAGGCCGGGGGCATTGCCGGCGGTGATGGCTTTGGTGCCGTAGACGGTCTTCAGTTTCGCCAGGGCTTCCATGCTGGTGCCGGCGCGATACTGCTCATCGATATCCAGTATCTTGGGATCGCCCTTGGGCTGCGGGATTGAAAGCGGCATGATTTCTTCCTTGAATTTACCGGCGTTCCAGGCGTTGCCGTAGTTCTCGTGGGAGCGGGCCGCCCAGGCGTCCATATCTTCACGGGTGAAGCCGTATTCCGCCGCAACATTGTCGCTGTCCACGGACACGGGATTAAAGTCCTTGTAGCCGAGCGCGTAGAGCGGGTCTTCCATCTTGACATCGCCCATGCGGAAGCCGTTGAAGCGGAGGTTCCGCACGACCATCGGGGACTGCCCGAAGGAGGTGGCGCCGCCGGCGATGGCGACTTCGATTTCACCGGCCTTCATTTCCATGGCCGCCAGTTTGATGGCGTGCATGGCGGAGACGCAGGCCATGTCGAATGAGATGGAGACGGTCTCATGGGGGAGGCCGGCCCTGATGAGGGACTGGCGCCCGGCCACCGGCGTGTAGGGATCACGGCAGGCGGACGTATCGCCGACGCCCCAGAATACTTCATCGACGGTATCGGGGGTCACCCCGACGCGTTTGACGACTTCCTTCATGGGAATCGAGCCGAGTTCATAGTAATCAATGTCCTTCATGGAGCCGCCGAATTTCCCGAAGGGGGTGCGCACTGCGCCGACGATGACGACATCATTTGGATTTGCCATTTAGCTTTTTTCCTTTCGCTGTTTATGTTTGTTTGCCTTGTCAAAACCGCTCATCCTGAGCTTGTCGAAGGATCATCCTGAGCTTGTCGAAGGATGAGACTAAACACTTTTTATTTCTGCGTGTAATCGTAGAAACCGCGGCCGGTCTTGCGACCCAGGTCGCCGGAGCGCACCATGTTGCGCAGGATCGGGGCAGGCATCAGGCGCTCGCCAAACTCTTCGTACATGGATTCGAGGCCGTGCAGCACGGTATCCGCGCCGGCGAGGTCGCAGAGCTCCAGTGGGCCCATCGGGTGATTGAGGCAGTACTTGATGGCCTTATCGACTTCTTCCGGCT
>CAZPSP010000045.1:0-16955 GCA_964589285.1 uncultured Dehalococcoidaceae bacterium | reverse complement strand
AAAAAGCTGACCCTCCGCCCATGCCCCGCCGGTAAACTGGAGTTTAAACCAGCAATTTCGGGTAGTAGCTTTTCAATACCTCCGGCATTCTGTCCCCGAGATAGCGGTAGACGTCGGCGTGGGCTTCCACTTTGTTTGACTGCATGTAGCGCTTGGTCTGCCAGGCCAGGCGGATGAGGTAATCATGCTTGAGCGCATCCGTCAGGTCCTTCTGGAACGATTCTCTCTGTGAAGCTGACAAAAACTGCCATACGATATGGCATACTTCGTGGGCGATGATACCGGGGTTGGCCCATTCCGGGCGGACGAAGATTTCCCTTGTCTGCGCGATCGTAGCGGCCGGAGCACGGTACTTGAGCGATAGCTTTATATCACATTCTTCGAGCCAGAAAGAATGATACCGTTGCGGAACGTTCCAGGTGCGCAGCCAGTTTTCAATGACCTCTCTGATCCGGACGCTCTCCATGGTCATGGACCGGTCCATCCGCTCTTCCGGATGTGGAAGGCGTGCCGGTCTGTCCGGCGCCTGCCGCCGGACAGTGACAGGTGCGAACAGTTTCCGCACCAACCGGGTTATATCATTCAGATAAGGGATCAAATACGCCACGTCCAATGCATAGTTTGAGACCGCGAATCCCGGCGTCTTCCGGCTTTATGTCAAGCCGGCCAAACGCCGGGAATCCTCTCATCGGAGCGGGCTATTGTCGGCTGGTTCTCCGCCGCGATAGAGAGTCGAGGTAGCTGGAAATGTCGATCTCGCCGCTGACCAGCTTGCCGATAAACCAGCCGCCTATACCAAGGAGGAGCACCGATACAGCCGCTCCCCAGCCGAGCCAGAACAGCACGATCCCGAATGCGATGGCGATGAGCACACTGATTGATTTTCCGTTCATCTTTAAAACCCCTTTCATGGGAGCGGTCTATGTCTCGACCCTTGATTTCATAGAGTCACATGTTCCGCCGCCCGTTTATCCGGTGACTCATATTTTGCTCTGATGGTAACGTTGGCAACATTTACTCCTGTTGTGCTTTCAACAGCACGCCTGACCCGCTCCTGCAGTTCCGGCACCTGGTCTTTAACGTTTGTCCCGCTGGAGAGCAGAGGTTCGCACCTGACCCTGAAACCGTCCTCGCCCTGCCCGATACGGCAATGGATGTCGCGTACCTGGGCTACTTCCCTGCCAACGGATTCGGTATATTTCTCGAGACTGTCACGATTGATCGTTACAACACCCCCGTCATCACTGCTCAACAGGAACGCACTGTCTTCAGGGGTCCCGCGTGGGATTTCCAGCACGATAATACCCAGGAATACCAGGATCAGGATAATAGCCGCCGCTGCTCCCGCAACCACCTGCCAGCCGGACAGATTATTGAGATAGTTTCTTATTTCCTGTAAGTAATTGCCCATGAAGCCGTACTCGTACCCGAACATGGCCGCCAGCGCCCCGATGAGGAGCGCGACCATCACCAGCAGAAAGACAACAGCCAAAACCCTATTTAGCGCATTCATCTTTCAATTACCTTCACGCGCTCTTGGGGACCTCGGTAAAGTCCCGCGCCTGCGCCTTTTCTTCTTCTCCAGCTTCCTCTTTTTCTTCTCCGCTGATGAATGGAATCCGGGAGGCCAATCCCTCTCCTCTGGGTTCCCTGATATCTTCCACATGAATGTCGACACGGCTGACATCGATTCCCGCCGTATCCTTTATCCGCTGGCCGATCGATTCCCTTACCTGGCGCGCGATATCAGGGATGGAAAAACCGTACTGGGTGGTGATGGTCAACTGAAAGGCAGCTTCACCGGAACCTGGTTGGCCCGGCTTTACTCCCACACCCGTTGTCGAACCCTTGCCCCCACCGAAGGCTGAGGCAATCGAACGCCCGACAGACGAGGCCCCGACCTGCTCGATACCGGGTACTTCATGGGCCGCTCCGACGGCAACCTTGACCAGCACCTCGTTTTTGATTGTCGTTGTTCCTTCAACCATGAACGTCCTCCTTACCGGCCCACCCGATACACCGGGAGGCCGCTTTTACTACAACGAAATAGTAACTTACACTGAATTCAGCAGGCATACGTGACGGCACATAAAGTAACGATACGCAATCGGACTGATAGACATACCTTATCTTCGTTAGCGAAAAGCGGTCTACTGGCTAATCACGCTGAATGATTTTTCTGGAACGCGGTTTTAGGTTACAATGTGCCCAGTATGGATATTTTCATCATCGTATTCGAGTCCGTTCTCATTCTCCTCGGCATCGGGATCATAGGCTTTTGGGTGACCCGGCGCAACGTTATCCCGGAGAACGTTCTCAGCTTTCTCTCCACGCTGGCGACGGACATCGCTCTGCCGGCAACCGTTTTTGCCAGCATCATGGTCAACTTCAATCCCGTGGAATTTCCCAACTGGTGGCAATTGCCGCTCTGGTGGCTTGCTTTTACGGTCGTCGCATTCGCGCTTTGCCTGGTATTCCGCTTTGTCGCCGGAAAACAGTTCCGCTCCGAGTTCACTCTCAGTCTCTTTTTCCAGAACGGCATCTTCTTTCCCCTCATCATCCTGAGCGGTGTGTTCGGCACGGGAACGCCGTATATCGCCCAGCTTTTTATCTTCATGATGTTGCATCCTACCCTGTTCTTCGGCACATACCAGTTTTTCTTCAAGAAAGCGCCCGGCCAGCAACCGCTGCGCTGGCAGCGGATCCTCAACGCCGTCCTCATCGCCACGGTGCTGGCGGTTATCATCAAGACCAGCGGCCTGGGGGACCGGTTCCCGGACTTTCTCGTGGATATTTTCGTGATACTCGGCAATATGGCACTACCGCTGGTGATGATCATCCTGGGCGGAAGCCTTTATCTGGATTTCAGGCAAAAGGGGAAAATATTCACCTGGGAGATAACCAAATTCGTCATCGTGAAGAACATCCTGTTCCCGCTGGCGTTCATCGGTATTCTCTTGTTGATCAGGCCGGACTATAATATCGCCCTGATGTTCTTTTTACAGGCGGCGGTCCCGCCGGTAACGGCCGCCCCGATCCTCACCGAACGCGCCGGCGGTCAGAGGAACGTCGCGACACAGTTCGTGCTGGCAAGCTTTGTGGCTTCCATGGTGACCATTCCATCAACATTTCTGCTGTTCAATCGCTTCTTCCCGATGCCGTGAGCGGGATACCCCCTATAAGTACGGTTGGTCTGAACGTGAGGTTAGTGGTATAATCGGGAAGATTTATAATTCAGGCACCCTGCTCAAAGGAGAATTCTCATGGCGATGATGTCCTTGATATGCCCGGAATGCGGCGCCGAAACCAAACTTTCCCTCGTGATAGATGAATATAAGGGGCCCCGCCGCTGCTGGAAGTGTCACGAGTATTTTACGATCCACATCAAGAACAGCCAGCTTGTGTCCTGCGAGCCGCTCACGGAAGAAGAATATCAGCAGCAGAAGGAAATAGAAGACCTCAAGAACAAGTTCCGGAAGTAAGCTATTCCGTTTCTTTTTTTCTATCGAGTCGGCCGTTGTCCTTGTTGCCGCCTTCTCCGGCGCGTGTTTCATACCGGAGCTTTAGTTCAAGCAGCCGGAACACCGTTTTGGCCTTTCCCACCAGCACGAAGCTTTTCATAGACCTGCCCTTGAGTGGACTTTTAATGAATAACTCTCTTAAGGGTACAATCGGACAGCGTGAAAAAGCATAAATACCCGGGGTTGGAGATAAACATCAACTAAATATACTGCTGTAAAAGCAGTATCGTTTGAGGCTTCACGAGGTTCCGGACCCGACCGGAATGATACATACGGCGGCCGGGTCGTTGGATCTGAAAAATCTGGGGCAGGCCTTGACGGGTTCCCGTTTTCACGGGTACGACCAATCCGGGTTGCTTCACGCCTTGCGGTGGGTACGCATGTGCTCGGCGGCCTGCTGGATAAAGGCATCGAAGCGGATGTCCTGGCCGGTGTTCCTGGTCCCTTCCACGATGACGTTGAGGAACGGCAGCCCGTAGTCCTGCCGGAACTGGTGGAGCAGCAATGCCACGATGGTGCCCGGCATGCACCCGAATGGTATGACGTTGATAATGCCGTCGAAGCCGTGCTCGGCGTACTCAATCACGCGTCCCATGCTGAGGATGGCCTCGCCTTCCACCGCCGGTGTCAGATACTTCCAGCCTTTTTCGATTGTCTCCGCGGTGTCCGCCTCGCGCGTGAACAGTTCGATAGCGTCATCGAACTCTTTTCTCAGCGGCTCAACGGTCCGCTCCATGACCATCTCGGTAATGCTCTGCTTGAGCCGGTCCTTCCAGGTGCCCTCCAGGTGCTTGCGGTAGCGGAAGTCGCGCTGGTGGTCGATGTAGTCGAACCATTCTTCGATGGGCGGCGCGCCGGCCTGCCCGCCGAGCCGCTCCAGTGTCTGCACCAGGCCGTCATTGGCAAACTTATTGGAGCGGACGAATATCTCCCCGACGATGCCGATACGTGGCCGGCGCTGGCTCGTATCTATCTGTACCGCTTCCAGCGCCTGCCGGGCTTTACGGGAGAACTCCCGCAGCGTCGCGCCGTCCTGCCCCACCCTCTTGATAAGCTCATCGAGCAGTTCCCTGTAGACGGCGTCCGTCTGTCCCTTGTTGACCTCGTACGGCCGGCGTTCCAGCACCAGCTTCTGGATGG
Organism: uncultured Dehalococcoidaceae bacterium; assembly: GCA_964589285.1. Classification (GTDB taxonomy): domain Bacteria; phylum Chloroflexota; class Dehalococcoidia; order Dehalococcoidales; family RBG-16-60-22; genus DAOUEG01. The sequence goes on along the minus strand of CAZPSP010000045.1, from coordinate 12,294 downwards.
AATCGAGGATGACGAAGCTGCGCCAGGCGTTGATGCGGAAACCGTTGCCCATGTTGGAAAGATCATTATGGTAACCGCCCGTCTGGTCGAAGACGAGGATAGGCACGTCCTGGAGGCCGATTTCATCCAGGATAATGCGGTGCAGCCGGTTGTACTGCCCGAACCGGCAGGGACCCGCCGCGGCCGGCATGAAGAACGCCGAATGGGCGGGATCGAAGTCCGGGGCCATCGTCTTCTTCACGATGTCGCCCGTGGTAATGATGCTGGGATAGCATTCCTTGCCGGTGGTGTAGCGCCGGCCGATTTCCAGGGTCAGATCGTCCGATTCCGGCAATGCCTCCGCGGGAACGCCGCCGTGACGCATGGCCGCCGCGAGCAGAAACCCGTGGTCGATCATATAAGGCACATACACGGTGCGGCTGCCCCGGTGATTGGACGAGATGCTGACCTGGGGTATGGGCCGGGAAGTGCCTCGCGTGCGGGCATTGCGAATGGTATCGATGAATGCCTCGCACCGGGTGATGAGGCCGGCATCCGCGGAGTGTTCATCTATCTCGATGGTCAGGAAGGGCTTGCCTTCCGTGGCCTTGGTGAAGAACTTGAGCATGTAGGAGTCCGGCCCGCAGGCAAAGTTGGTCACGTAGAGACCGAACAGCCGGGGGTCCCGCGCGATGAGATGGGCGGCGCAGAGGATCTTCTGCCCGGCCTTCCAGTACATGTTCGGGAAATCCCTGTTGACCTGGGCGGCCACGGAAGCCAGCGGCAGGAAATCGATGGGAATAGCCAGCATGTTGAGGTCCCGGAGCTTTTCCGGCAGGTTGAGCGTCATGCCTTCATCATAGGTGTTATAGGCGCGGCCGATGATGACGATGGCCCGTTCTTCCGGCTTCAAACCGTCGAGTATCTCTTTGCCGCGCTGCACCTGCCACAGATTGAAACCGTCGAACGCGGACAGGCCGGCATCGATGGCCTGCTCTATCCGTTTTTTGTCCTTGACGCCGATGCCCATCGCCAGCCGCCGCAGTACCTTCCTGAGCCAGGGACGCCCGCGGTCCGGGTGCATCACCGGGCGGAGGACCTTCGTCTGTTTGCCTTTCGGACTGTTCAGGGTCTCGCGGATGCGGCTGGAACTCATCAGCAGGTACGGCAGGCTTTGCGTCAGCGGACAGTTCCAGGACTTGGCGAAGTCCGCCGTCATTTTCTCCATGGTACTCTGCACCGGCGTGAAGACGTAGTCCGGCTGTTTTTCCAGCAGGTTGAGCATATGGCCGTGGGCCAGCTTGATGGGCAGGCACGGCTCTTCGACGATGTTCTCCACGCCCTGCCGTATGATATGGCGGTTCGTGGGGTCCGAGGTTATCACCTTGAATCCCAGTTCGGTGAAAAACCCCTTCCAGAGCGGGAAAAGCTCATGGTAGAAAAGGACGCGCGGAATGCCCACGGTCTTGCCGTTGGGCCTGTCCGGCTCGTCCTTGGGATAGGCGCTCATCAGGTGTGCGGCGCGTTCCTCGAAGAGCCGGGGTATGGTCGAAGACTGCCGCTGCTGCTTCTTCTCGTCGGAATCCCAGAGGCCGCAGCGGGAACCGTAGAACAGCGGGTCCTCGCCTTCGAAGACAACCTTGTGGATCTCACACCGGTTGGAGCACTTCTTGCACTCGAAGGAGGAGAGTTCATACTTGCGGTTGGAAAGGTCGAAGCCGCGGAACCGGGTCTTCTTCCCCGTCTCTTCCATGTATTCTCGCGCGAGGATGGCCACGCCGATAGCGCCGAGAATATCATGGTGCGGCGGCACGGTGACCTTCTTGCCGGTGACGCTCTCGAAGGCGGCCTTGACCGCCCGGTTGAAGGCGGTGCCGCCCTGGAAAAGGATGTGGTCGCCGATCTGCCGGTCCTCGACCACCTTGGTCAAATAGTTGCGGACCACGGAGTAGGCCAGGCCGGCCACAAGGTCGCGCTTGGCCGCGCCGCGCTGTTTGTAATAGTTCTGCTGTGACTCCATGAAGACGGTGCAGCGTTCTCCCAGGTCGAGAGGATTTTTGGCCGCCAGGCCGAGCTTACCGAACTCTTCCTTGATGTTGACGCCCAGCTTTTCCGCCTGCTCTTCCAGGAAGGAGCCGGTCCCGGCGGCGCAGACCTTGTTCATGGTGAAATCTACGATGGTGCCGTTCTGAAGCGAGATATACTTGGCGTCCTGCCCGCCGATCTCGAAGATGGTGTCCGCGTCCGGGCACATGAATGCGGCGGCGCGGGCGTGGCTGGTGATCTCGTTGCGGACGACGTCCGCCCCGAAGAACTCGCCGGTCATGTAACGGCCCGAGCCGGTGGAGCCGGTGCCCTTGATGACCACGCGGTCGCCGAGTTCATCCGCCACTTCCTTGAGGCCGCGCTTGACGGCTTCGATGGGCCGGCTGGCGGTCATCAGGTAGCGGCGCGCCAGGACGTTGTTGTCTTTATCGATGACCACCACGTTGGTGCTGATGGAACCGATATCCACACCGATGTAGGCTTCCACAGGCGTATCGCCGTCAGGGGGGAGAGGCTCGACATCGATATCGTAATCGCCGCCGGAAAGCTGCGGCAGCGTGACGAACTGATAGGCGCGCTCTTCGATGTACTTCTCCAACCGCGCCACGACGTCTTCTGGGACCTTCCCTTCCCCGGCTACGAGCGCCGCGCCGATGGCTCCGAGGAGTTCGAAATGTTCCGGAATGATGAGGTCTTTCTCATCCAGTTCCAGGACTTCCAGTACCGCCCTCCTGATGCCCTTATTGGCGGCCACGCCGCCCTGGAAGGAGATGGGCGTAGCAAGTTCCCGGCCGCGGATGACCTGTCCCTTGAAATTACGGATCATCGCGAAGCACAGGCCGGCGACGATGTCATGGACGGGCGTGCCGACCTGCTGAAGGTGGATCATGTCGCTCTTGGCAAAGACGCTGCAGCGGCCCGCCACCCGGGGCGGGTTTTCGGACTTGAGGGCGACATCGCCGAATTCTTCGATGGGAATGCCCATGCGGGAGGCCTGCTGATCCAGGAATGAACCGGTCCCCGCGGCGCACACACCGTTGAGGGAGAAGTCCGCTACCTTGGGAAGGCCGCCCGCCTGCTGTTCGAGGACGATGAGCTTGGAGTCCTCCCCGCCGATCTCCAGGATGGTCTGGACATCGGGATGGTAACGGGTCAGGCCGGTCGCCTGGGCGGTAATTTCATTCACAAAGGGGATACCGAGGATGTCCGCAATGAGCTGGCCGCCGGTACCGGTAACCCCGGCCCAGTTGAAGCCCTGCGGAGGATATTCCGCAAGGACCTCCTTGAGAATGGAGAGAACGGTCTCGACCGGCTGCCCGATGGTCCGGACATACCGGGACATGAGAATGGTATCTGTTCCGTCCATGACCACGACCTTGGCGGTCACGGACCCGATGTCTAAGCCAAGTTTCATTTATATTATATGCTGCCGGTGAGTTCAGTGAGGCCGGTCGGAAGTTGCAGAAGAACAGGCTTACTTATTTACTTATTATAGATGGGTTCAGCAGACATGTAAACCTGACGGGGAAGTATCCGCATTTCATCGAATAAGCACATCGTCATTACGAGCGTCCGCCGCTGTGGACCGAAGCAATCCGTATACCCCGGAATGGCAGAGAAGACCACAATTTGGACCTGTGAATGGGAAAGGGGGAAAACCGTAAATGCCCCCAATACGGCTTCCCCCCATATCAGGGAGGAGGAAAAAACAGCAGGAACCAATCCTGATACCTGATTTTACCTCCGGGATGAAAACCCCAAATCGGCCAAAACGCCTAAAACAAACCGCCGCGGCTGGCGCAAAGGTGACGCAGCGCGACAGTCTGTTACGCATTACAACACCCAAATGGAGATAGTTGCCGTTTTCCGGGCCGTATTTTATACCACTACTCCGCAGGAAACACGCTTTGCGAAGAACGGCGCTCTGCAACGCAAAGTAGTATACTACGTTCACCGGCCTGCAACCTCTTCCCTTCTCCCTCGATGGGATTAGGCTGGGATGAGAGTGGTACTACAACTAGGACAGTTATTGCCCCAACAGCCTGAGCAGGCTCCGCACGGACTTCCCTTCTCCCTCGATGGGAGAAGGTTAGGATGAGGGTGATGATGGAGCCAGGCAAATGCTGTAGGGTGGGTGCAGCGTAGCGTAACCCACCAGCGCGGGCGTCCCTGCCCGCGATTTCCTTCTCCGTGAGGCCATCGCGAGCCAAGTCCCAGTTGTAGCCTACACGATGCCGTAGGGCGGGCAAAACCCTTTCACCCTTTTTACCCGCCGTTCTAAGTAACCGAAACCCGCACAGCGGCTCCAGCCCCGCCGCAGCCGCCGCATTATCCAAAGTCTACAACTCCCGACCTTTTCACACCCTGGGTAGCGCGGGCGTCCCTGCCCGCGGCCTTCAAGGCATAACGCACTATTCGTTTTCCTTCCCCCTAAAAAAAAGACAAAACTTCCTTGCTGGAATAGTACATATGTGCTATTATGAAGTCATGGCGTATCGTAGAAGCAAAGGACTCACGCTATGAAAAAGCAAATACGGACTTGTCCCGGAAATGCTGGCGATGCCGCGTTATACGCCTCATTCATTTCCCGTACGCTCCGGAACGGATCGAGGCTGAAATCGCCATACAGCCTCCGGATCGAATCGAGGCTGAAAACGCCGGACAGCCTCCGAATCGAACCGAGCCTGACAACCCGGTTTCGTTCCGTCATGCGCGGAACGAATTGAAGCTGAATTGTATTCTAAAGACCGGCAGTCAGTCTCAAAAAAGAAATGGAAAGATAAAGTGCTTTTTACAAATCGAATACAGACAACCGTACCAGGCGGTTACTGCAGTGAGAAGTACAGGTCCATGAGGATGTTGAGAGTGCGCATGCTGTTGACGAGGGCCGGGGCCTCCGGGCTGCTGGAAGGCAGCTTGCCGAGACGGCGTTCCATGTCGTCCGCCATGGCGGTGATGAGCTTGCGGAGATCGTCAGAACCGGCCGCCAGCTTGAGCTTTTCTACGCGTTTAATAGTGGTTGGATCGGCGATGCCCTTGAGCTGGCTGAGGGCCATGTTGATGTTCAGGTCCTTGAGTCCCTGGAGAACGCCCTTGACCTTCTTGCCTTGCTCAATGCGCTGGCGCTCAGCTTTTTCGTCGTCTTCCTTTTGCTTGGTGAACTGGCGGGACAACCGCATCAGTTCATCGAGGCCGCTCTCTTCTTCCGGCATGGTACCTGCTCAACAGTCGTTTATCCCAGTATACAACGATACTTTTACTGGCACCAAACACCGCTTTCTTACTTTAACTCATTTTTCTTGACCATATTGACAAATACGTACATATGTACTTTTATATTGGTACTGCGCCAACGGAGGCGATCGATGGGAATTGAGCAGCTACTCCGGTTCTTTTTTGAGGTCCTTGTTTGCCGGGCCCTGGATGACCCGTCCGTGGTTATCGAACCGGGAGCCGTGGCAGGGACAGTCCCAGGTCATTTCCGCGTTGTTCCAGTGGATGACGCATCCCAGGTGCGTGCAGTTGGGGCTGACCTTGATCAAATTACCTTCATTATCCTTAGAAACAGCTACTCGCGAACCACTCATTTGCCCCACTTTACCTTCTCCCGGGGCCAGGTCCTTGACTTCCGGTACGGCCTTTACATGCTCCTTGATGAACATTTCCATTACATGAGTGCTTTCCGAGAGCAGCTTTTTGGCCACGGCGGCGTTCGCGTGAAAGCGTAAAGGATTATAGACGTCCGCATAGGGGTTTTTCTTCTCCAGTATCAGGTCGGAGAGGACTTCTCCGGCCACGAAGGCTAACGTCATGCCCCATTTTGCGAAGCCCGTTGCCACATAAACATTACCATGGAACGGTTCCAGCCGGCCGATGTATGGGGCCCGGTCTACGGCTTCCACGTCCTGCGCGGACCAGCTATGGGTGATAACGGCGCCGGGGTAGAGTTCCGAGCAGTACTTCGCGAGGGACTTATAGTAACGTGTGGTATCGTCCGGATGGCCGGGGGTATGGTTGCCGCCGGATACGATGGCGAGCCGGCCGCCTTCCGGGGCGGCCTGGAACCGCAACGCGAACCCTTCCGGGTCAGCATCGATGCACATGACATCGGGACCATCGCCATCGATGCGGGCGGCCAGCGCATAAGATCGGTGGGCCTGGAGCCTCGCGAAATAGGCGCCTTCTTTATCGAAGACCGGAGAATTCGTCGCCACGATAACGTGCTTCGCCTTGATACTGCCCTGGTCCGTGACGACCTTACAGACCTTGCCATGTTCCAGATGCATTGCCCGGCTGTTTTCAAAGACAAAGCTTTTATTGCCTGCTATTAGAGCGGCCAGGGCTGAAAAGAACTTGACCGGGTCGAAGTGCGCCTGATTGTCCAGCCGGACAGCGCCCCGGATATCGAAAGGAAGCTCGGCATCTCGTGAAAAGACAGCGGAAAGGCCGGCTGCCTCGGCGGCTTCCATTTCATTTTCAACCTGACGGAGCCAGGCATCATCCCTGGCGTAGACGAAAAAAGGCGCCCTGAGAAAATCACAATCGATACGCCGTTCCTCGACGAGGGAGGCGATCTTCTCTATCGCCGCCCGGTTCGAGGCGGCAAATTGACCGGCCCGTTCCTTACCGAGACTACGGACCAGGTCGGCATAGACCAGGCGATGCTGGGAAGTGATCTTGGCGGTAGTTCCGCCGGTAACTCCGTGCAGAAGACGGCGGGCTTCGATGAGGGCGACGGTCAGACCTGCTTCTTTAAGGCATGTTGCTATAGCGATACCGGCCGCGCCGCCGCCGATGACGGCGGCATCAAAGGAATACTCGCCCTCCAGCCGGGGATACTCCGGTTGTGTGACGTTTTCAAACCAGTATGACTCCCTCTTACCCGGTATACCATGCTGTCCGGGTACAGACTGGAGGTCCATTCGGTCCTGCATCGTGATTCACACACCCTCATTTATCCACGGAGAAGGCGATAACATTCAACAGTCCGGTTCCGTCAGACGACTCCGGAACGCGACGTACTCACCGGACCGGACGAAATTGGGAATACCTGCCTGTCTTTTTTCGGTTCATAATACACCGGACCGGAGAGCCCGCTGAAGTCGATATTGGTGTAGATCTGCTGGCTCTCATGATCGAGTACGATGAGGTCATGGTTTTCGTCAGGGTCCTTCAGAACGTGCTCAAAATGAGCGCCATAGCGGGATCGGACAGCTTCCATTGGCACCTCGACCCCGATGAACTTCCCGTAGGCGCCAAGTTTTTCCAGCAGCTCAAGTTGTTTCAGTGAATCGTACCTGGTCAGCACCAGCATCGGCCCGGAATAAGGAAGTAATAAAAAACACTTCATACCGTCCTCCTTGCCGCCAATCAGTCCTGCTCGATTTCATCCTAACCCGCCGCTGCCAGAGACGTGAATCCGTATGAATACATAGCGCGGTCTGATAATTTTCTAGAGGACTTACTGATAACAAAAACATGGGGACGGAAAAAGCCCGAAGGATAACGGGTTTTTTCATGCTTCTATGTGGATTACCTACCGGAACCTGCGGTCGTTCTCTTCTTCAACCTGTTTTCTCAGCGCTTCCTCGGCATCCGCTAAAGCTTCTTCATCGTCAACCACGTCATCGGGGTTCCGGTAAATATCGTCATTAACGCCTCCGGGAGGCTCATCCGCATAAAAACGGGCGCTACAGTCCAGGCAGCGGAACATCAAGGAACGTTGTCCCCGCCAAGTCCTGATATAGTCCGGCGAAGAAACATCATCTCCGGCCTGCAACCTGGTATTCACGCTGCCGCACCGCGGACACACCGGGCGTTCAGGGTATACTTCTTCTTTCTTGCGCTTGAACGGCCACATTCGGGTTGTCGCCTGTTACAGTTGCCTCAATCTCGGATCCAGTTTATCACGGAGCCAGTCACCGAGGAAATTCCCGGAAAGGACCACCAGCCCGATGGCGATACCCGGGAACGTGGAAATCCACCAGGCGGTATCGAACAGGCTTCGGCCGTCATTGACCATATTGCCCCAGGAGGGAGCCGGAGGCGGAATGCCGACCCCGAGGAAGCTTAATGAAGCCTCCGTGATGATCAGTAATCCTACCTGCAGGGTCATGATGATTATCAGCGGATTGATGATATTGGGGAAAATATGCCTGAGCATTATTTTGAAACGGGAGGTGCCGATAATACGGGCCTGCTCTACGAATTCCTCCTGGCGGATTCTCAAGGTTTCCCCCCGTATCAGACGGGCATACGGGGCCCAGCCAAGTATCGATATGGAGATTACAACGGTCACAAACGAGGGCCCCATGCTGACGGACAGGAGCATAGCTACCAGGATCGGAGGAAAGGCCATGCTGATATCGGTCAACCTCATCAGGAAAGCTTCGATACGGCCTCCCAGGTAGCCGCCCAGTATTCCCAGCATCGTTCCGATGGCGCTGGTGACCGCGATCACCAGCAATGATACGCTGAGCGATATCCGGGCGCCGAAGATGAGGCGGCTCAGAATATCGCGGCCCATCTTATCCGTCCCCAACAGATGCTCCGTACTGCCGCCTTCCGCCCAGAATGGCGGCATCAACCTGTCCGTTAACGATATCTTGACAGGGTCATAAGGAGCGAGCCGGATATCGGGAAACCCGAGCCATGATAGATCCGCGAAAATCGCCATGAGTATCATCAGGGTCAGTATGATGACCGGGACGATGAGGGTCAGTTTTTTAAGAACCCGCACTCTCCGGGACAGACCGCCGACAACCGGTTGAGATGTGATCTCGGAGGCCGAATCATTCACCAGCATTTGTTCCCCTTTATGTCTGTTGGTATCTTATCCGGGGGTCTATATAGGCATAAACGATGTCCACAAACAAATTGATTCCCAGCACGATGACCGCCACCATGATGGTAATGGCCTGTACAAGGGGGAAATCCCGCGCCATGACTCCTTCCACCAGGATCCACCCTATACCCGGCCAGTTGAAAACGGTCTCGATAATGACGGCCCCCGTGATAAGACCGGCAAACAACATGCCGGCTACCGTCAGGGGAGCTATCAAAGCATTTCTGAGGGCGTGCTTCCAGATGATGATCCGTTCAGGCACTCCTTTGATCCTGGCCAGCTTGATATATTCGCTGTCAAGCACGTCCATCATGCTGGAACGCACCAGTCGCATCATGCCCGGTAACAGGAAAAATCCCAGAGTGAGGACCGGCAGAACATAGTGTTCGATACTTCCCATACCGGAGGTGGGTAGAACCTGCCATTTCACTGAGAAGAAAAAGACAGCCACGATGGCTACCCAGAAACCGGGAAGGGCCTGTCCCAAGATGGCAATGAATTTCACTCCGTTGTCTATTAACCCGTCGCGCCGTGTGGCGCCCAGGACCCCCAGGAGAAGCGCTCCCAGCATAGCCAGCGCCCATGAAGGCAGAGTCAATTTGAGGGAGTTGGGCAGCGCGGCCGCTATCATCCCGGTGACCGGTTTTTTCTTGAACAGCGAATCGCCCATGTCCCCTCTCATGGTATCTTTGACGAAAATCCAGAATTGCTCCGGTATTGACTTATCGAGGCCCAGGTTCACCCGGATCCGCTGTATGTCTTCTTCAGTAGAAGTGGCTGTTGCCAGCATAAGGGCGGGATCACCGGATACCCTGACCATGATAAATATCAGCGCCGCGATGCCTACCAGGGCAATCAATGATTGCAACAACCGCATTACGATAAAACGAGTCATTTGCTCTTCCTGTCAGTCTCTAACAAACACCGCCGAAGGAACGCACATGCTTCTTGAAGTGTGTACCGACTTCAGCCAGATGCTATGCGTTTACTCTCGCATTTCAGCACCGGTCAAACCGGAACCGAGTGCGTATCGCTCTCACCGGGGGTTCCGGAGGATGTAGATCATCCCCTGAAACCCCCATTCGGGTCATATTCCGTTTTTAACTCTGAAACAGCCGATGGTTAATCCGCGTGTGTGATCGCGAAGAGGGAATTGGTCCAGAAGATGTGCGCCCTCTTGGTAAAGTCACCGAGATGCGGGCTCACTACCCAATAGGTAGGCACCTGCCACAGCCCCGTCACGATCCCCATGTCATGTCCACGGATCATGAATTCCGTCCAGAGTTCTTCCTGCCTCTCGATATCCGTTTCCGCAAGCACTGCGTTATACAATTCATCCATTTCAGGGTCGTTACAGGTGGTGTGCACCCCGATCGATGTGAACATATTGGATGAATGGTAGACGTTCTGGAACACAGTTGGATTTATCCACGGCCATATCTGCCCGACGCATTCATCATCGGGGCTGTCCGCCCTGGAGAACATCAGGTCATAAAACTTGCCCATCTCGACAATCTGTATCTCGACATCAAGTCCGATGGCTTCCCAGTAACCCTGGCAAATCAGCATCTCCTCCGACCATTGTTCCGGAGTATAGACATGAATTGTCGGCGTGGCAAAGGCATCAGGGTATCCGGCCTCTTCCAGCAGTTGTATCGCCAGCTGCTTATCGTAGGGATCAGCCGCCAGAGACGGGTCCCATCCCCACGTAAGTTCGGTCATGAACCAGAAGCAACCGGGTCGTCCCAGTCCGTGGAAGTATGTATCTATCACTTCCTGCCGATTGATGGCATAGGACATGGCCTGGCGTACTCTGATATCTCCGGTCGGTCCGTCGGTCATCCAGGTACCTTGGAAAGCATAGATGGATATAGTAGGCAGCCCGATTTCCTGCAGCCGGAAGCCGATATCTCTCAATTCCACGGTCCTGTCCATGGTGACCTGGATGAGGTCGATCTCGTCTCGTTTCATCATGGCGACACGGGTTGATTCTTCCGGGACCTGTTTGATGATCAACTGCTTGAAATAGGGCGCTCCGTCCCAATAGTCCGTGTAAGCTTCGAACTCGACACTGGTTTCCGGAATGAGTTTGACGAATTTCCAGGGTCCGGACCCGATCGGGTTAGATTCAAAGGCCGCGAACCCAACTTCCTCGATATATTTACTAGGCAGGATGGGCAGCGCAGCCCAGGAAGCAGCGAGAGTAAGCTCGGATGTCTTTGTCTTATGAACGTAAGTATATTCATCGGGAGTTGACATAGAATCAAAGTTCTCCCGGATGCGCGGAGCCCAGGGGTTAGTTGATTCAGGGTCCATAAACCGCTCGATACTGTAAGCGAAATCAGCGGACGTAACTGGATCGCCGTTATGCCATTTCGTGCCCTTACGAACTTTAAAGGTCCACGTTGTGCCGTCTTCGCTGATTGTCCAGCTTTCCGCCGCTTCACCCACCAACTCGCCATCTGCGCTCCAGTTCATCACATTGTCATAGATGCACGCGCTCCAGGTAGCAGTGTTATTGTTGGGATCGAAGGTCTCTTCGCCAAAGTCCGCCGCCGCGACACGCAGTGTACCATAGGGTGCCGCTGTCGTGGGTTGGGTCTGGGTCGGTTGCTGAGTGGTGGTGGTTTGCTGAGAGGGCTGCGTCGTCTTAGTAGTTTGTTGCGTCGTGGTAGTCTGGCTTGGTGTTGTCTGTTGCGTTGGGGTGGTTTGCTGCGTTGTTGTGGTCGTTTCTCCACCACAACTGCTGAGCACTAAACCGATGACAAGTAGGGGAATAATCAGGAAAAGGGCTAGCTTTCTCATTGTCTCCTCCTCAACCATTAGAGTTTGGATGCCTCGTCAAGTGTAGGAGTGATGCCGGTCCCCAAAACCTGCTCTATTTCAAACCCTTCCGATCAAAGGAGTTTGGGTGTATCCATGTATCAACCTCGATTTGCTGTAATTGTTTTCGTTAACCGGTAACATTCCTGGTACCGGGCTTGATATCAATGAGTTACCAACGTTGGTAGTGTACCGGTCGGACGTAACGGGGATTACCTCCGGTAATAATTGCCTGTACACAGGCATCGGGGACAACCTCTCGCAAAGGGCGGACGTACAAGGTGCGGCCATTCAGACACTTCATGAGAGCGTCTCCTATTGTGCCGGAAATAGTGTTTATAGTTTATGCTCCCCTGTTATCATTGTCAAGAAGTAGGTGAAATAATCATATGTGACGAATAAAAAAGCACAAAGGCTCCCCCGGGGAAGTAAAACAGCCTGAGCGATGGTCGCTGGATACCATGAAGACATCAACGATATCCACCGCACTCCCGCTTCAGGCCGTTACGAGGCGAGTCCGTTTACCACTTATTTTTATCTGGTAGAGGCATCCCAAGATGATATTGACAGGGGGGAGATGCTATGGTATAAAATGACATATT
>CAZPSP010000044.1:0-16962 GCA_964589285.1 uncultured Dehalococcoidaceae bacterium | reverse complement strand
ATGCCGGAAGAATGGGAGGCAATCGGGCCGGTTCGGGACCCGGCGGAGATTGCCGTTGCCCTGCCTGCGGGGAAAAAGCAGCTCATCAGCCCGGTGTTCCCTGCTATAATGTAAGCTGCCCCAAATGCGGCACGAAGATGGTACGGAGTTAGTTTGAAGATATCGATAGCCAGCGGTAAGGGAGGGACCGGAAAGACCCTCGTTGCGACGGGACTGGCGCTGGCATTGCAGAACCGGGAACAGGTGCAGTTCCTGGACTGTGATGTCGAGGAGCCGAACGCTCATATTTTTCTCAAGCCGGTTTTCAGCCGCCGGGAAGAGGTCACCATCCCGGTCCCCGTCATTAAAGACAATTGCACCCATTGCGGGACCTGCGCGGACGTCTGCGCCTACCATGCCATTGCGGTGTTCGGGGAACACACCTTGACGTTCCCGGAACTCTGTCACGGGTGCGGGGCATGTACGTACCTGTGTCCGGTGCAGGCCATCGAAGAAGAAGGCCGCCCCTGCGGGAACATCGAATGGGGCGCGTCCGGCGGCATCGATTTCATCCGCGGCACGCTCAACATCGGCGAAGCGATGGCGCCGCCGGTCATCCGGCGCGTGAAAGCCCAGGCGGATCCGGCCCGGACCGTGATCATCGATGCGCCTCCCGGCACGTCCTGCCCGGTCATCGAGACCGTTAAAGACACCGATTTTTGTGTGCTCGTCACCGAGCCGACGCTATTCGGCTTGAACGACCTGAAACTGGCGGTGGAGACCATCCGCGAACTGTCCATACCAAGCGGAGTGGTCCTCAACCGGGCAGGCAGCTATGAAAAGGGAGTTCTCTCTTACTGCCGGAACGAAGGCATCCCGGTACTGCTCAGCATACCCCTGGACATCGAGATAGCCCGGCTGTATTCCCGGGGGACAAATTTCGTCGCGACGAGGCCTGAATGGGGAGACAGGTTCCGGGACATGTTTTTAGAGATAACGGAGTTAGCGGATGAAGGAAATCGTTGTTCTCAGCGGTAAGGGCGGCACGGGCAAGACGACCGTCACCGGGTCTCTGGCGGCCCTGGTAGATAAAAAAGTCCTGGTGGATTGTGACGTTGACGCCGCCGACCTCCATCTGCTCCTCGCCCCGGAACTCTGGGAGGAGAGTGAATTCCGGAGCGGCCGGACCGCCGTCATCGATGACGATATCTGCACCGGCTGCGGCACCTGTGAAAAAGCCTGCCGGTTCGGCGCGATCAATCGAGAGGGCATCATCGCCTATTCCTGTGAAGGCTGCGGGCTCTGCGCCCGAGTCTGCCCCGCCGGGGCAATCACCATGAAGGAAAACCTGTCCGGTCACTGGTATGTTTCCGGCACGCGGTTCGGCACACTGGTACATGCCAGGCTGGGCATAGGTGAAGAAAATTCCGGCAAGCTGGTGACCACGGTACGTTCCGCCGCCCGTGACATCGCTGTCCGGGACGGACTCGACCTGATCATCTCGGACGGACCTCCCGGCACCGGCTGCCCGGTCATTTCGTCTCTCTCCGGAGCGGACCTTGCCCTCATCGTGACAGAACCGACGCTTTCCGGCATCCATGACCTGGAACGGGTGCTGGGTGTCTGCGGTCATTTTAACGTTCCCGCAATCGTCGCCATAAACAAGTACGATATCAATGAAGAAAACACGAAATTCATCCAGACTTACTGCTATAATAAAGATGTCAGTGTCGCCGCGCGTGTCCCGTTCGACACCGCGGTCATCGAATCCACGGCGAAGGGCGTTCCCCTCGTTGAGTACAGTAACGGCAGCGCTGCGGCGGAACTACGCAAACTATGGGACAATATCGTCACGTCTCGGAGTCCGGAAACCGGGGAAATGGAAAATGCAGGACCTCATTAAAGAGTTCATGGCGCAGAAGAAATTCGCCGTCATCGGGGCGACGGACAACCCCGAAAAATACGGGAACCGCATTATAAAAGACCTGAAAAAACGCGGTTACGAAGTATTCCCGGTGAATCCCCGTCTGAAGGAAGTGGAAGGTCTTACCTGCTATCCATCGATATCCGATGTACCCGACAAGGTGGATGTGGTTGACTTCGTAACGCCGCCCCCGGCCACCGAGTCCATACTGAAGGAATGCCATACGTTAGGTCTGGACCGTATCTGGCTGCAGCCGGGCGCGGAAAGCGAGGCCGCTATCGCCTACTGCCGGGAGCACGATATGAAAGTGGTCCATGATACCTGTGTGATGATGAACTGAACCGGAAGGACATCGATGGAAACATACGAACTCGAACCGAAATATTCCACGAATGAAATCGCGGGTAAATGCCTGAAATGCCTCGGCGAGCACGAACTCAATTTCTGCCTCATGGAATTGCTCCGCAGCGAAGACGATGATGAACTCGATGAAGATATCAAGGAACGTTATGAGACCATCGTGGGGTTTCTGAAATCGGCGGAGTTCGAATCATTAAGGAGCGAGTCCGAGCGGCTCCTTTCCGAAGGGCACCAGGTGGCCTTGCGCGTGGAGAGGAACATCGAGACCGGACAAACACAGTACAAACTGATACTAAAAGACTCAACGGAGGAAGAATTATCATGAAAGTAGCGTTACCTGTTGCCGGCGGGCAGTTATCTCCACATTTCGGGCACTGTGAAGCGTTCGCATTCTATGACGTGGAAGACGGAAACATAACCAATAAAAAGAGCATCCCCTCACCGGAGCACCAGCCGGGACTGTTGCCCGTCTGGCTGGCGCAGCAAGGCGCCACGGTCGTCATCGCCGGCGGTATGGGGCCAAGGGCCGTGGAACTGCTGGAACAGAACGGCATCACCGTTGTGCTCGGTTCCATGGAGAGCGACCCCGAGCAGGCGGTCCTCAGCTTTATCAACAACTCGCTTGCCACGGGAGATAACGTGTGCAACCACGATCATGATTCCCACGAATGCGCCCACTAACTCATAAGGAGCAACCATGGCTATAGAACAACTTGTGCAAGAAGCCCTGGAACGGTTATTCGTTCCCGTCAACGTCCGTGCGCCGATCAAAAAATGCCTGGTCCGCGGCATCGAGGTAAACGACGGCAAAGTTAACGTAAAACTGGCTGCGGACGTCCTGCCGCCGGCCATCCAGAGACTGGTCGAAGAACGGCTGCCGGAACACGCGGAACGGATCGAGGGTATTTCCGAGGCTAAGGTTGAGTTCATCGAAGTGCCGGTCACCGAGTTGAATGATATCGGTTCCGTTATCGCGGTGATGAGCGGCAAGGGCGGCGTAGGGAAATCCCTGGTAACCGGTATGGCCGCCATAGCCCTGCGGAAAGTGGGGAAAGAAGTGGGCGTGCTGGATGCCGATATCACCGGCCCGAGCATTCCGAAGATGTTCGGCATCACGGACCGCCCCGAGGGCACGGGAAAAGCCATGCTGCCGGTACCTTCCAAGACCGGCATCGAACTGATGTCCATCAACCTCCTGCTGCCGGAAGAAGATGACGCCGTCATCTGGCGAGGTCCCCTCATCGGGAGGGTCATCAAGCAGTTCTGGGAAGAAGTCATCTGGGGCAAACTGGACTATCTCCTGGTAGACCTCCCGCCCGGTACGGCGGATGCGCCGCTGACCGTCCTGCAGAGCCTGCCGGTTTCCGGCATTATCATCGTGTTCACGCCGCAGGACCTGACCAACATGGTGGTGCGGAAGGCCGTCAAGATGGCCACCAAGATGGGCAAGACCGTTCTCGGTGTGGTGGAGAACATGAGCTACCTGTATATCCCGGAAATCGATAAAAAGATGGAGTTATTCGGGAAGAGCCGCGGCGAGGACATGGCCGCCCTGACCGGCGCTCCTCTGCTGGCCCGGCTGCCTATCGACCCCGATCTTGCCCGTCTCTGCGATGAAGGCAACATCGAGCAGTACCAGGGGGCGGCGCTGGCATCGTTCGGCGAAAATCTCAACAAAGCACTGGTCAAGCCGTAGTTTGTCAGGCGGCGGGACTGAAAGGAATCAGCCATGAAAAGCCTGTGTCATATACTGGTCGGCAACCGGCAACACGGAAAAAGTAGCCCGGACCATTACGGAAACCCTGCGGCAGTCCGGCCTGGAAACGGACCTCATGACCATACCGGTTGGGGACGAGGCGGACCTTTTGTCCTACGACCTGGTGTTTCTCGGCTGCCCATCCTATTCGTTCATGCCGCCGGACCCCGTGGTCAAGTTCGTCAAAGCCCGCATGAAGATGTACAACGAGAACGGCACCATCAAGCCGAAAGCGCCGGCCGTTCCGGGAAAAAACGCCGTCGTCTTCTGTACCTACTCCGGGCCGCATACCGGCATCGATGAAGCGATACCGGTGGGAAAGTACCTGGGGCAGTTTTTCGCCCATATCGGATTTTCCGTCCGTGGAGAATGGTATACGGTGGGTGAATTCCACAACAATCTCAAGAACAGCACGGAGGGGCGCCTGGGGAACATCGTCGGGCGTCCCAATGAAGCCGACCTGGCGGAAATCCGGGAGAACGTCCGGCATCTCCTGGAACAGGTGTAGACGAGGACAACAGCACCGGCGGTTTCAGTTCGCCTTCTTCAATTCAGCAGGTCGTTGATACGCTCGATCAGGTCCGGGTCATCCGTCAGTTCCAAAGCCGTTCTGGCGTCGTTAACAGCATCGCTGTTCCGCTCAATCGCCCGGTATGCCAGTGCCCGGTAATAGTAGGCACGGGCGTTATCCGGATCCAGCGAGATAGCCTGTGTATAGTCCTTGATCGCTGCGGGGAAGATCTCACGGTTGGAATACATCAATCCCCGGTTGAAATAGGCCTCGGCGCTATCGGGAACGAGTTCGATGACCTTATCGAAATCCTTTATCGCCTTATAAAAATCGAGTTGATTGCTGTAAACGAACCCCCGGGCGCTGTAGACCTCCGCCAGGGAAGGGTCAATTTTCAAGGCGAGACTGTAGTCCGCAATGGCCCCCTGATGATCATTCCGGCGGAATTTGACATTGCCCCTATAGTAGTAATAGTACGGGTTTCCAACGTCCAGGTGGATAGCATCGTTGATATCGGACAGGGCTTTATCAAGATCCCCGATGGCTGAATAAGCCAAGGACCGGGAAACGTACGCAGACTGCATTTCTTCATCCAGTAAAAGAGCGGTGGTATAATCACCGATGGCTTCTCTATACTGAGACTCGCCGGCAAACACGGTACCCCGGTTATAGTAGGCCACCGGGTCTTTCGGGGAAAGGCTGATGACGGTGTTGTAATCTGCCATGGCAGCTTCCGTCTGATTTACCAAAACATACGCTAAACCGCGAGCGGTAAAAGCGGGGGCAAATGACGGATCGAGAGCGATACAGGTAGAAAAATCATCTATGGCCTGCTGGTTCAGTCCAAGCTCAGCATACACGGTACCGCGTGAGAAGTACGCCGCAGCATCATCGGCGGACAAGGAAATTACCCTGGTCAGATCAGAAAGGGCCTTATCCGGCTTTCCCAGCGCGATATAAGCATTCGCCCGCGCGGTATAAGCTTCTTTCAGGCCGGGGTCGCGATCGAGAGCGAACGTGAAATTTTCCATCGCAGGATAATAACTCCCAGCCTGCTGGTAAGCCAGCCCCCGATAATAAAACGGCATAGCGGCATCTGTATCCAGAAAGATCGCGCTGGTCAGGTCCGCAACAGCCTGTTCCGTATTTTCTTCGTTCAGGTAAGCGAGCGCCCGGCTGATATACGCCTCCGTCATTGCCGGATCGAGTTGTAAAGCTTTATCGAGGTCCTGCCGGGCCATGGTGTATTGCTCTATTCCGGAGTAAAGCAGCGCCCGGTTGTAGTACGCTTCCGGGTCTTCCGGTGTCAAGCGGATGATCTCTGTCAGGTCCCGGATGGCTTTCCCGGAATCCCCGATGGTTTGATAGGCATACGCCCGGATCTGCAATGCCGGGACCATATCACTCCGGATAGCAAGCACCCGGTCCATGTCTTCGATGGCGGAAACATAGTCTCCGTTCCTGAAAAAAACACTGCCACGGTTGTAAAAGGCCGCGACGTCATCCGGGACTACCTCGGTAATGTTGGAGTAATCGGCAATGGCCTTACCGGGCAAAGAACTTTGTTCGTAAGCATAGGCCCGCGCCGAGAACAGTGTTGTATTATCGAACTCGCCGGTTTCTATCGCTTTCGTGTAATCCGCTATCGCGAGATCGAACTGTTCCCCGGCGATATAAGCAGCCGCACGATATACATACGCGGCATTGTTACCGGGATCGAGTTCGAGCATGGTTGAATAATCCTGTGCCGCCAGGGCAAAGTTACCGGCTCCCATGTAGGCATCTCCCCGGTATTGATACAGGTTCGCGTTGTCCGGCTGGCGCTTTATCACCGCGGTAAAATCGCTGACAGCCTTATCGTATTGTTCGTCACGCAGGTACGACAGCCCGCGGGTGGTATATAAGGAGCGTTCTGCCGGAGCGAGCCGGATGGCCGAGGTAAGGTCTTCGATAGCGAGCCCGTATTGTTCCATGTCGTAATAGATACGTGCCCTCGTTTCATATGCAGAAACAAGGCCGGGATCGATAGCCAGCGCCTCCCGGCAATCATTTAGTGCATTCTCAAAGCGGCCGAGGTTATATTCCGCAAGGGCGCGCTGTGCGTACGCCTCGGCATCACCGTCATTGATAGCCAGAGCGGTGGTCAATTCAATGATGGCTTGCTCATAGTCACCGCGACTGACCAGCGTGAAACCGGCCTCGCGGTGCTGGTATGACTGTGCCAGGCAGGAAGAGGCAAATCCTGCAACAAGAACTAACAGTATCAAAAGTAGGCACGGCGCCGCATGTTTCTTCATCAGAAAGTATCATACGGTATCCTCGCACTACTCATAATCAGTACCGCTACGTATCAAAAGCTAGGTATATGTCTAGTATGAACGCGGGCATGGATTTATAGTGAAACACATAGAGGATTACGGAACGGCCTTTTTTTGATAGCCGGCGCCGGCGGGCAAGGCCGTATCAATTGAGGTCCATGACGTTATCAATAAAAGCGGGGTGGTGCGCTCGCGAGGGAAAAATATCAGGTACAGTGCGCCCGTCATTATCAGGCTCACAGCGCCTGATTCTTATACCAAACTTTTTTCCGGCGCGGCTCGACCGTCATTGGATGGTGCCACCTGGTGTTCGTTAAAGCTGTCCGTCCAGACGTTCTGAAATTCTCTGGTCATTCCGCAGTACTTGCACCGGCCGGTACTTGTCGGTCCATGGGGTGTATCGATAATCCAGAAATGCACGCAGTCCATAGTATCTTCTTTGGCCGTGCCCATTTCCTGCTCCTTCACTGGTTCCTGTATTGTGCTATTATATCTCCGTTCATTTGCCTGCCAATACCATTTCTACCCGCATTCTTGTTGAGTGTTACCTTGCAGGTTTTACCGGGTGCCGTCCGGCGAGACAGGCCTGGAATTGATAGCCCGTGCGGAAAAGGGCTATAATCAGGTGAACAAGTTCTCATATAAAACGCTCTGATATATCCCGGTATTCCAGCCGGCAAGCCCCGAACAGAAGGAGGTTCACATGACCAGCGTTCTCGAAGGTATCAAAGTGCTCGATTTCACCCAGGTATATTCCGGACCGTTCTGTACCATGCTGCTGAAAAACTTCGGCGCGGACATCATCAAGATAGAACGCCCCGGTTCCGGGGACCTTACCCGGAGCGATTTCCCTCACACGGAAGGGCTGGAGGGCGGCGCCTACATCATCCTCAACCGCGGTAAAAAAAGCGTTACCATCGATTTGAAGTCACCGAGAGGCCGGGATATCATTAAAGAACTCGTCAAGAAAGTAGACGTGCTGGTGGAGAATTTCAGCCCCGGCACCATGGAAAAACTCGGCCTTGACAGCCAGGCAATGTGCGCCCTCAATCCCGCGCTGATCTATGCATCGATCTCCGCCTACGGCCAGACGGGGCCTTACCGCGATTATCCCGGCTTCGATCCCGTTGCCCAGGCCATGGGCGGCATGACGGCCGTGACCGGCTTTCCGGAGCAGCCCGTCCGTACCGGCGTTTCCACTGCGGACTTCAGTTCCGGTCACTTTGCCGCCACCGCCATCCTCGCCGCCGTCATTCATAAACTCCGCACCGGTGAGGGCCAGGTCATCGATATATCCATGCAGGAAGCTATCTGGCAATTGACCTCCATTGAATTTTCTCCCTACTGCTTCCTCGCGGACATGGAACCGCCGCGTTTCGGCAACGGGCATTCCGCCATGGTCCCCTGCAATGTCTATAAAACAAAAGACGGAGACCTCTTTATCGCCGCCGGCGTGCTCGCCCAGCTCCAGCGCCTCTACACCGTGATGGGCCGCCAGGACCTCATCGACAGCCCGCTCGGCGCCAACCAGAACATCCGCGTCAAGCACCGCGATGAGATAAACGATGTCATTTCCTCCTGGACCATCAATTACACCACGGATGAAGTCATGCAGAAACTCCGTGAAGCGGACGTACCCTGTTCCAAGGTCCCCAAATTCTCCGAGGTCTGCAACGATCCGCAGCTTAAAGCGCGGGACGCTATCATCGAGGTCGAGCAATTGATCTCCGGCAAGGTGAAAGTCCCCGGTTCCGTGTTCAAGATGTCCCGGACCCCGGGGGGCATCGGCTATCCCGCGCCGTTCCTCGGCGAGAACACCCGGGAAATCCTGTCTGCATACCTCGGCTATACCGAAGAACAGATGGATAAACTGGCCGGAGAAGGCATCATCTAGCCACGCGAAGATGGGTGAAATCACCGTTACAGAAGTAAAGGTAAAACCCTGTTCGCCGAAGCCGCAGTGACTGTATCCTGAGAATAACCGACACGTGAAGGTTAGTCTCAGATGTTTGACCGTATGCGCCGGGCCTGTACCGGCGTTACCGTACTGATATCGTTGTGCGCCCTGTGCGGCGTAAACGTATTGCTTCCGGTGGCCGGACCGGCCGCCGCGGACGAAATGCCGCTGCCTGACCTGACCGTCGAGGCCCTTTCAGGTCCCCCGACGGCGCCGGCGATCGGAGCCACCACGACCTTTTCCGCCACTGTCAAGAATGCCGGAAACGCGGATTCCTCACCCTGCCGGCTTGACTTCAATCTCGGTGACACGACGCTCGATTCCCTCTACATCGCCGGGATTTCCGCCGGTGAGTCCGTCACCTGCATCCTGACCTGGAAAGCCGAGGCCGGGGACCACGTTCTGACCGTGACCGCGGATGCGGAGAACACCGTTGATGAAAGCACCGAGACCAACAACACGATGACCCTCGCGTTCTCGGTGCTGGCCGCGGACCTCGTCATACGGGGCATCACCTGGGAACCGGAAACGGTGTCCGCCGGGGAAACCGTGACATTCACGGTTCTTATCTCCAACCAGGGCAGCCAGTCATCCCGTTACGGCGAATACGAGGTATTCATCGGAGGCAACTCACGGGGCAGGTTCAGTATTCCGGTCCTGGCCCCGACGGCCACCATCGAGCGCACCATTTCCTGGGCCGCCCAGCCGGGCAGTCATATCGTCCGCGCGGACCTCGATATCGGCAATACCACCAGGGAAAGCTGCGAAACGAATAATAGCTTCGGTATCGAGTTCACCACCGCCGGTCCGGACCTCATCATCGACGGCATAACCTGGACGCCCGCGGAACGCTCCTACACGGAGAACATCACGCTTTCCTATACCGTCAATAACCAGGGACAGGGCGCATCTTACGGAACCTGGCTTTCCTGTTACCTGGAAGGTCTCGGATGGGTGCGGGAACAGGTCAAACCGCTGTCGCCCGGCAGTTCGACCACCGTAAAGTACAACTGGTTTCCCGGCTCTTGCAACCAGACGGTGACCGCTGTCATCGATCCGTCTGATGAGGTGCTGGAAACCGAAGAAGACAACAATACCGCCACCATCGTCATTCCCGGGGTTGGAATACCAGACCTGGTTCTCCAAAGCATCGCGTGCATACCGGCCACGCCGGAGGTCGATAAGCCTGTTTCATTCAAGGTTACCATCAAGAACACCGGCACCAGCGCCGCTCACAACGTCGAGCTTACCTTAAAAACGAATTATTACTTCAATCTCTCGCGCCTGATCAATGCCATCGAACCGGGGCAGGCCATGGAGCATACGTTCACGATGACGGCCAAGAACCGCATTCTGAACGTTCAGGCCATCCTGGACTATGGCGACCGTATCAAGGAAAGCGTAGAGACCAACAACACCAAATCCATCTCCGTCATGCCGATAATTCCCGCGCCCACGGTGGATTTCCAGATATCGGGGGCGAGTTGTACTCCGGCCGGCCCGAAGATGGACGAAGAAATCACCATCAGCGTCAATGTAACGAATGCCGGGCCGGGAACGGCGCCGGGCTCTCATGTTGCCTGCTATATCGATGGCGATCTGCTGGCCACCCTGCCGGTGAAAAGCCTGAAAACGGGGCGGATCGATTGCATCGAGTTCACCACGAAAGCCCCCTTCGGAGATCACGTGATCAAGCTTTCGGCTGACTTCAATAACTACGTTCGCGAGATCGACGAGACCAACAATGAAACGTCCATTGAATTTTCAACCCTGGCGCCGGACCTGGTCGTAAAAAACCTGATATGGTCGCCGGAAACTCCCCAACTGGGCGACACCGTGACGCTGATCGCCGTTATCGAGAACCGGGGCAATGACGCATCTGGAGAAACGGAAATCGAGTATTATGTAAACGGCCTGGCTCGCGGTCAGCACTACGTGAACCAGATAGAACCGGGCGAGACTGTTATCCGCAAGTTTACCTGGCAGGCTCAGGTCATCCCGGACTCGTTCGGCGCTTTCATCGACAAGCAGGACACCGTCCTGGAGAGCAAGGAACTCAATAATGACAAACTGGCTCCCCTTCCCGCTCCGGACATCGGTATCCAGAACATCACACTCTCGCCGGTCCCGGCTGAAGCCGGTTCCACGGTCTCTTTTACCGTTTCCATGATCAATAACGGAGAAGGAAAGGCCGGGCTCACCAGGGTCACGGCCTCGGTGAACGGCACGCCGCTGCCGCCGGAAGTCAATAATCCGATCCTTCCCGGAGAAAGCCAGGACATAACCTTTACGTGGCGGGGCGCACCGGGCAATTACAGGTTCACCGTAACGGCGGATGAGGCGGACCGGCTGGTGGAATCGAACGAATCGAACAATCTTGCGGCGCTGCTGTTTTCGGTCGTCGAACCGATCCCCGAGGGCAGTAATAACCTGTCCGGCATCAGTTCGGATAACGGCACCGGGGGAATGTCCGGCGATGCGCCGTCTCTCATCCTGCCGGATGACGAAACCGATGTGGAATCTATCCCGGTGGAACTCTTTGAACAGCTCCAGGAAGAAGAGAAAAACGAATTGCCGGAGGTGGACGAGTCTCCATCCTCGCCGTGGTGGAACATCTTTACGAGTTTATGGTTCCTTACCGGCGTATCACTCCTGGGCATCGTCTCCATCGGTGCGCTGCTGTTCCTCCGCCGGAGAATGGCCGGCGGGAATGCCGCCGCGGGACCGGCGCAGGCGGAAGCTTCACCTGCTCCTCAAGAGGAAGTTTAACTCTTCAGGTATTTTTCCGGGTCCTGGTCGAAGGCTTTCTTACACCCCACCGCGCAGAAGTAGTATTTCTGTCCTTTGTATTCGGAAACCGCGGCGGCGGTTTTTTCATCGACGGTCATTTTACATACCGGGTCTATGGCCATTACAGCGCCTCCTTCATTACTGCTTTCTTCCTGAACGGTGGCCTCAACCGGCGCCCTGAACCCCTTGAGCCGCAGGGAATTCATCACCACGGTCACGGAACTGGCCGCCATGGCAGCCGCCGCCAGAATAGGATTGAGAAATCCGTAATCTCCCAGGATAAAGTTCAGACCGGACGGCACGTTGCCCCGGCTGAACACTAAATACAGCACACCCGCGGCGATGGGTATGAGGACCACATTGTAACCGAAAGCCCAGAGCAGGTTCTGCTTGATGGTTCTTATCGTCCGCCGGCTGAGCGCGATGGCGTTGGCGATGCCCGACAATTCTCCGCTGATGAGCGTGATGTCCCCGGTCTCCATGGCGACATCCGTCCCGGTACCGATGGCTATGCCCACGTCCGCCTGGGCCAGGGCAGGGGCATCGTTGATGCCGTCTCCGACCATGGCGACAGTACGGCCCCTGTCCCGGAGTTTCTTCACTTCTTCAGACTTGTTTTCCGGCAGGACGTCCGCCAGGACATTATCGATGCCTGCCTGCCGGGCGATCGCTTCGGCGGTACGCCGGTTATCGCCGGTCACCATGACGACATCGATACCCTGCTCCTTCAGTACGCCGATCACGTCCCGCGCTTCCGGTTTTATGGTATCCGCCAGCGCTATCAGTCCCTGAACCCGGCCTTCCGAGGCGATGAACATCACCGTTTTTCCGTTTTCCCGGAACATGTCCGCCTGCTCTCCGGTGCCGTCCAGGCTGATGCCGCGGTCATTCATCAAGGCGACATTGCCGAGGAATACGATCTTCCCACCGACCGTGGCCGCCGCGCCGTGACCGGGATAGGAAGTAAAGTTGGCCGAGCCGGGAACAGCCACCCCGCGCTCCTCAGCAGACCTTACCACGGCCTGACCGAGCGGGTGCTCGGAATCATGTTCTACCGCCGCGGCGACGGCCAGCAGGTCGAGCACGCTCATCGAGTCCGCCGGAACGATATCGGTGACTTCCGGCCGCCCGGTGGTCAGCGTGCCCGTTTTGTCCAGCAGGAGCGTATCGATACGGTACAGCCGTTCCAGCGCCTCCGCGCTGCGGATAAGGATGCCCAGTTCCGCCCCTTTTCCCGTGCCGACCATAATGGCGGTGGGTGTTGCCAGACCGAGGGCGCAGGGACAGGCGATGACCAGGACGGTGATAAAGTTAAGGACCGCATACGTCAGAGAAGGAGGCGGTCCGAGGAAGTACCAGATAGCGAAGGTTACCAGGGAGACCCCGATGACCGCCGGCACAAAATAGCTGGCAATGAGGTCCGCCAGCCGCTGGATGGGCGCCTTGCTGCCCTGAGCTTCTTCCACGAGTCTCACAATGCGTGCCAGGGTGGTGTTGGCGCCGACCCTTGTCGCTTCGAAACGGAAGCTGCCGGTCGTGTTGATCGTCGCGCCGATGACTTCGTCTCCAGTGGTTTTTTCCACCGGCAGGCTTTCCCCCGTCACCATGGACTCATCCAGGCTCGGGTTCCCTTCACGGATGATACCGTCCACCGGCACTCTCTCGCCGGGGCGGACCAGCACGATGTCTCCGATCTGCACCTCTTCAACGGGAACAAGCTTCTCCTGACCGTCTCGCTCCACGAGAGCGGTCTTCGGCTGGAGACCGATGAGCTTCTTGATGGCGTTGGAAGCCCTGCCCTTGGCCCTGGCTTCCAGGTAACGTCCGAGGAGGATGAGGGCGATGATCATGGCGGACGTATCGAAGTAGAGGTGGACCTCGATACCGCCGCCCGAAAACAGACCGGGAGCGATAACCGCCGCGACACTGTAGAAATACGCCGCTGACGACCCCACGGCAATCAGCGTGTTCATGTCCGCGGTCCGGTGCAGCAGCGCGCTCCAGGCCCCCCGGTAGAACCGTGCTCCCGCCCAGAACTGTACCGGTGTGGCGAGCGCCAGAAGTACCCACGGCTTGCCCGTGAAGTCCGCCGTGAACATCAGCGCCATGATGGCGGCGGCAAGCACCGCCGCAAAAATGAACCTGTTGCGTACTTTCCGAGTTTCCCGGTCTGAGGCCGCGGTCACATCCTCGACAGTCACGGTCTCTTCCCCGAGGCGGTATCCGGCGTTTTCCACCGCCTTCCGGAGTTCTTCCGCCGTCGTGCCGTCCAGGTATTCCACGGTGGCGGTTTCGTAGGCCAAGTTGACTGCGGCAAAAATAACGCCGGGGACGCTCTTGAGGGCTTGTTCAACCCGGTTGACACAGGACGCGCATGTCATACCGGCTACCGAGAACACCGTCTTCCGGGTCGCCACTCCGTAACCGGAATCCGTGATAGCTTTCCGCAATTTATCCGCGTCTATCACTGCCGGGTCGTATTCAAGCGTTGCTTTTTCTGAGGCCAGGTTGACGTTCGCTTTTTCCACGCCTTGTGTATCCCGGAGGACCTTTTCAATGGTCGTGGCGCACGTGGCGCAGGTCATCCCGGTTACCTGGATGCTGGCTTTCTTCTTTTGTCCTGTTGTCTGGGTCATTTGAGGTCCATTTCTTTCAGGATAACTATATTATAGTGCAGCTTTCCCAGTATTGGTGTGACCAATCTCTCATAAACAGGAAACCATATTAACCGGATGTTAATAATTGTCTGATAACCTGAGGACAAAACCCGGACCGAAAGGAGGTGAAAGAATGTCAAAACGGAGGAAACTGGTTTTGACGGCCGTTGCCGTGATACTCGTTATCGGTGGAGTGCTCGGAGGCGCGGCCATCGCGGCCGCCCAGGACGATGAAACGCTGCCGCAGGAACAGGCACAGGAGAATACCCTTCTCGACAAAATAGCTGAGATTTACGAAGAAAATACCGGGACTGCGCTCGATACCGAGGAGCTGAAATCCGCCTTCCAGCAAGCCAGACGGGAATTGAACGCGGAACGCCAACAGGCCATCTTGGACAGATTGGTCGAGGAAGGCATAATCACCCAGGAGGAGGCTGACGAATATCAGGCCTGGCTGGATGCACGACCGGACATCAGCATCGGCCCCTTCAATGCTGGAAAAGACATGCCGTTCGGCCGGATGCATCGCGGCGGTATGCGAGGCTTTCAAGGCTGGTGTTTACCGGATGCAGAGCCAACGGTAACCCAATAATCTGACTGGAACATATCTTATAACGGGGACCGGGAGAAATCGCTTCTGTGATTTCTCCCGGTCTTGGTTTAATAATAAGTTAACATTTGTGCCGTAAAATTGGTACACTGAAACCAGGAGAAGTTTTATGTCCGGTAAGAAGATCCTCGTCGTCGATGATGATGCCAAAACGGTTGAACTGGTAAAAATGTACCTTGCCCGGGACGGTTATAAGGTCGCCACCGCCTATGAAGGCACGACCGCCCTGCAGATGGCCCGGGAGATCAAACCGGACCTCATCGTGCTGGATCTCATGTTGCCCGGCATCAGCGGCCTCGATATTTGCCGTACCCTGCGGGGCGAGTCTGATGTCCCCATCATCATGCTGACCGCGCTTTCCACCGATGACGACCGGCTGACCGGGCTGGACCTCGGCGCGGATGATTACGTGACCAAGCCGTTCAGCCCGAGAGAACTCGCCGCCCGGGTACGCGCCGTCCTGCGCCGCATGCCCGGAGAACGCGGACCGGACAAAATCGAACTGGGCGACCTCGTCGTCGATTTTCTTAAGCACGAGGCGTACCTTGAAGGAAAGCCGTTGAACCTTACGCCGGTGGAATTCAAGATATTGGGCGTGCTTGTCAGGGAACCGGGCCGGGTCTTCAGCCGCGCTCAAATCATCGAGAACGCCATGGGGTTCGATTTTGACGGCTTCGACCGGACGATAGATGTCCACATACTGAAACTACGCCGTAAACTGGAGCCTGACCCGCGCCATCCGCGTTACATCAAGACCATTTATGGAGCGGGTTACAAGCTCCTTGAAAGCAGTAATGTTTCATAGTTTATATTTCAGACTTCTGGCAGCGTTCACTGTTATCATCCTTATCATTGTCGGAACTGCTTTTCTGTTCGCCTACCGCGCCACACACCGCGAACTCAGCCGGGTGGAAGCACAGTTACAAGCCATTCAGGACCGCCGGGTCGAGAACGAACTCAGCCGCGTCTTCCAGATAGCCCGTTCCTGGGATACCGTTCAGCCGTTCGTTGAACAGATGGGCAATCTTTACGGACGCCGTATTATCATCACTGACACCGAAGGCACCGTTGTGGTCGATTCGGATAACGAACTCATCGGTGATAAATATGAAGGGGAAAGCAGCGCCACGCTTCTCTCCGCCGCCCAATCGCCCGCCACCGGCTGGCTGGTAAGCGAGACCATCGGGACGCTCTATATCGTCGGTGAACAGTCCGACATCAACAATGCCGCTCTCCAGATCGCCTACAACGGCATTTTCCGCTTTTTCTTCTGGGGCGGTTTGTTCGCGGTATTAGCAGCCCTGCTTGTCACAGGCATCCTCTCCCGGGTGATCCTCGCCCCGGTCCGCGCGCTGACCAATGCCGCCCGGAAATTCGGTAAAGGGGACCTTTCCCACCGCGTTGAGTGTGACACCAGGACGGAGATGGGTGAACTGGCCGCATCTTTTAATTCAATGGCGGAAAACCTGGAGAACATGGAGACGCAGCGCCGCCACCTGGTAGCCGATATCGCCCACGAATTAAGAACGCCCCTTACCAACCTTCGCGGCTACCTTGAAGCCATCAGCGACGGCCTCGTTCAACCCGATGAAGCCACCATCCATTCCCTCAGTGAAGAGGCCGATACATTGTCCCGTCTCGTCGCCGACCTCCAGGAACTCAGCCTGGCTGATGCCGGGGCGCTGAAACTGGTCGCCGATGCTGTAGACGCCAGGGAGATCATTACTGATTCTATCTCCGGCATGCAGCCGAAAGCCGCCAGCCGCGGCATCGAGCTTATCATGGATATTCCGGACGAGCTGCCCGCTGTCAATGCAGACCCGTATCGCCTGCGTCAGATACTGAACAACCTTATTAACAATGCCGTCGAGCATACCTCCGCCGGCGGCACGATAACCGTCAGCACCGGCATCAACCGTTCCGTTATGGAGATCAAGGTTGCGGATACCGGAGAAGGTATCCCCCCGGAAGACCTGCCGCACATTTTTGACAGGTTTTACAGGGTGGATAAATCGCGTGCACGGTCCACCGGCGGGAGCGGCCTGGGGTTGACCATCACCAAGCGCTTCGTCGAAGCTCATGGCGGGACGATAACAGTGG
>CAZPSP010000043.1:0-17487 GCA_964589285.1 uncultured Dehalococcoidaceae bacterium | reverse complement strand
TGTGGCTCTGAACTATAGCATTTACACATCATTAGTAGTATAATAACTTTGCTTCCGATATTCCGGAGAGTAAAGGGCGATATGAATGTAACACAGATATTTATCTTCCCCGGCAGTTGTATCGCCCTGCCAGTCTTGATGGACGGACTCTCCAGCGCCGCCTGGACCTACTGATATCCGCCTGAACAGGCTTTCCCGGGCCAGGCAACCGTTTCCGACCGATCTTTCCTGGATTACTCGTGCGCTTTTTTTCGGAACGGTCTGACCGTTATCCCCTGAACAGGGCGATTCCCGCCGTTGTTTCCCTTCGTGCCTCTGACAGGGCACGCGTCTGTGTTATGAGAGGAGAATATGAAAAGACATACCGAGCGTCTCGGAACGGCGCCGCTGGGCAGGCTGCTGATTGCCTTGAGCCTGCCGGGAATCGCTGCAACCATATCCACCACGCTCTATAACATCGTCGATACCATCTGGGTGGCCAGGATCGGTCACGAAGCCATCGCCGCCCTCACCATCGTCTTCCCTTACCAGATACTGTTCTACGCTATCGGGGGAGGCACCGGCACGGGCATCGGGGCGCTGGTGTCGCGCCGCTTCGGTGAAAGAAAAACGGACGAAGCCAACCGCGTGGCCGGTCAGATATTTTTCCTGAGCGCGGTCTGGGGACTCGTGTTCGTCCTCATCGCCCTGTTCCTGGCGGATGATGTACTGCGGCTCATCGGGGCCAAAGCGGACTTCATGGATTTCGCCCGGCAGTACTTTACCATCACGTCATGGGGCGCCCCGCTGATGATCTTCGCCATCCTCGTCAGCAGCCTGCTGCGCGGTTCCGGAGATACCGTGAAACCCATGGTCATCATGATCTCGGCCACCGTTATCAACATCATCCTGGACCCGCTCATGATCCAGGGCATCGGGCCGTTTCCGGAAATGAAGGTCGCCGGCGCCGCCTGGGCCACGGTCATCGCCCAGGGCTTCGCGGCTTTGATGGGCCTGTTCTTCCTTTTTTGGGGCAATACGTCCTATCGCATCAGGATCAAGCACATCATACCGAAACTGCGCCTCATCGGGGACATTTACCATGTCGGGGCGCCTTCATCCGTACTGCAGTTGACGGAAAGTCTCGTGTTCGCGCTTTTCAACGTCGTGGCCGCTTCTTACGGTTCCATGACGGTCGCCGCCGTGGGCATCGTGATGAGGGTTTCGGACTTCGCCTTCATGCCGGTGATGGGCATTTCCCAGGGCCTGCTGCCGGTTGTCGGCTACTGCTTCGGAGAAGGCAACTACAAACGCCTGTGGAGCGCTTTCGTAAAAGCTACCATCGGCGTCACCGCGCTCCTGGCGGTACTCACCATCGGCATGGAAGTGTTCGCTCCTCAGATAATCGGTATCTTCGCGGAGGAAGAAGAACTCATCTCCATTTCAGTCCCCGCCATGAGGATAATGCTTTCCAGCATGGTCTTTATCGGCCCCGCGATCCTGGTCGTGACCACGTTCCAGGCCCTTTCACGGGGCAATACAGCCCTGGTGCTGTCCCTGCTCCGGCAGTTCGTCGTCTTCCTGCCGTTCCTGTACCTGTTCTCGTATCTTTTCGGCGAGCTGGGGATCTGGCTCTGTATGCCGGCCTCGGATGTCGTGGGGGTCCTGTTCTCCGGGGCTTTTATCCTCAGGGAATACCGGAAGCACCAGAAAATGGGCCTGCTGGATAGAAGTGGAATCAAGCGCGAGCCTGTCGCGGTGGAGTAATTCCTGGTTCCGGGAATGAGGCCCGCGGGCGTAAAGCTAGGATATCGCACTTGCGCAACTTCGCAGGTGGGGAATTCCGGAACTGCTCCCTCCTTGACATCCGTACGTCGGGTGATAAACTGGACAACCATGAACTGCGTCCCGGTGGCAGCAGTACTCCCGGAAGGAGAGTGATGTGGCCTATTTCATCGTGTCCGTCACCGCCCTGGCCGCGGCCTTTCTGGCGTTCTTCTCCGGGTTCGGCCTGGGCACGCTCCTCCTCCCCGCCTTTATCGCGTTCTTCCCGGTCCAGGTAGCCATCGCCGCGACGGCCGTCGTTCACCTCGTCAACAACGTCTTCCGCCTCGCACTGGTCGGTAAATATGCCGATTGGGGGATCGTCCTGCGGTTCGGCCTTCCGGCCGTCCTCGCCGCCATACCCGGCGCCTGGCTTCTCGGTGAGCTTTCCGGCCTGCCCGTTCTCTATGATTACACGCTCGGCTCCCGCACTTTTGAAATAACCCCGATAAAGATAGCCATCGGAGTTATCATTCTCGGCTTTGCCGTCTTCGACCTGCTTCCGCGCCTTCGTAAGCTCTCATTTCAACCAAAATATCTCCCGGTCGGCGGTGTACTCTCGGGCTTTTTCGGCGGGCTTTCCGGGAACCAGGGAGCGTTCCGTTCCATGTTCCTCGTCAAGACCGGAATTGAGTCCGATGTGTTCATCGGCACGAACAGCGTCATCGCAGTGGGAGTTGACCTGGTGCGGCTCATCGTCTACGGCGCCAGCTTCTATGCCGGCAGTTTCACGGCCATAGATTTCGGTTCCTGGGGACTGGTCGGTGCGGCCGCCGGCGCCGCCATGATTGGCTCTCTCATCGGTTCACGCTTCATCAAGAAAATCACCATCGACGCGCTGCGTTACGTCATCGGCGTTCTGCTGGTGCTGGTCGGGCTGGGGCTTTCGGCGGGGCTGCTCTAGCTGGACATCTTCTCCTGAAAAGCAGTAAGATGAGGAACCTATGGAACCTTATGAAATACCGACTTTACTGCTGGACAATATCCCCTACTCTATCGTGCTGGTAGACCTGGAGCATACCATCCGCTACCTGAACGAAGCCGGAAAGCGCAATTACGCCAAATGGGGAGACATCACGGGCAAGAGCCTGTTCCATTGCCACAATGATCACTCTCGCCAGGTAATCCTTGATTACGTGGAGCGCCTGAAAGCCGGCGAGGACGAGATCCTCTACGTTGATAAGCCCACCCACCGTGCCTACATCCGGAGCGTCCGTGACAAGACCGGGAAGCTCGCGGGCTACTACGAGATGTACGCTCCACCAGGGGAAGGCTGAGCATTATCGCAGTTGCGCAACTGCGTTCTACGGGTTTTTCAGGCACTCATCGTGGTTGTCCACGTTGCGCAGGATGAAGACATCACCTCGCCTCTGGAAGGTCAGGCGATATTTTTGATCGACATAGGCTTCATAAACTCCCGGATATCCCCGGACAGGATGGCTGCGTAATCCGTGATGACGGAAGTCTATCTCCAGAAAGCGAAGGGCTTTTTGTACCTTGATGCGAATATCTAATTGGAGACGGCTGTAATTCCGGTTGAAACGCTCGGTAAATTCCAGCGGCATCTACCGTATATTCTCCGGCTGGTTCTCGGCTTCCCTCGCGGCTTTTTCCAATGCTTCTATGGCGGCCTCTGCGTTTGGGTAAGTGTAAACCCTGCCGGCTTTGATATCCTCTTCGGCCTCCCGCTCCCCTTCCTGCCACCGCCTCGTCCAGAACCACGCCTGGGACTTGTCGATCAGCTTCTTGGGCCGCAGGATGACTTCCCCGTCGTCGACGCGCACCTCCATGTAGTCACCTTCCTCCAACCCGAGTTCCTTCCTCACCGACGCCGGCAGCGTCAACTGTGCTTTCTTCCTTATTTGAACCAGTTCCGACATTCTTTCTTTCCTACTGTCCTACTTTCTGAATATCTTACTACCCTTCAGGCATATTGTCAATACTCTTTGAGCGCGCATCGTAGTGACATCACAATCGTTTTCTACTTGACATATAGGACCCTGGTGCTATAATCAGGTCACAAGACCGTAAATAGGGGAGTTGCTTTAGCAACGAATACTCCTCCCAGCATTAGTTTGTTGAGGTTGTAATGAGACTGGCAGCCTTTGCGGCAAAGAGAACAGCCAATTACCTCATCGTTGTTTATCATCGTTTCCGTGATGGTATTTTCCGTTTACCGGTTCGCTCCCGGGCCGATAATATACTTGCCTGCCCCGGACGGTACCATCACTATGTCGTTTGAGGAAATCACTCGATTACGAGAGGAATATGGTCTGAACGATCCCCTTGTTGTCCAGTATTTCCATTGGCTGGGGGACATGTTCACCGGTAATTGGGGAACAACTGAATACGACTACTCAAACTAGCCCAAACAGCCTCTTCGCATTCTCCGTCGTCACTGCCGCCAGTTCTTCCTCGCTGATCCCCTTCAGTCGTGCCGCTCCGGCCAGCGTCCTCCGCAGGTCAGCGGGCGTCGCGGGCGGCTCATCAACCGTTCTCTCCGCCTTGAACACGATGGGGCAGTCCGTCTCCAGCAGCAGGTGCTCCAGCGGCGTTTCTTTCACCACTCGCTGCATTTCCGGGTTGTACTCCACCGCCGGCGTTACTGAAACGCAGTATCCTCGCGCCAGAATGCCCGTCAGCACGCTGGAAGGCCCCGTAAAGGAGTGGAACACCGCTTTGACTACTCCGGCCCTCTCAGCGATGAATAACGCGTCCTTCCAGGCATATCGCGTGTGGAGCAGGGCCGGTTTGCCGTGCTTGACCGCCAGCCCCAGCAGGTCCGCCAGGACGCTCTTCTGCAGCTCCTTCGGGACCTTCTCCCGTATCCTGCCCAGGTAGTCGAGCCCGATCTCCCCTATCGCGAACGCCCTATCCAGGTGGGTGTCCAGCCACGCTAGGTTTTCGTCCGCCTCCAGCGCCGCTACGTTTGACGGATACCATCCGACCGCTGGATAGACGAAGTCCGGGTATCGCGGCGCGATGTCCAGGACCTTCTCATTCGAAGGTATATCCAGACCTACCCCGATGACCGCCGCCAGCCCAGCCTCTTTGGCCTGCCGGACCACCGCGTCGATGTCCTCGTATTCGTCGAGATGTGCGTGCGTATCGATGATGCCGTTCATACGACTATCCTATCATAGACGATCACAGCCCGGCCAAGGGGTTTGTGTATCCGCCACGAAGACGTGGTAGTATGATGTAACCGCTCCTTGAAGGAGGAACTATGCCGGAGAGAAAGTACGAACGCTTTGTCATCCAGAAGCCAGTCGCCACCGGCGGGTACGGCCCGGAATTCGTCTACACGGGCGACCGGGAATACAACTCGAATTTCACCATCATGTTCCTGCGCATCACGGAACCTGCCCTCATGGAGGACTATCCCCACTTCCACGACTTCGACATGTACCTCTACTTCATGTCCTTCGACCCCGATAACATGGGCGAACTGGGCGCGGACATCGAGTTGGGGCTGGGCAAAGAACGCGAACTCTACAGGATAACCGTGCCGACCACCGTCTACATACCCGCCGGCATGGTCCATTGCCCGCTCGAGTTCAAGCGCGTGGACAAGCCGATATTGTTCGTCCACTGCACGCTGGCTTCGAAGTACGTCAAGGAAGAAAGCAAGATTATCCGCGATTGACGGCGCACCTGCGCGGTTACTCTTTTGCGGAAAACGGCGCGGCTTCGAGTCCGGCTTCCGGGATGCCCCGCACGGTCTCGCCGCTGCCGTCCAGCCGGACGTCATAACAGTACGTGTCCGCCGGCTTCAGCGTCTTCTCCCAGACCTCGCTGAACGAGGCATAATACCGCGCGGCAACCTCTCCCGTGAGCCCGATCCATTCCTCCACCCGCGGGTCTCTACGCCCCATGCCGTCATACAGCGTAATGAGCCTGACCCGGTCTCCCGCCTGAAATCTGGGTTCCATTGCATAAGCCTCTCGCTCTCATCCTACCGCTTTTCCTGATGCCCGGACAACCATGCCCCAAATGGACTATATCGCCGGCCGTAATATAGCTGAAAAGTGGTGGTTTTAAGCCTGTATTATATCGGCAGACGTTATAATACACCAGGTTGCTTTCTACATCAGGAAACATTGCCTCGAGGCAGCGCGGGCATCTCGCCCGGGGGCCGGCAATGGTCGTCCTGATTCCGCCTCAATAAGATCTTTCGCCTTACTTTTAAGGGTGGTTGGGTGGTTTTTGTTCACTGCAGCATTGATATATCGCCTGTCGTTATATCAGGCGTGGCGTCACGCGCGTTCTATCGTCTGTCGATACAGTCAGTTGGCGGCCTCCGGAATGGTTCTGCATGAGACGAACCCGGGAACGGTCTTTTTCTACCCGCCGTAAACTCCCCGGAACGACATTATGTCATTTCTATGGTAGCAATTATGGTATATCGAGTATCGTAATATCAGGCTCAAACTGCATGCCTGTTATAACGTCTTTCGATATTATGCTCTCCGCGTTACTCCCCTACCCTTTTACCACCACCAGGGGCCGGGTCCTCGCCACCTTCCTGGATATGCCGGCCCCGTGCGCGACGTCTACTACCGACTCCACGTCCTTGTACGCCCCCGGCGCTTCTTCCGCCAGGCCGCGCAGGCTGCCCGCCCGCACCGTTACACCGCGCCGTTTCATGTCCTCGAGTACTTCCCGCCCGGACGCGGCTTTCATCGCTGCCGCCCGGCTCTGCCGCCTCCCCGCACCGTGGCATGTCGATCCGAACGTCTCCTTCATCGCCGTTTCCGTCCCGGCCAGGATGTAGGACATCGTCCCCATGTCTCCGGGAATGAGGATCGGCTGCCCCGCCCGCGCATACTTCTCCGGTACCTCCGGGTGGCCGGCCGGAAACGCCCGCGTCGCCCCCTTGCGATGGACGCAGAACGTCTCTTTTTCACCGTTCCAGGTATGCTCCTCTATCTTGGCGATGTTGTGGGCGACGTCATATACCAGCCCGAGACCTGCTTCCCGTTCCCCCACTCCCATCGCCCGGCAGAACGCTTCCCGCACCGCATGGGTGATGCATTGCCGGTTGGCCCAGGCGTAATTGGCGGCGCAGCGCATCGCAGCCAGGTAGTGGCGCCCCTCCGGCGAGTTGACCGGCGCGCAGGCGAGCTGCCTGTCCGGCAGGCTGATGCCGTACTTGTGCATGGCTTTCACCATGTCCTTGATATAGTCGTCCGCCACCTGGTGCCCGAGGCCGCGGGACCCGCAGTGGATGTAGACCATGACCTGGCCGCTCTCCTGTATCCCGTACGTCGCCGCCGTGTCCTTGTCGTAGATCTCGTCCACGTATGCTATTTCCAGGAAGTGGTTCCCGGACCCGAGCGTTCCCACCTGCGGCAGCCCTCGTTCCCGCGCCCTCGGCCCGACCCGGTCCGGATTGGCTCCCTTCATCTCGCCGTTCTCTTCCGTGGTTGTCAGGTCCTCCGGCCTCCCGTAACCCCGCTCTACCGCCCAGCGAGAACCTTTCGTCATCACTTCTTCCAGTTCCTTGGCAGATACCTTGACCGCGCCCTTGGAGCCGACGCCGGAAGGCGCCGAGTTGAACAGCGCATCCGCCAGTATGTCGACCTTAGGCAATATGTCATCGCGCGTAAGGCTGGTCCACAGCACACGGACGCCGCAGTTGATGTCGAACCCTACGCCGCCCGGCGATACGACCCCGTCATTGACACGCAGGGCCACCACGCCCCCGATGGGGAAACCATACCCCCAGTGGATGTCCGGCATGGCAAATGAGTAGCCCGTGATGCCGGGCAGCATCGCCACGTTGACCACCTGCTCCGGCGCCCGGTCGTCAAGTATCTGGTTGAGCATTTCCTCAGTTGCGTAAATGAGACCAGGCACACGCATGCCGGCTCGAAAATCCTTCGGTATCATCCATCGGTAATCATCTATCTTCTCTAGGGTCCCTTCCCAGCGCGGCATTCCATCGTCTCCTACACGTCGAATATCACCCTGACTCGGTTGTTGTCCCGGTCCACGTCCATCTCATAATACGTGGCGGACTTTATCCCGGTGTATATCTCGTGCCGTAAGGGATCATATGCCTCTCCGCGGCACTCCGCGACCAGCCGGGTATCCGAGAATTCCTTAATTTCGCAAGTGCGCAACAGAAAACCATGTACTTCGAACTCGTATAGCAGTTCATTGAGCCACTCGAAGAGCAGCGCCTGCGGATCGTCCGCGTTGATCTCCACTTTCCGCGTTTCTGCCTCCCTTACCTTGTCCGGGTCCGTGATAATGGAGAACATGCCCTCCGCCGCCGCGCCATAGGCCTCCGCCAGGGTACTGCCGCTGGCTTGGATACCCGCGTCCGCCGTGTGTTCCAAGATTTCGTACTTTCCCATTTCATCAACTGCGCACTTGCTCTTTTGGGGAACTGCGCCGCTTTCTCACGCGTTCCATAGATACACATGATATCGCCGCATACGGTACCTGTCAAAGGAACGGTGTTCCCCCCGCCCCTCGTGGTATACTTATATCCGCCGGTGTTTGTTCTCGGTGCTTTTTATCGCTTGAAGGTCTTTCTTCAGAAATGGCACTCGCTCATATCCTGCTATTATGGGAGGCTGATAATTGAGTCATTACGCTTTTACGGAGTTCCTCAAGTCCGCACGAAGGTACTCTGAACGACCCGCATTGTTCGAGCCGGGCAATGCCCCGTTCTGGGACGATCCCTATATCTCCACACAGTTGCTGAAGTTCCATCTCGATCCCTCCGTCGAAGCCGCCAGCCGGGCCCCGGCACGCATCGATGCCCAGGCGGAGAACCTCGTCTCTTCCGGCGTCCTGAACCCCGGCGACCGCCTCCTCGACCTCGGCTGCGGACCCGGTCTCTACTCCCTGCGCCTTGCCAGGAATGGCCTGAACGTCACCGGTGTGGATATCTCGTCGCATTCCCTCAACTACGCAATTGAGGAGGCGCGGAAATCAGCACTTGCGATCGATTACCGTCAGATAGATTTTCTTCACCTCGATTACGAATCAGAGTTCGATGCCGTTCTCCAGTCTTACGGTGAGTTAAATACTTTTTCTGACGATGTCCTCGCCGAGCTTCTCTCTCACATACGTGCCTCGTTGAAACCGCACGGCTTGCTCCTGTTCGACGTCACCACCCGCGCCCACAGGAAAAGGACCGCTGCTTCTAACCGCTGGTATGTCACTGAAGGCGGCCTCTGGAAACCCGGTCTCCACCTCGTCCTCGAAGAGGGGTTCGACTACCCCGATCACGATGTATTCTGCAACCAGTACATTGTGGCGGATGTAGATGGCTCGTCCGTCTACCGTTTCTGGTTCCACGACTATGATATTAATGCGATCAAAGAAGTCCTCGAAAAGAACGGGTTTTCCTTGGATGTTGTCTGGAATGACTTTGATGGTACGCCCTTTTCGGAGGGCGGCGATTTCCTGGCTGTGGTTGCCCGTAAAGTTTAATTGCGCAATTACGTTACTGCGTATTTACTGAATATCCAAGCCTTCGATAGCTTCATCTTATGCGCTGTTGCGCAGGTACGCAGACACGCATCTGCGTCATAATAGGTGCTCTTTGAGTACACTCTGCTCGTCTCCGGTAATATAGCCTAATATCTTCAACTCTCCCCCTTTTTTCTGCAGGAGATAGGTCACATCGAACTCTATTCGTATCTCTTCCCCGTCCTTGTTTTCGTACTTTGAGTCCCAGTGTACCTTTCCATGTTGTGCAGTCTGTTTGTGTGAGTTTATCTCGATTCCCTTTATGCTCATTCCCTTCGTCCCGATGTTCCGTTGGAATGCGTATCCCTGGGTTCTAACAGCCGGTGGGTCGGCGATGCCGCGGTTGAACATTCCCTCGTACTCCCTGAAAAACCCCTCGATTTCTTCCTTCGTCGTTTCTCTTGCTCATTTGCGCATTTCCGCTGTTCCTCTTTTACGCTATTCCGACTTTGCTTCTTTACGCATTATTTACGCTCATTTCACGGCCCGTATCACCGCTTTTCCCCTGACTTTCTTCTCTCCTGTCGCGTCCTCCGCCCACAGTTCTACGATTATCTCTTTTTCCTCTTCCTTCTTCTCCCCTACTTTTCCGTGGCAGAATATCTCTTCATTGACTGGCATTATTCCCCGGTAACTTCCTCCCAGTTCCTCCAGCTTTCCGCCATTCCCCATCCATTCTGTGACCATCTTTTCCAGGTACGACAGTACCAGACCTCCCTGCACAATGACTCCCGGCAGCCCCATTTCTAAGGCGATGTCTTTATCATAATGCGCCTGGTAATAATCTCCGGTAGCCGCGGCATATTTCACCAGGTCCATCGTTTTCGGACGGTGGACTGCCGCCGGTAGTTCTTCTCCTATCCAGACGTCCTCGAATTTCATCCTAAAATCGCAGGTAGGTATGCTTCCCTTTTACCGCTGTTTCTCCCCGCTGGTTGATGTATTCCTGCTCCGTTCTCATCACGATGACCCGCCCGCTCTTTCCGTATTTCTCTTCTACTCCCCTTAACTTCGCGTAGACGCTTAT
Source organism: uncultured Dehalococcoidaceae bacterium (assembly GCA_964589285.1). Classification (GTDB taxonomy): domain Bacteria; phylum Chloroflexota; class Dehalococcoidia; order Dehalococcoidales; family RBG-16-60-22; genus DAOUEG01. The sequence continues at coordinate 7,169 of CAZPSP010000043.1, read as the reverse complement.
CGTGTCTCCTGCTCTTATCGGCCTTGAGTAGGTGTACTCGTTGCCTCCGTTAAGGAATCGCGGTAATGGTATCGGTGCATTGTACAGCTCATGGAGCAGCTGCTTCGGTACGAGGACGATGGGGAACGTCGGCGGTGTTTCTTCTTTCCACCTCTGGTCGTCATCGCCCGTCGCTTCCATAAACCGCTCCACCATTCCCTTTTCTATGAAATATACGTCCGGGCCGAACTCTCTCCCCACCAGCGGTTCCAGTTGTTTTATGTAATCTTCCGGCATGTTGTCCCGATTGTTTTTCGCCGCTGTAATTTTAGCGCCTTCCCTGCCCCCGTTACCCGAAGCTGGACGCGCTGTAATGCGTTTTTTAGCCCTTCTCCGCCCTTTTCCGATGGTTGATACCTTTTTGCTACGACCGTGTTGTCCCGGCTTTTTCACGACCCCAGTTTTTTCACCACCCGGGCCGCATTTTTCCCAAAATTCCATGCCGTCATCATCCCCTCTTCATCTTCCTCCACTTCCCCCTTTTGCCGGCCGATCCCGACGTTCCAGTACGTCGACCCCGGATTGACGATCTGCATGATGTGGAACCATATCATCAGTTCCGCAAATGTGAAATTCTTCCCCGCGCGCCGCGCCACCACCAGCGGTCCCCCAACTTTTCCCGCCAGGCTGCCCCTTCCGCAAAAACCGACCCTTTCTAAAAGCCCCTTGACCAGCGCCGTTGCGCTCCCGAAATACACCGGCGACCCCACTATAATGACATCCGCCGACTTCATCTTCTCGTAGACCGCCTGCATGTCGTCCTTTATCGAACACTCTCCCGGGTGTTCGTGGCAGTACTCGCAGTGCCGGCAGCCGCTGATAGTCATGCCCGCCAGCGGTATCGTCTCCGTCTCGATCCCTTCTTCCGCCATCGCCTTGAGGCAATGGTCGACGAGCACCCTCGTGTTTCCGTCTTTCCTCGGTGATCCCACGATGCCGACTGCCTTCATCTGACCTCTCCTCTCGTATAATCCGTTTCCTTTTATATACTCTTCCACCTTCTCCGGTACGAGCCCCCTCAGTCTTTCTCCTCGTGCCGCCTTTGCCCGGATTTCCGTGGCGCTGATATCTGTTTCCATTCCCTCGATGAACACGGTCTTCTCCGTGATGCCCGGCACCATTTTTTCCAGTTCCTTCATGTCCGGCTCCGGGTATCCCGGCCTCGTTATGGTAATTATTTTCGCCCGCTTTATTATCTCTCCCGGCCTTCTCCAGTCCTTTATCTGCTCGAGGCTGTCCATGCCGAGTACAAAATAGAGTTCATCGTTCTCATTCGCGCACTTGCGCAACTCCGTAAGGGTTTCAAACGTGTAGGTCGGCCCCGGGCGGTCGATTTCCATCCTCGATACCTCCAGCCCCGGCCTGCCTTCCACCGCCAGTTCCAGCATCGCCAGCCTTTGCTCTGCCGCGGTGATCGTTCTGCCCGGTTTGGACATCGGCTGGCCGGCCGGCATCAGCAGCACCCGGTCCAGCCCGAGTCTGTCCCTAGCCTTCTCCGCCATCATGATGTGGCCGTTGTGAACGGGATCGAAAGTCCCGCCGAGCACGCCTATCTTCATGCCTTTACCACACCCATGTGATCCCGGCGCTCTTGACCAGGTCGCCCTTCTGTATCCCCATCTTCTCCAGTTCCTTCCAGGCTCCCATGCGCTGTAACTGGAAGACTATCTGCCCCTTGAGCTCTCCCGGTCCCGCGCCGGCTGCCACGTAGAGCCTCTCCAGTTCCGGCGCTTCTACCAGGTAGACCATGCCCTCGTCGGTCAGTTCTCTGATTATTCGGTAGCGTTCCTCTTTCGGCTTCGGCCTGAAGACCTTTATCTCCTCTTCCGGTACCGGTTGTTCCGGCTCTCCCACGGTCTTTAGTAATGCCAGCGCTTCTGCCATGAGCATGTCCACGCCTTCCCTCGTGTTCGCTGAGATATAGTGCGCCTTGACCCCGGCCTCAGTCAGTTCCTTGCGTATCTCCTTCAGACGCTCTTTCACGTCCGGTATGTCCGTCTTGTTGACCGCCACTATCTGCGGCCGCGCCGCCATGGTTGGATCGTACTTGACCAGCTCGTCATTTACGCTCAGCATATCGTCGATCGGGTTCTCCGCATCTCCCCCGATGAGATGGATGAATATCCGCGTTCTCATCGCGTGCCGCAGGAACTCATGACCGAGACCTTTTCCCGTATGCGCGCCCTCGATCAGTCCCGGTATCTCCGCCAAGACGAACGCTTCCTGCCCGATCTCAACGACGCCGAGCACCGGCTCCAGCGTGGTGAACGGATAGTCAGCTACCTTCGGCTTGGCCGCCGATGCCGCGGTTAGAAGCGTCGATTTGCCCGCGTTGGGATACCCGATGATGCCTACGTCCGCGATCAGCCTCATCTCCAGGCCGATCCTCCGCTCTTCCCCTTCCTCTCCCCTCTGCGCAATATGCGGCGCCTGGTTGATCGAGGACGTGAAATGAACGTTTGCCATCCCTCCCCTGCCGCCTTTCGCCACGATAATTTCTTCTCCATCTCTCTTCAGGTCCCCGAGCATCGTCCTCGTCCCGTCTACCTCTATGCCCGTCACGATCGTCCCCGTCGGCACTCTCAGTATCAAGTCTGCGCCGCTCTTGCCGTGCTTCCGGTTCTTGCCCCCCGGCAGCCCCCTCTCCGCGGTAAATGATCGCTTGTGACGGTAGTTCCTCAGGTCGTCTACTTCCCTGTCGGCCCTCACGACTACGCTCCCGCCGTCACCGCCGTCACCTCCGTCCGGTCCCCCGAACGGCACGAACTTCTCCCGGCGGAAGTTAACGGACCCGTCACCGCCGTCTCCGGCTTTTACTCTTATATCTGCTTTATCGAACATCGTAATACCTTAAATCAATTATACAACAATAGCATTTACGTATAAGTAATAACAGCAGTAATAATAAGCAATTGCTACGTAGTTTATAGCGTGAATCCGGGTATAAAGTAGGTCAGCGTGGCTAAACGCAATACGGTACCATGATAAACACAAAACAACCACAATATCAGGACAAAATAGTCCTCAAATCAGGCCGCACCGTCAGGATTGTACGGGATGTCAGGACCGGGGAAAGAGGCAGGACGGGCCGGAACGGGAAAAACTCCTGATACAACAACAGCAGTCTGGTGGAATATTGTGGAAAAATTGAGGAACCGTTGCGGCGCCGGAAAGAGGCGGGCTAGTTGTTCTGGCGGGTCTGAGGTGATATCTGGCGCTGCACGTCCTCTATCTTGCGCTTGATGAAGGGATTGGAGGTGATTGTCTCTGCGATCTGCTTGCAGGCGGACGTCACGGAGGCGGCGTCACGGTTGCCGATTTCCTTCCCTATCTGAGCCAGGGAACAGTTGGTCTCCTGGCGGATAAGGTACATCGCCAGTCGGCGCGCCATGGACGTTTCCTTGTCACGTTTGCGCCCCAGGAGTTCGTCAATGGGTATCCGGAAGCTTTCGGCTACGGCTTCGATGATTGACGCCGGTGTGATGTCCTGCGCCAGGTATTCCTTGACGGAAACATCTTCCAGCGCCTGCGCGGCAATATCGAGCGTCGGCACCACCCGCAGGAGCTTGGCATAGGCCACCACCCGGTTGAGCAGGCCTTCCAGGACGCGTACGTTGGACTGGGACTCACGGGCGATGAATTCGAGGACCTCTGTACCGATACTCACTCCGCGCATGGCGGCCTTGGCCTGGAGGATGCTGATGCGGGTCTGGTAATCCGGCGGCTGTACGTCTACGATGAGTCCCCACTCGAAGCGGGACCGCAGCCGCTCTTCGAGGAGCGGCATCGAACGCGGCGGGCGGTCGCTCGTCATGACGATCTGCCGGTTGGTGTTGTGAAGCTCGTTGAACGTGTGGAAGAAGCTCTCCTCGGTCTGTCCTTTGCCGCTTAAAAAGTGAATATCGTCGATGAGAAGCATGCCGATGCTCCGGTACTTGTTGCGGAATTCCTCGGTAGTTCTCTCCTTGAGGGCCGTCACGAACTCGTTGGTGAACTGTTCCGCGCTCGTGCAGATGACATTGATATGGTTCGCGGCCGCCGCGTGCCCGACGGCATGCAGAAGGTGCGTCTTGCCGAGCCCCGGTCCGCCGTAGATGAACAGCGGATTATAAGATTGGCCGGGGTTCTGGGCCACTGCCTGGGAAGCGGCCCGGGCCAGGCGGTTCTCCGGCCCTTCCACGAAGGTGTCGAAGGTATAATGAGGGTTGAGCCTGGTGAACACGGGGTCGGGTTTGGGCAATATGACATCGGCGGGAGTCTTTCCAGTGCCGTTCCCGTTGTTTTTCCCGGTATGGCCGTTCTTGCCGTTGATATGGAAGACGATGGTAACGGTATGACCGATGACATTGCCTAGCGCCCGCTCGATGAGTGAACGCTGGTTCTTCTCGAGATACTCCGCCGTAAAAGTGTTCGGAACGCCGATGGTGAACAGGTCGTTTTCAAAGCTGAGACCGGTGGTGGTGCTGAACCAGGTCCGGTAGTTCGGTTTACTTACCTGGACCTGGAGTTCGCCAAGAGCGGTCTGCCAGATGTCCTGTGGTGTTCGGGTTCGAGATGCTTCCATAGTCAGGGCCCGTCTGAGCGGGCAAAAAGATACCCCCTGTTTTTTGGCGCACGTCTATACAGCCAGAGTATATGAATTTCCCGCTCGTATGACGGGAAGAAGTTGACGGTTGAAAATCGTTCAAGTGAACGACTCACCTAGCATACAACCGGCAGACAAAGAGAGGCAAACAAAGAAAGGCTGAAAACCGGGGATTTCGCGGGCATTCCAGCCCGAAAAACCTCGTAAATACTTACTTTTTTGCCCGTTTTCTGGGGTTGCCATCGTATAAATTCGGGTTGTTGAAAAAAATATTTAGTGCTACAATTTTACCTTCGGAGGTCGTCTTTTGCGCATCGTTTTTATGGGTTCTCCCGTCTTCGCTGTTCCGGCCCTGGAAGGCCTCGTCCGGGAAGGTCATAACGTGGTCGCGGCTTATACTCAGCCGGACCGGCCCTCGGGCCGGGGCCGGAGCATGACCGCCCCGCCGGTCAAACAGGCAGCCCGGGCGCTCGGTATCGAGGTCAGGCAGCCGGAAAAGCTCCGCGAAGGACCCGCGCTGGCCGGATTGAGAGAACTGGCGCCGGACGTCATCGTTGTATGCGCTTACGGTCAGATACTCTCCCAGCCCGTCCTGGACATTCCTCCCAAACAGTGCCTGAATGTGCATTTCTCTCTACTACCCCGCCACCGGGGCGCCACGCCCGTCGCCGCCGCGGTCCTCGCTGGCGATGAATTTACCGGCGTCAGTATCCAGCTCGTCCGGCTGAAACTGGACACCGGCCCCCTGCTGGCCTCGGCAGCCATTCCCATTATGGATTGGGATACCACGCTCTCTCTTATGGAAAAGCTCTCGTTCATGGGAGCGTCGCTGCTTCTGGAAGCGCTGAACGGCTGGGAAAGAGGCGAGCGTGTTCCCCTGGACCAGGACGACGGAAAGGCCACCTACATCAGCCGGATTAGCAAGGAGACCGGCCTGATCGATTGGGAACAGCCGGCGGAAGTGATACAGCGCCAGGTCCGTGCCTATTACCCGTGGCCGGGCAGCTACAGCACCTGGAAAGCTAAAAAGCTCAAGATATTGCAGGCGGAAGTCCTCCCCGGCCCGAAAGGCATGCCCGGCATCGTCGTGGCCTGGAACGGCTCCAACGCTATAGACGTCCAGACGGGAGACGGCCTGCTCCGGGTGACGAGGATGCAGCTCGAAGGCAAACGCGCCATGACCGCTGCGGAATTCATGCACGGCCAGCCGGAACTCATCGGGGATAGCCTCGGGCGTCACCATAATTATGTAAAGCCAAAGGAAAATGACAATGGCGACGAGGCCACCGGCTCCGGATGACACGATTGCCCCGCCGCTTCGTTGACGGTATAATCAGGCATAAGGAGGCCTCTTATGCCTGCACCGGAAAACCTCGAAGTATTCCAGACCTTCGTCGATATCATCGCCCGCCTGCGCGCCCCGGACGGCTGCCCGTGGGACCGCGAACAGACCCACCTCTCCCTTCGCGAGAACCTTCTTTCCGAGGCCTATGAAGTCCTCGATGCCATCGAGAGCGGGAGACCGGAAAAGCTACAGGAAGAACTCGGCGACCTCCTCCTGCAGATAGTTCTCCACGCTCAGATAGCCCGGGATGAAGGAGAATTCGATATATCGGACGTCATTCGCGGCATCTCGCAAAAGATTACCAGAAGGCACCCGCATATCTTCGCGGACGCAAGAGCGGAAACGTCCCGGGACGTTGTGCAGAACTGGGAAGCGCTGAAGAAGAAGGAACGGGAAGCCGGGACTTCGATGCTATCCGGCGTACCCCGGCAGATGCCGGCCCTGGCCTACGCCTACGATATCCAGAAACGCGTCGCCCGCGTAGGGTTCGACTGGGAAGACATCGAAGGAAATATCGATAAGATAACCGAGGAAGTCCGGGAGATCTGGCAGGCGGAGAGTAGGGCGGAAAAGGAAGAAGAGTACGGGGACCTGCTCTTTACAATCGCCAACATTATAAGAAGAGACGGCATCGACCCCGAGACGGCGCTGCGGAACGCCAATGCCAAGTTCTACAAAAGGTTTGCCAGGATGGAAGAACTCTGCCACGAAAGAGGTATCGATTTCACAAAACTGAAGTTCGAAGAACAGAACAGATTGTGGGATGAAGCCAAGAAAGGGTAGGGAAGTGGTCGGGGCGAGTGGATTTGAACCACCGACCTCAGCGTCCCGAACGCTGCGCGCTAACCAGGCTGCGCTACGCCCCGACTCACACAAATATTATACGGCCAGCAGGCATACGATAGCAAGCGTAAGCAAAGGTAACAGAATTGAAGCTGAATGCTACGGAATTGTGCAACAGCGTAACAGCGCAAACGAGTAAAAGAGCAGTAGCGTAATTGCGCAAATGCGAATATACATGCCTGGAATTGAAAGGGTATATGGAGCTGCATGGATCTGTCTTCAATGACTGTCCTGCCTGATGTATTGTCCCTCCTTCGTAAAGAGGGACCAAGGGAGATTTAATTACCGGTATTGCGTTATCAGTAATTGCGCAAGACCGCAAAAGAGGAATTACGAAGTAAATTATGAAATACGCAC
>CAZPSP010000042.1:0-17734 GCA_964589285.1 uncultured Dehalococcoidaceae bacterium | reverse complement strand
ATCGTCGGCATGCTGGCCGGTTACTTTATCGGCATCGTACTGGGACTGGTGTTGATCAAGACGGTTCTGCATCAGCCGGGTTCCCTGGCAATCGGATTAGTTGCCCTGGTGGTATGGACCGGCGTATCTATCGCCATCGCCGCGATATTCAACCTGGCCAGTGACGCTTCTTCAGCGGTGGTGGTCGCCTGCTTCCTGACCACGCCGGTAGCGTCTCTACTGGGTTACTACTGGCGTAAACCGGAAAAACCCCGCGTTTAAGCAGACTTCTTCGGCGTATTTTTCCGGCGCGCTTTTTTCTCTCCTTCTTCTATTCCAACTACCCGGGATAGCGTGGAAACAAGGAACTGGTTGAGACTTACCCCTTCTTTGTCGGCCATTTCGGACAGCTTCTTGTGAATGGTACGGGGCATTCGTACGTAGAAGTGTCCGCTATAGCCTTCCGCGCTTCTCGGCTCGGCGATGTCTACCCCCTCTTCGTAAGCGACTTCCAGCCAGAGACGTCTCGCCTCTTCGATCATTTCCATAGCCTCTTCCGCCGTTTCGCCCTGCGAATAACAACCCGGCAGGTCTTCTATCTCCGCTACATAGCCGCCCTCAGGTGCAGCTTCAAGGGTAACCGGGTAGACAAGCCCGAAGTAATAGTCTAGAGTCTTCCGTTCTTTTGTTATAACCATTTATTCCTCCAACCTGAGGTCTCTGATGATCCGCTTAACGTATGGACTAAGAACATATTTTGTATTTTTCGGCACAACCACTGTAATCGGTACCACGCCTTTTTTGTGATAGACGCGATGAGAGCCGCTACCCTTTTGAAGCCAATATCCATATTCCTTGAGCAGCCGGTCGCAGTCTTCAATAGTGATATGAAATCTGTCTTCGAGGGGTACTATTTGCATCTGGTTGATTGATAAAGCCAGTGTCATTGCGAAGGGCCTTCAGGCCCTGTGGCAATCTCGAAGATCGGGATTGCTTCGCTACGCTCGCAAAGACAACATGTGTGACCAACCAAAACCAAGCAGAACCCTTCGAGGAACTTCTTGACCAGTTTCTCACGACCGCTCATTACCTTATGCAATCATATATGGTTGCATTTGTCAAGACCTGGTTCTTTGTCTCTGAATATCTGAATTGTCCGCCTGTCACATTTCGCCTATCAGGTTCTTCTTGACTGCCGATTTAATCTCAAGTAAAATAAAGGAGTGTTCGCCGAGGTAGCTCAGTTGGTAGAGCACTTGACTGAAAATCAAGGTGTCCCCAGTTCAAATCTGGGCCTCGGCACCATATGAGACGGGCGGAAGTAGTTCAGTGGCTAGAACGCCTCCTTGCCAAGGAGGAGGTCGCGAGTTCGAATCTCGTCTTCCGCTCCAGCCGGAAAAAAGAAAAGGGGCTTAAAGCCCCTTTTTTGTTGGCTTGATATTCCGGTTACTTCTTCCCGTTCCACTTCTCTATTTCAATGAGACAACTGTTCGGCGCCATGCCGGGTGCATTCTTCGATAACCCGCGGGAAGGCGTCAGAATCGCCACACAGCCCCCCTGATCGGTGCTATCCGGATTGCCCGGCTCCAGCGGATCATACTTTCCCGACCCATAATAGGAGTGGACCACGCCGGGACGGATTCGCTCGGTGACATCGGCGATGCAGAGGACCGATCCCCGGTCGTTGTACAGCCGCACGATATCTCCATGTTGAATACCCCGTTTCGCCGCGTCCGATGGGTGTATCTTGGCCGGCCGCCAGTTGTGGCCGTCCTTCCACACCCGGTGGCCCGGGATTTCCCCCAGCCAGGAAGAGTTGGCATCATGGTGCGTGTGGAACGTGTAGCGCGGATGCGGTGAAATAAGCTGCAACGGGTATGTCGCCGCCGCCTCGGAATTGTACCCTTCCCAGCTCGGAATATAGCGGGGCATGGGCGGGCGTTCTTCGTCGGCCGGGGTGTGTTTCATCAGGCTGCGCGAAACAAATTCGATCTTCCCGCTGTAAGTCCCCAGTTCCTTTCCTTTCTCCGTATGCCGCTTCGGATTGAAATGGTCCGGGGTATCGCATTCCCGCCCCTCCGCGAACCACCGCAAGCCGGGCGTCGACTTGTATTTTCCGGGCAGCGGGACGATGAAATAGCCTTTCTTCTTGAACTCCTCGAATGTGGTGTATTCTTTTAGATCGGAGTAGTAGAAGACCTTTTCGATCCAGTCTTCCTCTGAGTTGCCCTCGGTGAACTGGTCCTTCACTCCGAGCCGCTCTCCCAGTTCGGCGAATATCTGATAGTCCGACTTTGATTCCCACAGCGGCTCGATGCACTTTTTTTGGTACACGATGACCCGGTGGTTGCAGGCGTTGGAGCCGTGGTGCGTATAGCCGCCGGTCTGCGCCCATTCGCCGATGTCCGGCCGCTCGAAGTTGGTACAGGCGGGCAGGATGATGTCCGCCAGCTTCGTCTCCGTGCAGAACCAGCAGTCCTGGTTGACCACGAACTCCAGCTTGGGACTCTGGTACATCTTCACCCAGCGGTTGGTGCCGGTCATCGTCCCGAGGAACGAGCCGCCGTACCGGTAGAACATCTTGACCTCGGAACAGCCGGGCATCGGATAGGTGTAAGGTATGAACTGCTGTTCCAGTGACTGCCCGCAGAACGTCTGCCCGAGCCATTCTATGGGAGGATTAAGGATGGCTTCCGGCGCGAACAGCCGGTATATGCGTTGCTGCACCGGGTTCTGGACCTTCAGCCTGGCAAATCCGTTCATGAAATTCGGCCCGAAGGAAGAATAACCGGGGAAGTTGAATTCCGCGTTGTAAGGCGTGCCCATGGTCGTGCCCCAGATATTGATGCCGGGCTTGCCAAGTCCCTGCATCGCCTGGAGCAGCACCATCAACCGCGCCCATTCCGTACCGTAGGCCTGGCGGCAGGCGCCTGATTCACCGCCGCGGGAACCGGCTGCCAGCATCGTGCGACTGGCCGCCCATTCACGCGCCAGACTTTTTATAACATATGCCTGGACGCCGCAGATAGCCTCCGCCCATTCCGGCGTCCGCGGTACTCCGTCTTCCTCACCGAGGATATGCCGCTTGAATTCCTCGAACCCTTCCGTCCGGGCGGCAACATAGTCCTTATCATAGGTCCCCTCGGTCAACCAGACCCAGGCGACGGCTTCGGCCATGGCGGCGTCCGTCCCCGGCCGCGGGGCGATCCATTTATCGCCGAGGATGGTCGCGGTGTAATTACAGAACGGGTCGATGAAAACCTGCTTCTTACCCAGGTCCCGCAGCCAGTACCTCCACTGGACGGATTCCTGACCGCCGTAGATGCCGCGTGTCGAGTCCGGGTCGTTCCCCCAGTGGACGACGAGGTCGGTGTTCTTCAATGCGTCTTCCAGGAGATCGTACTGCTCCGGCATGCCGAGCCGCCAGAAAAAGCCATACGTGTGCGTGGCGCCCCAGTGCCAGCCTTCCCAGCTGTCCGGGTTATCGAGGATATCCGTGAAACCGATGAGGTTGAAGAACCTCGCCCAGGTGGAGGTGCGGTAACCGAGGTTCCCCCAATTGTGGTGGGAAGACGCTCGGGACATGACCGCTTCCGGCCCGTAAGTCTCCCGTATCCGCTTCATTTCCCCCGCGACGATGTCCAGTGCCTCGTCCCAGGAAATGCGCCGGTAGCCGGACCTGCCGCGGTTCTGCGGATTGCGCTTGCTGTTGGGATCGAAGTCCTCACGGATGAGTGGATACTTTATCCTGGCTTCCGAGTATATCCGTGACTTTTCCACAGAGGTAAATGGCGCGACGCAGGCCTTGCGTAAAGGTGTGAATTCCCTGCCGCCGGCTTCGATGGTCCAGGAAGGAGCATCGCTGTCATCGTATACCATCGGCCGGATCCTGACTATTTTGCCGTCTTTTACATGCACGAAGACAGGTCCGCCGTTGGTCAGGTTGGTGAAAACTTCTTCCAAAATACCAGTTCCTTTTTTCGTAAATCAAACGGGAATCGCGTTGGGATACTACGCATCAGGCCGGTGTTAGAAATGCCATCCCTATTAAAAGTATAATAAATAGTCACGTATGAACGCAAACGCGGGAGGCTGTCATGCAGGAAATCCGTCTGTTAAGCTGGAACGTCAACGGTATCCGTGCCGCGTACAAAAAAGGCTTCCTGGAATGGTTCCGCGCAGAATCCCCGGACATATTATGCATCCAGGAGACGAAAGCCAACCCCCTCCAACTTGAAGATGACCTGGCCAAACCGGACGGCTACAACGCTTACTGGAACTACCCGGAAAAGAAAGGGTATGCCGGCGTAGCTGTCTATGCCAGGGAGCAGCCGCGGGACGTGCGGTACGACCTGGGAGACGGGCCGCTGGATACCGAGGGCCGCGTGATTACGTTGACCTACCCGGCGTTTACCCTGATGAATATCTATTTTCCCAACGGCGGACAGGGAAACAAGCGCGTGCCCTACAAGCTGGAATTTTACGACCGTTTTCTGGAATACGCTGACAACCTCGTCAGAGCCGGTCAAAACCTTATCATCTGCGGGGACGTGAATACGGCGCACAACGAGATAGACCTGGCCCGCCCGAAGCAGAACGTGAAGAATACCGGTTTTTTGCCGGAGGAACGCGCCTGGCTGGACGACTTTATAAGCCACGGCTACGTCGATACCTTCCGCCATTTTCATCCGGACCTGGAACAGTATACCTATTGGGACCAAAAAACAGCCGCCCGCGAGAGGAACGTGGGCTGGAGGATCGATTACTTCTTCGTCAACGCCGGTTTCCTGCCGGCGGTCAGTGACGCTTTCATCATGCCGGAGGTACCGGGATCGGACCATTGCCCGATCGGCATTTCATTACAAATGGATTGAAATGCCGAGAGTCAAAAACCAGGAGTTCTTGTCGCCGGGAAGATACCGTATCTTGGCAACGCAACGCATACCCGGCGCTTATCATCCGGGCCTTTATCTTAATTCAGGCAAGGTCAGGACACTCCGGTAGTCAACTCCATTCCCCGGTCTGCCGCCAGACCCGGGCCAGTTCCGCCGCAAGTCTCTTGTGCTCTTCCTTCTTGAGTTCCGGGTCTTCTTTGAACAGGCGGGTGGCTTCCTCGCGGGCTTTTTCCAGCAGGTAGACGTCTGATATCTTCGCCATGCGCAGGTCCGGCAGGCCGCTCTGGCGCGTCCCGAAGAACTCGCCCGGCCCGCGCATCTTGAGGTCCGCCTCCGCCAGGGCGAACCCGTCCTGTGTGTTCTCTATTATGTCAAGTCGCTGCCGCCCTACCTCAGAAGGATTATCGGACTGGAGCATGCAGTAGCTCTGGTGCTCGCCGCGGCCTACCCTGCCACGGAACTGGTGCAACTGGGACAGCCCGAAGCGGTCGGCGCTCTCTATCAGCATCACCGTGGCGTTGGGAATATCGATGCCCACTTCGATGACCGGCGTGGAAACGAGGATGTCCAGGTCTCGCACCCGGAACCGATCCATGACCTCGTCCTTGTCCCGGGCCGCCATCCGTCCGTGCAGCAGGCCCAGCCGCAGGTCCGGGAAGACCTCGGCGGAAAGCCGTTCGTACTCCGCCACGGCTGCCTGGGCGGCGACGGCATCGGATTCCTCCACGAGCGGGCAGAGGATGAACGCCTGGCGTCCCTCGGCTATCTGCCGGCGGATGAACTCATAGGAACTGTCCCGTTGGGTCGGCTTGAGCCATCTGGTCTTGATGGTCTGTCGTCCCGGCGGCAGTTCATCGATGACGGAGAGATCGAGGTCGCCATACAGGGTCAGCGCCAGGGTGCGGGGTATCGGCGTGGCGGTCATCGCCAGCATGTGGGGGTTGAACCCCTTGCTGCGGAGCGCCGAGCGCTGCTCTACGCCGAAACGGTGCTGCTCATCCACCACCGCCAGGCCGAGCCTGGCAAAAGCCACGTCCTTCTGCACGAGCGCATGCGTCCCGACGATGATGTCCACTTCGCCGTTTTCTATCTTTTCCCGCAGGCCCCGCTTACCGGCCTGCTTGATGTCCCCGATGAGCAGCGCCACGCTGAGGGGTCGATCGAGAATGCCGTTATACGTCCTGAGATACCCCTCGCCGGACTCCTCGCCCATGTTCCTGAGAAGACCGCAGATGGTCTGGTAGTGCTGCTCGGCAAGGATTTCCGTCGGGGCCATGAACGCCGCCTGGAAGCCGTTGCTGGCCGTTACCAGCAGCGCCGAGGTGGCGATGACTGTCTTGCCGCTGCCCACTTCGCCCTGGAGTAGCCGGGACATCGGGAGCGGGCGCGCCAGGTCCGCCAGTATCTCATCCAGCACTTTTCGCTGGGCCCTGGTCAGGGTATACGGCAGCGACGCCAGGAACCTTTCCAGGACCGGCACGTCCGTTTTTAAGGCCTGGCCGGGCCGCGACTTTTGCCACTTGCGTTTCTTGTCCATAACACCGAGCTGGAGAAGGAACAGTTCATCGAAGGCCAGCCGCACGCGCGCCCGGTCCTTGTTGAGAAGGTCGTCCGGATAATGCGCTTGCCTGATTGCTTCCGGCAGTTCCGGATAGCCGAGGCGCTGCCTCAGGTAGTCCGGCAGGAAGTCCGGGAGGCGCGGCGCCCATTCGTCCACGAAATCCTTCATCAGCTTCCTCACCTGCCGGGGACGCAGCCCCTGCGTGAGGGAATAGACCGGCACGAGCCGCCCGGTGTGGATGGTCTCTTTGCCGTCTACGTATTCCCATTCCGGCGATTGTAAGACGTGCTGCCCGCGGAATAGGTTGACCTTGCCGCTGAGCAAAATGCGGGAGTTGGTGGACAGCGTCCGGGCCAGGTAAGGCTGGTTGAACCAGATGACGCGCAGGTTGCCCGTCTCGTCCCCGACTATTGCCTCGGTGCTCTTACGCCCGCCCGGTTTGGTCTCCTTGGCCTCCCAGACTGTGGCGATGATGGTCTGGTCCTCGCCGGGGACGAGGTCGGCTATCTTCTTGAGCTGCGAGTAGTCCAGGTGGCGATGGGGGAAGAAGTAGAGGAGGTCGCGAACGCTCTGCACGCCCATCTTGCCGAACTTTTTACCGATGGCCTCGCTGATGCCTTTGACCACGGTCACCGGGGCATCGAGGACCTGTTCTACCTTCGGGTTAACGGCCGTTGGTGTCTCAGCCTCGGGTTTCTTCCGTGGCTTGACCGGCTTCGGCTGTTCTGATTTTGGGCTGGCCGCCTTCTCCCGGGGTCTGGTAATCCTTTTCTCCGCACGCTGCGAGAGGGAGACGGAAGGGGCGACATCGCTATTCCCGGCTTTCACTACTGTTTGAGGACTATCGAGGAAAGCTATCGCTTTTTCCGCCCATTCCTGCCGTTTCTTACGGCTCAGAGCGGCATAGTCGGGCTGGAAGAACTTTTGAAACTGCTTGACAGCGGCCGTTGATGGCAACGATTTCGATGCCAGGGTTGTCCAGTTTTCCAGGAACCGGTCCAGCCCGCCGATAACGGCGCCGTTATCATAGCCGCGCTGTTTTTCAACGTCCAGTATCTTGCGGATCGCGCCAGTGTCCATAGCCCATTATAGACAAATCAGGCGGGAGAACGCACATCGGTAAAGCCACACCATTTTAAAAAAGGAGTCAACAGGCACGATGGCATACCTGCAGGGACTCCGATCATACGCTAAAAAGGTGGGTGCGTCTCAATCGGCGTTTTCGCCGGACCCATCCTACGCAGCTCTTTGCTACACTTGGCTCTCTACATATCGCCCAGAACGGCCACGCCGATGGCCCTCGGCCCGACGTTGGTGCCGATGACAGGACTGACCTTGGTACGGTAGATGCGACTTTTGTCCACAAGGGTACCGAGCCTCTCGACAAGAGCGTCGGTCTCGTCCGGAGTCGTAGCGTCTTCCACCGCTATCTCTTCGATGTTCCGGTACCCGTCCGCGAACTTGTAGAGATAGTCCATCGCTTTCTGCCGGGAACGCTCCCGGGCGAACGGAAAGACCTCCCCGTCCTTGATGCCGAGAATCGGATTGATGCCGAGCACGGTCCCGACGAGCGCCTGCGCCTTGCCGATGCGCCCTCCCCGCTTGAGATACTCCAGCGTATCGAAGGCGATACGCAGGTCGACCCGGTCAATATTGCCTTTCGTCAGTTTGACCAGGTCGTCCAGAGAAGCGCCGTTCTGTGCCGCCTTGGCCGCCGCGATGACGAGCAGGCCTTCCGCCATCATCGCCTGTTCGGATACCACGACTTCGACCCGGCAGGTCTTCGATGCCATCAGTGAGACGCCTTGGCGCGCTGCCTCGCCGGTGACGCTGAGCTTCTGCCCGATGGTGATGACCAGAATCTCGTTGACGCTGTAAGAGAGCTTTTCATAGGCATCAGCGAAAATCTGTGGAGAAGGAGAACCTGAGGACGGTAATACATCCCCGTTCTGGAGCCGGTGATAGAATTCCTCGGTCGTTATATCGATGCCGTCCCGGAAAGTTTCCGGCCCGAAATTCACGTTCAGCGGGACCACGGTGATACCGTATTCGTCCGCGATCTGCGGAGAAATGTCCGAGACGCTGTCCGTGACGATTTTAACGGCCATGCATTACTTTTCAGCTTCCAGGATGGATACCGCCATTGCTCCGGGACCGGAATATGTCCCGATGACCGGGCTGATGATGGAGCGGTAGATTCTCTTTTCCGGATAGGCGTCCTGCAAACGTCTGTCAAGCTGATCGGCATCCACTGGAGTGGTGCAATGTTCCACTGCCAGCAGTTCGATATTGGCTGTCCCGGTAGCGGCGTTGAACAGGTAATCCATGCCTGCCGGTTTGGACCGTACCCTGGTCAGCGGGGCCATCTCGCCATCGCGCATGGTGAGTATCGGTTTGACTGAAAGCATGGAACCCAGCAAACCTTGCGCCTTGCCGATACGCCCGCCCTTGGCAAGGTATTTGAGGGTATCGAAGTAGGCGATAAGGTGAGAACGCTTACATGCTGAACGGGCGTATTCGGCTAGTTCGGTCAGTCCCATTCCTTCACTGGCTTTTTTCACCGTGGAAATGACCACCAGACCCATGCTCATCGCCACCAGGTGGGAATCGACGATCTCGATACGGCACTTGTTGCCCATCATCTCTTTGGCCTGGTTGGCGGATTGTGAGGTGCCGCTTAACTTGCTGGAAACATTGATAACGAGGATTTCGTCCGTTTCTCCGGCAAGCCGTTCGAAAACGCGGTAGAAATCCTCCGGCGTCGGCTGAGTGGTGGAAGGTAACACTGCCTCGTTGACAAGCCGCCGGTAAAAGTCCTCCGACGTGATCTCCACGCGGTCTTTGTACATCTGTTCGCCGAACCGCACGTAAAGAGGGACGACATCGATACCGAGTTGGGTTATCAGATCGCCATCGATGTCGGACAGGGTATCGGTCACTATTTTAACCGTCATGGACTTATCTCCTTCCTCCCTATTCTACCGAGATGATATAGCTGTAATGAGGCTGGCCGCCCTTTATTACTTCCAACTGGATGTGCGGGTATTCCTGGGCGATAGCCGATGATATCTGTTCTACTTCCTGCGCTGTGGCCTCTTCCCCGTGATAAATCGTAATGACTTCTGATTTTTCCGGATTGAGCCGTGCCAGGAGTTGATGGATAACGTCGAGGTTGGTCTCGCCAACGGCAATTAATTCTCCGTCCAGCAAGCCGATAGGTTGCTTGCGCCGTATCTTCATGCCGTTAATCCGGGTGGCCCGTACGGCCTGGGTAATTTCAATGGTCTTGACGGAACCCAACGCCTTTTCCATGATTTCCGCATTGGCTTTAAAATCGGCTTCATAATCGAACGCCAGCAGCGCCACAACACCCTGCGGTACCGTTTTGGTCGGGACGACCTGGATGTTCTTCTGCGTTAAGGCCTGCACCTGGTTGGCCGTGGCGATGATGTTCTTGTTGTTGGGCAGGATGATTACTTTTTGAGAGGGTACCGACTCAACGACCTGCAGGATGTCCTTGGTGCTTGGGTTCATGGTCTGACCGCCGGGAACGACGCCCGCTGCCCCGAGACTGCCGAACACCTCGGCCATACCCTCGCCGGCCGCCACGGCGATGACCGCCGTATCGGTCGACGGCATCCGCTCTTTCTGCATCTCCAGGAAGTCCTGGTGCTGCTCGTCCATGTTCCGGATACTGACCTGATGCATGGTACCAAGCTTCGTGGCAATGTTGACGATGACGCCGGGTGTCAGTGTGTGAATGTGAATGCGCACGGCGTTCTTGTCACCGACGACGATGAGAGATTCCCCCTTGTTCAGCAGCCGCCGCCTGATGCTCTCGGGCTTCAGTTTCTCACCTTTGAGAAGAAATTCAGTGCAGTATCCGAACGGCACTTCATCCACCGGCGATATCTGCGGGGCAGGAACGGTGGAGGGCAATTCAGATACGATGATTTGCGGCTTGCGCAGCCGCATCTGTTCGGTTTCACCCTTGAGGTACCTGAGCGCGCCGTCCAGGATGGTATAAACACCCTGCCCGCCGGCATCCACGACGCCGGCATCCCGCAGCGCCTTGAGAAGCTTGGGAGTATTAGCCACAGACTCCGCTGCGGCGTTAACGGCCGCGTCCAGCACTTCGACGATATCTTCCGAGCCGGCGTTAATCCTCTTTTTTGCGCCCCCGGCGGCATCCCGGATAACGGTCAGCATGGTGCCTTCTACCGGGTTGCTGACGCCCTTGTAAGCGATTTCACTGGCCAGTTTCAGGGCTTCCGCCAGGTCTTTTGCAGTGACAATTTCCTTCTTTTCCAGCCCTTTGGCTATTCCCCGCCAGATCTGTGAGAGAATGACGCCGCTGTTGCCCCGGGCGCCCATGAGGGCCCCCTTTGCCATGGCCCCGGAAATTTCCGTGGCGCTGTTATCGCTGGCGCGGAACGCTTCGTCCATGGCGGAACGCATGGTAAGCATCATGTTGGTCCCGGTATCGCCGTCCGGTACCGGGAATACATTCAGGGCATCGATATCCGCTGAACTTTTTTCCAACCATAAAGCAGAAGCGGAAAACATCTCGCGGAGTTGCTGCCCCGCGATAGACATCACCTGGTCCATATCTACCATCCTTGTCAGAAGGCTTCCGTTATCCCCCAAGGATGAACTTCTTGCCAATCTCGTTGCACTATGTTACTATGTAAAGGCAAATTTATGCAATAGTTCTTCCCATTCTGAAGGAGTACGAAGTTGAAGTGTGATATTTGTGGGAAAACTCCCATGTTCGGCCATAACGTCAGTCATTCCAAGCGCCGGACCAACCGCCGCTGGACCCCTAACATCCATCCAGCCACGGTGACTATTAACGGGAGGGTCAAGCACATGAACCTCTGCACCCGTTGCCTCCGCACTCAGGACAAGGCGGCTAAGATCTAGCCGCCTTGCTTTTTTATTATCCTGTAATCCCATCCTCTTCCTGATAGTCCCGCTCTAAGCTAACTGCCGTCTTCCGGCTATCCAGATGCTCAGACCAAACCCCAGCACGAGATAAATCACCATGCCCCAGGCGGACTCGGCTATCGTCGGTATTTCATAGTCGAACATGTTCCCGAAACCTTCACCTCCGCCGAAACCTCCCATAAAAGCATCGAGTCCTCCGTAGACCATCGAGATACTGTCCCCCTGGGCCGATATCAGGTACCAGTACGGGTTGCCGGTAAAAGCCAGTACGCTCTGGACAATACCGGAGATCACCCAGATAAAAACAAGGGTGATGATAGTGGCTCCCATGGAGCCCTTAGAAATCGAGCTGAAAAAGAACGTAACGGAGAGTACCGCCGCTCCGTAAAGCTGGGCGAGCCCCCAGGATTTAAGGGTATCGAAGGGCACTTCCCCGTATATAACCAGCAGCGAAACGACGGTGATGATGTAGGTAAAAATAATCAGAAGTGTTACCGCGATGTACCCCGCGAGGTATTTACCCGTCCAGAGGGTAATTTTCTTGATCGGATTGGTAAACAGCATGAAACCGGTTTTATTTTCGTACTCACCGGCAATGGCGTCCCCGGCAAAAAAGACGGCCCCGAGCACCGCAAATGTCGGCCCCACGGTCATCAGGGCGGCCATGGTGAGAACGCTGTCGGGGTATCCGTCCTGGAGTACCGGAATAAGAATGAGCACCAAGGCATCCGCCAGGAGGGCTATACCGAGGATGACCCACAGCCTGGCGCGCCGGATATGCTTCAGAAATTCGTAATTGATGACAATGCCCAGTTTATTAAATTCGCTCATAATGCCCCCGTCAGCTTGAGATAGGCCTGTTCCAGGGTCTCATATTGCCTGTTCACTTCTTCCAGGGTATCGTAAAGGAGCAGCTTCCCTTCCACGATGAAGGCTACCCGGTTGCAGATACGGGTTACCTCATCGAGTTGATGGGAGGCGAAAAACACCGTCTTGTTCCTGCCAACGCTTTCAATAATCTCGCGGAATTCCACGATGCCGCGGGGATCGAGGCCGAGGGCGGGTTCGTCCAGAATAAGGATGGGCGGATCGTGCAGGATGCTCTGCGCCAGGCCGAGCCTCTGCTTCATACCCCGTGAGAATTTCTCTATTTTAACATTGGCCCAGCGCTCCATCTTGACCAGGGATATGACCTCATCGATGCGGTCTTTCATATGCTTGCCACCCATGCCGCGGAGCCGGCCCAGGTAGCTCAGTGATTCCCTGGGAGTGAGGTAGCCGTAGAATTCGGGGACCTCGATGATGGCCCCGATGCATGACAGCGCCTGTTCCGATTGCTGCACCACATTGTGCTCATTTATGTACGCCGCACCGGAGGAGGGCTTGAGCAGGCCGCAAAGTATCTTGAGACACGTACTTTTCCCCGCGCCGTTCGGTCCCAGCAGCCCGATGTTCTCATTCGTCTCTACGTTCAGGCTTAACTTGTCCAGCGCCAGAAAGTCACCGTAATACTTGGTCAGGTTTTCAATTCTGATCGATGCGCTCATTTCCCCATTTCCAGCAGTTTTCTCGCTCGCCGCAGCGCCACGGCCACCTGTCTTGGGGCCGTGCCGCCGTGGACGTTCCGGGCGGCCAGGGATGATTGTAACGTGATTTTCCTGACGTCCTCACCGAACAGCGGTGAGAACTGTTTGAATTCTTCCAGGCTGAGACGGTTGAAGTCTTTTTTTTGGGCCACCGCGTAATTAACCAGCCGGGCGACGATGTCATGCGCGCTGCGGAACGGTGCGCCTTTCCTGACCAGATAATCCGCCAGATCGGTGGCGAGGATATAGCCCCGGCCGGCGGCCAGCTTCGTCCGCTGCGGATCGAACTTGACGGTCTTGACCATGCCGGCGAAGACGGCCAGCGTAGGAATCAGCGTATCGACGACGTTGAAGAATCCTTCCTTGTCCTCCTGAAGGTCGCTGTTGTAGGCGAGCGGCAGGGACTTCATGGTTGCCAGCAGACCCATGAGGCTACCGTAGACACGGCCGGTCTTGCCGCGGGCCAGTTCCGCCACGTCCGGGTTCTTCTTCTGCGGCATGATGCTGCTGCCGTGGGCATAGGCATCGTCCACCTCGATGAAACCGAATTCCGCTGACGACCAGAGGATCAACTCCTCGGCCAGCCGCGAGACGTGCATCATACAGATGCTGGCGGCGGCTTCGTATTCGATGATGAAGTCACGGTCGGATACTGCATCGAGGCTGTTGGCGCTGATTCGGTTGAAGCCGAGTTCCTGCGCGACGAATTCACGGTCGATGTCATAAGCTACACCGGCGAGGGCGCCGCTGCCGAGCGGCAGAACATCCACACGCTCGAAACAATCGATAAAGCGCTCGATGTCCCGCTGGAACATCTCGAAATAGGCCAGCAAATGATGCGCCAGCAACACCGGCTGGGCAACCTGGAGGTGCGTGTAGCCGGGGATAATTACCTTGCGGTTGGCTTCCGCTACATCAAGGAGGGACTCTTGGAGATGGCTGAGACCGGCCACGGTATCGAAGATGACATCCATGGTATAAAGGCGGATGTCCGTGGCTATCTGGTCGTTACGGGAACGAGCGGTATGGAGCTTGCGCCCGGTATCGCCTATGAGTTCTATGAGCCGGGCTTCTATGGCCATGTGGATGTCTTCGTATTCGTCGCGGAACTCGAAGGTTCCCTGCTCTATTTCCAGGCGGATACCTTCCAGCCCCTTGATGATAGCGGCGGCTTCATCATCGGTGATGATATGCTGGCGGGCAAGCATGGCCGTGTGGGCCGTGCTGCCTTCGATGTCCTGACGGTACAGGCGCCGGTCGAACGGAAGCGATGCGGAATACTTCGCCACCAGATCATCGGCTGGTTTATCGAACCGGCCTCGGATGTGGCTCATGCACACAATCCTATAAATACGTGAATACCGTGATGCACTCGTCTCATCATATTATTACAGTATACCGCAGTCCGGTCTGATTTGCCGAGACCTGATCGTTGCCTACTTTTTCGATTCTTCCGGCCCTAAAATGCTGAGCGGGCCTTCCCGGTCTCCGAGGAGCTGCACCTGCGCCTGCGTCTTGACAGACAGGCCCCAGAGGCGTATAAAACCTTCGGCGTTCTTCGGATCGAAGGTATCTCCCTTGTCATACGTAGCCAGGCCGCGGTTGTACAGGGACCATTGTGATTTCCGGCCCATGACCGTGGCGCTGCCCTTGTAAAGCTGCATCTTTACCGTGCCGGTGATATAGCGCTGGGAACTGATGATATAAGCGGAAAGGTCCCGGTTTAACTGGCTGAACCACATACCGTTATAGATAAGGTCTGATATCTCCGCTTCAACTTTCTGCTTGAACCGGAGCTGGTCTTTGGAAAGGTTCATGGCTTCCAACCCGCGGTGGGCGGTGATAAGTGTAATGGCCGCCGGGGCTTCGTAGACTTCCCGGGACTTGATGCCGACCACACGGTTCTCGATATGGTCGATGCGCCCGATGCCGTGCCGGCCGGTGATCTCGTGTAACTGCATGATAAGATCCAGGCCGCTCATTTTCTGACCATCGAGCGCTACCGGAATACCTTTTTCGAATTCTATCTCGATATACTGCGGTTTGTCCGGCGCTTCCTGTGGATCGACCGTCCATTTGTAGGCATCAGCGGGCGGTTCTGCCCAGGGATCTTCCAGCACGCCGCACTCGATGGCCCGTCCCCAGATGCATTCGTCGATGGAGTACGGGCTCTTTTTGGAAATGGGAACAGGAATCCCGTGAGCGTCCGCGTAAGCAATGGTCTCTTCCCGGGTCATGCCCCATTCGCGGGCCGGGGCGAGCACCTTGAGGTCCGGCGCCAGCGAGTTAAAGCCCACCTCGAAGCGGACCTGGTCGTTGCCCTTGCCCGTGCAGCCATGGGCCACGGCGGAGGCGCCTTCCGCCATCGCGACGTCCACGATGAGTTTCGCCATGAGCGGCCGGGTCAGCGCCGTCGCCAGCGGGTACTGGCCTTCGTATAGAGCATTGGCCTGAAGCGCCGGAAACAGGAAATACTTGACGAGTTGTTCCTTGGCGTCGATGACCTCACATTTCAGCGCGCCGCATTTGAGGGCTTTTTCCTTCACGGTGGTGAAGTCTTTTTCATTGCCGACGTCGATAGTAACAGCAATGACGTCCATATTGTAATTTTCCTGTATCCATTTAACGAGCACTGATGTATCGAGCCCGCCGCTGTAGGCCAGGACGACTTTTTCTTTCACGGTATCCTCCGGGAGCAGGTGGAATCGATGTTCCCGCTTACTGCTCGAAATTGCTCTGCAAGAACTTGATTATTTCATCATAAACGCCGGGGTACTGCCAGGAATAATGGTGCCCCGGTGCGCGAAGCCAGCTGAGAATGTTCCCCGGGTTCTCGTCCGGAGAAGCCAGCCCGATCCAGCCTTTGAAAGTGGTCCAGAGCATGGCAGGAACGTTCCCGTAGCTGAATGTATCTTCTCCCTTGCCGTTGCTGTTAACGAGCAGGGTCCTGTCCATCATACTCGGTTTATGCCAGAACGGCATGCCAGTCTGAACGCTGTATACCTGGGACTTGTCCTTGAGCAGTTCCATGGTCTTGTCTGAGATAACCGTGCCGGTACTTTCCCCCGCCACTATTATCTTCAGGTCCGGCAGATGGTCCGTCAGGAACTGGACGCGGAACGCCAGGTCCGGCGCCTTGTTCGGATAGCGCCGGATAGCTTCTACTATTTCCCCGACCACGCTCCTGAACCCTTCGCCGGTACGACGGTAGTTAAGTATCTCCGTCTTGTACCCGAAGCTTTCCAGTTCATTCTTCATACCCAGGAGAATGCTCTGCCAGCCGGGTGTTTCGGTGGTCAGGTTCCAGCCCAGACCGCCCGAGTTGAAAATGATGACGACATCCAGCTTACTGGCCTCGGCATACATAGCGAGCAATTGGTCCTTCAGACTGCCGGCTGCGTCCTGGTCGTCATGCTTGACTTGCGCTGCCACTCTGGCAGCATCGTCGACGACTGATTGAGGCAAGAGCGAGGGATCACAGTACTGCAGGACGGGTTCTTGAATTCCAATTTCCTTGGCCATCCCAACCTCTGCATACACGAGAGACAATCCCACAAACGCCGCCAGAGGTACCAGCAGCATCAGCAATACGAGCGCCAGGCTGCCAAGTCTTTTTTTCATCCTGTGTCTCTTCGTGCTCATTTTAGCAAAAAGTCACTTCTTTATGCCAGCCACCGCCTCATCGATAATACTCAAGGCTCTGTCAATATCGTTCGTATCGACAATCAGAGGCGGCATCAAACGGATGGCGTCCGTCTTGACCCGGTTAACGAGAAGTCCTCGTTCCAGACAACCGTTCAGGACATCCATACCCACTTCATCTTTGAACTGGACGGCAGCGAGCAACCCCCGGCCGCGGACGTCCGTGACGACCTCGTATTTGTCCTTCAACGCTTCAAGGCCTTTCATGAGGTATTCTCCGGTTTTATTAACATGGGAGGGGAAATCATTCTTGATAATATAGTCCATTACCGCAAAAGCAGCGGCACAAGCCAGCGGGTTACCGCCGAAGGTCGAGCCGTGATCGCCCAGGGCAAAGACCGCACAGCTCTCTTTTGCCAGTACCGCACCGATCGGTACCCCGCTGCCGAGACCTTTAGCCAGAGACATGATATCCGGTTCCACTCCAAATAGCTGGTAACCCCAGAGCGGCCCGAGCCGGCAGACCCCTGTCTGGATCTCATCGAAGATAAGGAGGATACCTTTGCTGTCGCACCACTCCCGTACCTGTTGCAGGTAACCGCTATCCGGCACATTGACGCCGCCTTCTCCCTGTACAGGCTCCAGCATAACAGCACAGGTTTTCTCGCTAGTCACGGCCTTGATGGCATCTATATCATTGTACGCTACGTTGATAAATCCTACGGGAAGCGGTTCGTAGGGTTTATGGAATTTTTCCTGACCGGTAGCGGCCGTCATCGCCAGTGAACGCCCGTGGAACGAACTGTAGGCGGTGATGACCTCGTAGGCGCCGTTGAGTTTCAGGTGCCCGTATCGGCGCGCTAGCTTAACAGCGCCTTCATTGGCTTCCAGACCGCTGTTAGACAGAAAGACGCGGTCGAAACAACTGCTTTCCACCAGCAGTTGAGCGAGCTGGATCTGGGGGACCGTAAAAAACTGGTTCGAGGTCTGGATGAGTGTTTTAGCCTGCCGGGCAAGAGCATCGGCCAACACCGGATGGCAATGGCCCAGGCTGTCTACCGCCCATCCTGCCACAAAGTCCAGGTACTCCCTGCCTTCATCGTCCCAGACCTTCGTCCCTTCAC
>CAZPSP010000041.1:0-17947 GCA_964589285.1 uncultured Dehalococcoidaceae bacterium | reverse complement strand
TCACTTCATCATTATAGCAGTGTGCAGTCATGACCTGCAATGTACGCACGCATGGGTTCTGCTTGGTTTTGGTTGGTCACACATGTTGTCTTTGCGAGCGTAGCGAAGCAATCCCGATCTTCGAGATTGCCACAGGGCCTGAAGGCCCTTCGCAATGACACTGGCTTTATCAATCAACCAGATGCAAATAGTACCCACGCATGGTATTGTTGTATGATTAAGTACCATCTCTGATAGGAGTAATTTGATGAATCTGAAGGAAATGCTGGCGTACCAGATACAGTGGATGTCCGATCAATTACTGACCGTGCTGGATGGCCTGACCGTGGCGGAGATCAAACAGCGCCCCGCTCCCGGCGCCAATCCCATCGGCTGGCTCTGCTGGCACACCACCCGGAGCTGCGATCGCCTCCTCGGGGATGCTTTCCTGGGAGAGCAGCTATGGATATCCCACGGCTGGCACAGGAAGTTCAACCGGGAACCGGATTTCAACGATACTGGCGTCGGCCACACGGACGAACAGGTAGACGGCCTGTACTTCCCGGACGTCCAGACATTGCGGGACTATCACAATGCCGTTATCGGCCGATTGATTGGCAAAATAGAAACGATGACTGATGCCGATCTCGACCGCATCTGCCCGAACTCTTACCAGCCTGAAAATTTACTGCCGGTCTCCCGCCGCATCGTGGGAGTATTGAACAATCTACAGCACGTCGGCCAGGCCCATTATGCCCGGGGCATCATCAAGGGGCACCGGTGGTACGGTAATTAGGTTATTTGCCCGTGAACACGGGTAAGTACTCACAACAACGAACGTAGAGAGAAAATCTGTCGCCGGTCAAAAAGGAGAGCGGGGGAGAATCTGGTAGCTTGGTTTACATAAACAGACCAGCACAAGAATATTCAACTGTCGTAACTCTCGGTGGCAGTCTCTCGCACCACGCTCGGTTCCGGCGTCCGGCATTCATACTCTTTCTCCGGTTCATCCTCCAGCCCTTCCAGTAGCGGCTTGAAATCAACCTCCAGACGGTAACCCAGTACCGCCAAAATACTGCCGATCGTACTCAGGGAGGGGTTCGCCTCGCCGCCTTCAAGTTTAGATAGATACGGTTGGGAAATCCCCATTTTTTTTGCCAGTTCGGCCTGGGTCATCCCGGCGGCTTCACGGGCGAGGCAGAGTTTGATGGCTATTTCCGTCTTGAAATCCGCCGCACCATAAAGCCTCACATATTCAGGGTCTTTGATCCCTTCTCTTATATTGTCTCTAAGTGTTCTCATATTTTATCCTTTATAGTCTTGATACTCTCGAGCTAAAGCCCTTGCCTGTTCAACGTCTGCCAGCTGCAAGTCCTTTTGTTTTTTCCAGCCGCAAAGCATCACATAATCACCTGTTTCATAATCATGGTAAAAAGCTATTCTCCAGCCTAGACCGCGGTTCCGTAATTCATAGAGCGCCTTAGGGCCAAGAAAACGTACGAGAGGAGACTTGATGAGAGTATCGAGACCGTACATTTCAAGTCTTTTCATCTTGATATCGATGTCACTTTGAACCGCCCTCGATTGTTCATCGTAAAAGGACATCACTGGTTGCCGCCCGTTCGGCCTGGTATAGAAAATTACCTTACTCATATTATAACTCCACAAGTTATAATGTCAATACCATTCCGTCATTTTACTCTGTCCTTATGGCGGGATTATGCTTTCCTGTTGCCCTGTTTGTCAAACTTAATGTCTGCTTGCCGTGCTGTTTTTGCCTTCCCGGATAAAATAAGTAGTGGGAGACAGAAATGACCGCCTTCAAGGAATATGAAGACTACGACGGCCTGGGTCTGGCGGAACTCGTAAAAAAGCGCCAGATTACGCCTGAAGAACTGCTGGAGGCAGCAGTACAGCGTATCGATTCGCTGGATCCTGCCCTGAACGCCGTCATCTACCGCGCCTACGATGACTGCCGCCAGGCTTGCCGGCAGGGACTGCCCACCGGACTATTCGAGGGCGTCCCCTTTCTGATCAAGGACTTGAACAGCTGCTGCCGGGGAATGCCGCTTTCCAACGGGAGCCGTTTTCACGCCGGTTTCATTACTGACTATGACGGCGAACTTATCGCCAGGTACCGGCGCGCCGGCCTCCTCCTCCTCGGTAAAACGAATGTCCCGGAAATGGGTTTGATGCCGGTCACCGAACCGGAGCTTTTCGGCATCTGCCGGAACCCGTGGGGGACCGGTTATACTCCCGGCGGATCAAGCGGAGGTTCGGCGGCGGCGGTAGCAGCTCGCATCGTCCCGCTTGCCCATGGCAGCGACGGAGCCGGTTCGATACGCATACCTGCTTCCTGCTGTGGATTATTCGGCCTCAAGCCGACTCGGGGCAGGAACCCGGCAAGTTCGGACCGGCAATCATTTTATTCCGTTGAGCACGTTCTTACTCGCTCGGTCCGGGACAGCGCCGCCATGCTCGATGTCTCGGCTGGACCGGGCACGGGAGCGTTATATCACGCTCCTTTGCCGTCACGGCCTTTTCTTTCTGAATTACAGGAAGATCCGCCGGCGCTGAAGATCGCTTTCATGTCACGGCCTTTTCTCCCCGCCGAGATCCATGAAGATTGCCTGGAAGCTTTGCAAGACGCAGTGGAGTTATGCCGCAGCCTCGGGCATGAGCTTACCGAAATTGAACCTGACCTGGACCCTCTCGCCCTGGCCCGGTTGTTCCTGACCCTTGTCTTCACCGAGGTCAGGACCGATATCGAGGAGATGGAAAATCTCCTGGGAAAGAAAGCCAGCTATCATGATTTCGAGCCTTTGACCTGGATCAGCCATCTTCTCGGACGTTACAGCACGGGGTCTGATTACCTGAAAGCCATGCACGAACTCGAACGCCAATCCGTCTATCTCGGCGGTTTCTTCCGGGACTACGATGTGCTTCTGACTCCAACCCTGGCCCTGCCGCCCGTCGAGATCGGTTCCATGAAACCGAAGGGTTTCGAACTCAAGGTCATGCAGCTCCTGGAAAGGCTGAACGCCGGCGGCATTATAAAATCAATCGCTGATGTAGATGACCTTGCGGGCGAGGTGTTCCGCTTCATTCCCTTTACGCCGCCGTTCAACTTCACCGGCCAGCCGGCCATGTCCGTGCCGCTGTACTGGAACAGGCAAGGGCTTCCCATCGGTGTGCAGTTCGCCGGTCGGTATGGAGATGAAGCAACCCTGCTTCGCCTGGCGGGCCAGTTGGAGAGAGCGCGGCCCTGGTCGCGCCGGATCCCGCCATTACTCCAAGAAGCCCTGGTGAAAAGTTGATTACTGCCTGACGGCTGGCTTGCAAAGAGGATTGGAGTCAGCCCGACGTTCCTTTATCTTCCTCTCGGCGAAGCTTATCCCGAACAGCAGCACGGCGCTCAACCCCAGCGCCCAGAGATCGAGGTACAGCACACTGACCAGCTTGCTCGCCAGTCCCAGTCCGCCTCCCCCGATGAGCGCCGCCAGCGCCCCAGCCGGCGTTACCTTGAGCTTTTCCCTGAAGAATCCCGCCAGCACCGGCAGGATGACCCCGCAGGTATAAATGGTGTAGGCGAACAGCATGGACGTGATAATGCTCTTCATCAGCAGCGCCACGATAAGTGATACAATGCCCAGTCCCGCGATGAGCCAGCGGGAACGCGGTACTGCTCCAGTCTGCTCATCGGTCGGGCGGAAACGTCCGATGATATCTACGGTCAGGATGGCGCTGGCGCTGAGGAGCGTCGTGTCCGCGGAAGACATCACCGCGCACAGCAGCGCCGCCAGGACAATGCCCCCCACAAACGGCGAAAGTACTTCCGTTACCACCGTGGGAAGCGCCGCCTGCGAGGTTATCTCCGGGAACAGGACGGCGGCTCCCATACCGATGACAGTGATGGTAAATGCCATCGGTATGAGCAGCCCGGCGGACCAGAACGTGGCCTTGCGCGCCGTGCGGTCGTCACGGGCGGAGAATATCCTCGAATACATGTCCGGCCCGACCACGTAGGTCAGGCCCACCACGAGTAGCGTCGATACCAGCGCCGGCCACTCGAAGCTGCCGCTGACCGGGAATGAGAACATGTCGGCGGGGAGTGCGTCCCTCAATCCGTTCCAGCCCCCGGCCCGGGACAAAACGAGGCCGAACGCCGTGAAAACGCCGGCGAAGATGATGATCGACTGGAAAAGGTCCGTCCTGATGACGGAATACTGCCCGCCCAGCATCGTGTAGGTGATAAAAACGGCGGAGAATAGCACCATCCAGAGCGTTGTGTTCCCCGCGCCCAGGATACCCATGATGGTCCCGGCGGCGATAATCTGCGCGGCGACGATGGCTATCCAGGAAATGACGATAAGTACCGAGGCCGCCAGGGCTACCCGGCGGTCGTACTGCCTGGCTATCAGCTCCGGCAATGTATAGACCGAGAACCGCCGCACCCTGCCGGCCAGGAACAGGCCGAGCACGAACAGTCCCACGGTCCCGGCCAGCAGCCACCAGCCGCCGGTAAGTCCTCTTTGGAAGCCCAGTCCCGCCATACCGAGCGTCGCCGAACTCCCCACCGCCGTCGCCAGCAGCGAACCGGTTATGAAGACCGTGGAGCCTTTCCGCCCGGCCACGAAAAAATTGTCCGAGTTCCCGGCTTTCTTGCGGCTGAAAAACCCGATGACCAGCATGAGCGCCAGGTAGATGACGACGATAGTGATCTGCATCCGTTCGATAGAGGCTAACCGGGAAGATTACAGCTACGCCTTCTCCTCCATGAAAAATGGGGGATATACCGGGACCGCCGCGATCAGTGGGTCGGTTTTTCCATGCCGATGAGGGCTATCTCGATCTTCTGCCCGCACTTGGGGCAGGTCATATTGAGTGTTATCGGCTGGCGCATGACCCGTTCCGCGACCGCGGAAACAATGGAGTCTACATTGTCCAGGCGTGAGTCCAGCATTTCGAGCTGTTCCTTGATGCGCTCGATTAACAACTGTTCTTCAACGCTCTTTTCGCGACTTTCCTTGGCCAAAACCGCACCCTTCAGAATGGTTTGGCTTCATTATGGCAGGGTGTGCACACTATGTCAAAAGCTGCTTCCCCGGGTCAGTTTACATAGCGTTAACAAAGGAAAAACAGGGCGCGGTATAACGCGCGGTCTGACTCCTGAAGGAAAGCGACCTCACGTATGTTCAGGAAGACGGGTATTATTCTTGCAGTATCAACAGCCCGGAGCACCTCTCCGCCATCTCGAACGGGGCTGAGCCCTCATGCACTTCACCATCGGCCAGGCATTCCCCCTGGCTTGTTGTAAATTTGATGCCCCATTTCATGTCCGAGAGGGGCGGCGCCAGTTTGAACTGGATCGGTTCATGATACGAATTCAAGAGGATGATCAGGGTGGTATCCCGCACCGGATTGCCCTGGAAGTCGGTCTCGTTCGGCATTTCTCCGGCCAGCAGCATCCCGAAGCAGCGGATCCAGGAAGCCGCCCAGTCCTCGTCGCTCATCTCCTGTCCATCCGTGCGCAGCCACATGATGTCCTTGATGTCCATGCCGCGGATTTTTCGTCCCTGGAAGAACTTGCGCCGGCGCAGGACGGGGTGTTCCTTTCTCAATTGTATCAGGTCTTTGACGAACTGGAACAGCTTCTTTTGTCCCTCATCGAGGTCCCAATCGTACCAGCTTATCTCGTTGTCCTGGCAATAACCGTTATTATTGCCATTCTGCGTCCGGCTTATCTCGTCACCCCCGCATATCATCGGCACGCCCTGTGAAAGCAGAAGCGTAGCCATGAAATTACGTTTCTGTTTTTCCCTCAGGGCATTGATATCAGGGTCGTCCGTGGGACCTTCAGCCCCGTAGTTCCATGAATCGTTGTTGTCAGATCCGTCCCGGTTGTCTTCCCCGTTGGCCTCGTTGTGCTTGGAGTTATAACTCACCAGGTCGTGCAGGGTGAACCCGTCATGTGCCGTGACAAAGTTGATGCTGGCTCTCGGTCTGCGCCCGGTGCCCTCGTAAAGGTCGCTGCTCCCGGCCAGCCGGTAGGCTATCTCGCTGACCTGTCCTTCGTCCCCTTTCCAGAATTTGCGTACATCATCACGGTATTTTCCGTTCCACTCGGTCCACAGGATGGGGAAATTTCCCACCTGGTAGCCTCCTTCGCCCACGTCCCACGGTTCGGCGATCAGCTTGACCCGGGAAATCACCGGGTCCTGGTGGATGACATCGAAGAAGGCTGACAGCCGGTCCACATCGTGCAGTTCCCTCGCCAGCGTGGCCGCCAGATCGAACCGGAAACCGTCCACGTGCATTTCTTCTACCCAGTAGCGCAGGCTGTCCATGATCAGTTTCAAGACCTGCGGGTGGAGCATATTGGGACTGTTGCCCGTACCGGTATAGTCCATGTAGTAGCGGCGGTTGTCCTGCACCAGCCGGTAGTACGTTGGGTTGTCGATGCCTTTAAAGCTCAGCATCGGGCCCAGATGGTTCCCCTCGGAGGTGTGGTTGTAGACCACATCCAGGATGACCTCTATTCCGGCCTGGTGCAGTCTCTTGACCATACGCTGGAACTCGGATACCTGGCCGCCGGTATCGCCGGAACTCGAATAAAAAGCCGTCGGCGAGAAGAAGTTGGTGGTATTGTAGCCCCAGTAGTTGTGCAGGCCTTTGTCCACCAGGTGCTTGTCATCCAAAAAATCATGGATCGGCAGGAGTTCGACCGAGGTAATGCCGAGTTCCTTGAAATGTTCGATAATCGGCTGGGAAGCCAGCCCGGCATAAGTGCCTCTGATATCTTCCGGCACGTCGGGATGACGGACGGAAATCCCCTTGACATGGGTCTCGTAGATGATGGTGCGGTTCCAGGGTGTCCGTGGCGGACGGTCGCCTTCCCAATCGAAGTAGGAGTATACCACGACGCTCTTGGGCATTCCCGGGGCGTCGTCCCGGTCATCCAGGGTCAGGTCGGCATCTTCTTTACCCATTTCATACGGGAACACCGGCGCCGCCCAATCCACCTTGCCCGCGATCGCCCTGGCGTACGGGTCGATCAGTAGCTTGGCCGGATTGAACCTCAGGCCGTTGCCGGGGTCGAATGGCCCGTGAGCGCGATAACCGTAAAGCTGGCCTGGCTGGATGCCCGGAAGAAATCCGTGCCATACATGTCCGGTCACTTCCGGAAGCGGGATGCGCTCTTCTTTTGCCTTGCCACCGGTCTTATCGAAGAGGCATAACTCCACTTTCTCCGCGTTTTCGGAATATATCGCAAAATTCGTGCCGTCTCCTTCCCATGTCGCGCCCAGTGGAAAAGACCTGCCGGAATACAGTTTTCTTGCCATTTCCCCACCCCCAGTACAAAAAAATCAGCTGAATCCGGATTAAGCATATTCGAGATGAAGGCGGGATGCTATCCGTAAGAGCCTACATGACGAACTAGCGAGAGTACTTAACTTCGAATTTCAATTCATTTTTTTCCGCTGGAAGCTGAGCCGACCTTGATTTTCATTATACGGGCGCTATACTTTAGGTTACGGCGGTGAATAAACCTGAACATGCCGGGGGGAGTGACGAAAGATGGAAAGAGAAGTTGGAGTAGTGACGGATTACTTCGCCCATCCTGTCGTGGCCGGTATTAAGACGGAAGCTCCATTGGACGTGGGAGACAGGGTCCACTTCATGGGGCATACCACCGATTTCGAGCTTACCATCAGTTCCATGCAGATCGACCACCACTTCATCTCCCACGCGGAGAAGGACCAGGATATCGGCATCAAGGTGCCGGACAGGGTCAGGGCGGGGGACAAGGTCTATAAGATCGAGTAGGTCCCCTTGTTAAATACAAATGTAAGGTTTGTCGAAGAGTAGCAGGACCGCTTGGGCTTGACTGCGGGAGTACCGCTGCATCTCCGGCAGTAACATCGGCATGGTATTAGCATACCTTAAGCTCTGTGACCGGGTTGACAGTTCGGTCTCGCCATCAGTACAGGACAATGACTGTTAGCCGGTGGATTTTGCCGGCCAAAGGAATCACCCCAGATTCTTGACGAGGTTCGCCATTTCGATGGCCGTCACCGCGGCGTCGAACCCCTTGTTCCCGCTCTTGGTCCCGGAACGCTCCACCGCCTGCTCGATGTTGTCCGTGGTGATGACCCCGAAGATGACCGGCACACCGGTCTTCAGTCCGACATTGGCGATCCCTTTGGTGACCTCGGAGGAGATGTAGTCGAAGTGCGGCGTCCCGCCCCGGATGACCGCTCCCAGGCAGATGACCGCATCGTACCGGCCGGAGTCCGCCATTTTCTGCGCGATAAGCGGTATCTCGAAGGAGCCGGGTGTCCAGGCTACATCGATGTCCGTCTCTGCCACATCGTGCCGGAGCAGGGCGTCTTTCGCGCCGCTCAACAGCTTCTGGCTGAAAAATTCATTGAACCGGGATACCACGATGCCGAACTTGAGTCCCTTGCCCAGCAGGTTGCCTTCATATATGGTGCTCATCGATAGCTCCTTGTGCCGTCTCTTTAACGTTCCCTTGTTTCTGATTTTTTGATTTCTAATCTTTGTTTTCTAAAACGGTTCCCGCTAATCAGTGAAATTAAGTATATGCCCCATCTTTTCCTGCTTCGTTTTCAGGTATCGCAGGTTGTACTCATTGGGAGGGATGATGATCGGTTCCGTGCTGACCACGTTGATGCCGTATGATTCCAAACCGACGCGCTTGGTGGGATTGTTCGTCAGCAGACGGATGTTCTTGAGCCCCAGATCGGCCATGATCTGCGCTCCCACGCCATAGTTCCGCAAATCCGGCTCGAAACCCAGTTCCAGGTTGGCCTCAACGGTATCGAGGCCCTGGTCCTGCAGCGCGTAAGCCTTGATCTTGTTATGAATGCCTATGCCCCGGCCTTCCTGCCGCATGTAGATGATCGCGCCGCGGCCTTCCCGGGCCACAAGCTGCATCGCCATCGTGAGTTGGTCGCCGCAATCGCAGCGCAGGCTGTGAAGGACATCGCCGGTGAGGCATTGGCTGTGGACGCGGACCAGGATGGGGTCGTCGGTAGCCACATCTCCCATCACCAGCGCCAGGTGCTCCTCGGTATCCGTCTGGCTGCGGTAGGCGATGACCGTGAAATCCCCGAATTCGGTCGGCAGTTTGGCTTCCGCCACGCGCTGGATGAGCTTTTCGTGCCGGTACCGGTAAGCGATAAGGTCCGCCACGCTGATGATCTTGAGGTCGAATTTCTCGGCGATTTTCTCCAGTTGCGGCATCCGGGCCATGGTGCCGTCCTCATTCATGATCTCGCAGCAGACGCCCGCCGGGAACTTGCCCGCCAGCCTGGCCAGGTCCACTGTCGCTTCCGTCTGCCCGGCGCGGACCAGCACGCCGCCGTCGCGGGCGCGCAGCGGGAACGTGTGTCCCGGCATGACTAGGTCGTCCGGCCTCGAAGCCGGATCGATGAGCACCTGCACCGTCCGGGCGCGGTCCGCCGCGGAAATGCCGGTCGTGGTGCCGTGCTTGGCCTCGACCGATACGGTGAAGGCCGTCCCGAAACTTGATGTATTTGTCGCCGTCATCATCGGTATCTTCAGTTCGTCGATGCGCTGGCCGGTCATCGGCACGCAGATTAGCCCGCGACCGTGGACCGCCATGAAATTGATGGCGTCCGCCGTGACGGCGTCGCCGGCCATAACGAAATCACCCTCGTTCTCCCGGTCCTCGTCATCCACGACGATGACGAATTTTCCGTTCTTGATATCTTCGATAGCTTCGGGTATGGTTGCCAGTGACATCTTTTTCTCCTGTACTGAAGCCTCCGGGTAGAGGACGGCTTCTTCTGCGCTTTCCCCCTTAGACCCTGTTGTTCCGGCCGGGGGCGAAACGTCCCCTTCGCGGGGCATTACCTGCGGAAAAAAGTCCTGGGCGGTCAGGGCGACCCCCTTTTCCTTCGCCAGCTCTAAAAGGAGTGGCTGCCATTTGGTAGGGATCGTGCCGGACTTCGCCCAGTGCTGAACGGTGCTCTGTCTTTTACCAATTATTTTGGCAAGATTGCTCTGACTGCCAAACTTAGCAATGATTTTTTCGGCTGCATTCATGATAAATTACCAACTAATTTGATAGCCCTTTGTTTTTAAGGATACCGAAATAGTTGGTATTTGTCAAATGTGAATGCGCTCCCCGCTAGGCCATTCCCGGCTCCGGTCGGGGAGTCCGGCACTGCCCGCGGCAACAGTCTGCCTTCGCGCATATCATTGTGGCGCAGAACGGGTTGCTCTTCCGCAAAGAGAGACCAAGAGGGATTTCTGCGCTCGTTACCTGGAGTACTACTCCACCCCGAACCCGTGCTCCCGCAGGTACTCCGCCGTCAACCCGGAACCGGAAGGCTTCAAAAACTCTGCCACGTACTTCCCGATAATGTCTGCTTCCAGATTCACCGTGTCCCCGACCTTCTTGTCCGGCAGGATGGTCAGGTTCTGCGTCATCGGAATAAGCGAAATACCGAAGGTATCGCCCTGTTTGTCCGTGACCGTCAGGCTCGTCCCGTCGATGGCGATGAACCCCTTGGTCACCACGTACTTCATCACGCTCTCCGGCGCGGAAAAACGCATCAGGATGGCTTCACGCTCCCGGGTTTTAGCTGTCACCGTGCCGGTATCGTCGATGTGCCCCTGTACCAGGTGCCCGCCTAGTTCCCCGTTGAGCCTGAGAGCGCGCTCCAGGTTTACCCGGTCCCTCGGCCGCAGTGCCCCGAGATTGGACCGCCGCAGTGTTTCCGGTACCACATCCACCGTGAAGGCACCGGAAGAAAGCGAGGTCACCGTCAGGCAGACGCCGTTGATTGCCACGCTCGCGCCTAGTTCCAGGCCGTCCAGCACGCTGTTCGCGGCGATGCTCAAGTGACCATTCTGGAGAGAAACAACGGTACCAACTTCCTGCACGATGCCTGTAAACAACTCAGCCTCCTTCGAGTAAGACCGATGGAAACTATTTTAACACTGTCGATGAGGCCTCGTAAAACAGCCCGTCTAAGATAGATGTCATTGCGAGTCCGCCACGGGCGGACGCGGCAATCTCAATCAACGTCGTAACGAAAGGCCCGGATATTTTGTAAACCGGTTATCCCACTTCCACGAGCTGGATGTCGAAGTTCAATGCCTGCCCCGCCAGCGGGTGATTGGCGTCGAACGTCACGTCCTTCTCCGAGATCCCCGTCACCGTTACCACCAGTTCCTGACCGTTATCGCTCCGCATCTGGAAGCGCTGGTCCATCTGGGGATTGAGGTCTTCCGGCAGCTCTCCCCGGTCGATGACGAAGACGAGGTTGTCGTGCCGGACGCCGTATGCGTCTTTCGGCTCGATGCGCACGCTCGCGCTGCCGCCCTCGTCCAGCCCGATGACGGCTTTCTCGAAACCCGGTATGACCTGTCCTTGTCCGATGGTGAATTCCAGCGGACTGCGCCCTTCTGAACTGTCGAATACCGAATTGTCATCCAGTTTGCCCGTGTAATGTACTTTCACCGTGTCGCCTTGCTTAGCCTGTGCCATCTTTCTCTCCTTCCTGCGTAAAAACAATGACTCCCCATCGGGTAAGAATTTGGGATGAATGCCTGAAACCGTGAGGATGAATGAGTCGGCCGCCGGGGGGATTGGCGGCCTCTTTCCTGACCTTTACTTTCAGTATACCATGGAACGCAACCGGGTCGCCGGGCCGGTTTATCCGGCACCGGTTTTAACCGGCATTCTGCTGTTCTCTCAGGTCTTTTCTGGAATCCAGCCGGTAAGCAGCCGTGGCTACGTTCCTTCTGACTCGCCAGCGGGTGAAAGCACCGATGACGTACCAGACAAAAATCCCCATGAGAACGCCGGCGTACAGAGCGTACGTCGAGTCCGGAATGTCCCACCAACGGGACAGGCCTATCTTGTCGAGTATCGGGACCACCCAGCTCTGGACCGGTTCGTGGAACTCGAACCAGAGCGTTGTCCCGAACATCCACAGCCAGCCGATGGGATAGAGCACCGCCGCCAGGCTGACCACTTTTTCGCCCACGAACCTCGTCCGCGCCGCCATCAGCAGCGCCAGCGGCATGTAGAGGACCAGGTACTGGTAGTTGATCCGGTAGAACAGGCTCAGGAAGATGAATATCCCGATGAGCATGGCCGGCAGCGGCGATATCCTACGCCGGTATACGACGAAACCCGCGCCGATCAACGCCACGATGAGTACCGGAATGCTGGCCCGCAGCAGGGGAAGGGTGTTCCATCCGAAGTCGTCATGCAGCCAGGTAAGGAAAGCCCCTGTGCCGCTGAAGGCATAGGGCAGGGGGGCCTGGTAGCCCGGCGCGTTCGCGCCGAAGAGTACGTTCTTCACGTAATCCATCAGGTGACCGGTGACGACGAACGGGACGGACACCACAATGATCACCCCGGCAAAGACCGCCAGCCCGGAAACGAGCTTGCGCCATTCCATGGTACGCGCAAAGGCCAGCACCATGAACGCCAGCGGGATGAGCGTATGCTGCTTGGTCATCACGGCCAGGCCTGCCGCGGCAAACCCCCACCGTACCTGACCTTTTTCCATCAGCAGGAACGAGCCGAACATCAATGCCGTGGCAATAGCGTCGAACTGCCCGAAGACCGCGGACTGGTACCAGACCATCGGGCTGAGCAGCCAGATACCGGCAAAGAGCAGTTTCCGCCACAGGGCGCCGGGTATCGCCCGGTAGATGAGCGCTCCCACCGCCAGGTCCGCGATGACGATAGGCGTCTTCTCCGCCCACCGCCACGCTACATCTATTTCCCGGAGCGAAGCCTGCGCGTCCGGGATCAGCAGGTACGCGCCGCCCAGTAGTATCAGCCATACCGGCGGATAGACGAATCCCCAGCCCTGGTGGGCCAGGAGGTCGCTCTGTCCGGAGGCATACCGGTAAAAGTCTGCGCCGTGTAAACGGAACAGTTCCGCAAAACCCCAGAACTGGGCCACGTCCGGTCCGGATGAGAGCGGTACCGCCCAGAAACGTACCCAGGCGGCGGCTGTCAGTAACAGGGCGAAAGGCAGTAACCGTATGTATTTCAAGGTGGACGGCATGAGTAACCTTCCCGGGACGATGTCCACCGGAATCTTCCTTCTACTGAAAGGGTATCAGCGCTGTCAACGTTTGGTGTTCTCTCCAGTAACTATAACGTGTAATGACGGCAAAAGTTGCCTGTTCTTTGGAATAATATTCGGGTACTGTAAAAATACGCAAACAGCTATCCGCGGCGCCCTGCGGCTGTTGTGTGGGGTGCTGGGGCGTCCGGCCTGGCAGCTTTCCTTCACCCTGCGCGTATTCTCAATGCCCTCTTCAGTGCGAAGCACCGGCCATGGCCGGCGCCGGGGCCGATATCCTCCTGACCGTTTCCCCCAGTAAGGCATCGTTATGCAGGAACATCGCCAGGTCCGCCAGCGATATCATGCCCGCCAGTTTTTCTCCCTGGACAACGGGCACCCGGTGCAGTTGCTCCTTGCCCATGATATGTGCCACCTCTTCAAGGTCCGTGTCCGGCGTGACGGAAACGGGATGTGCCGTCATGAATTCCCTCGCCTGGCAGGACTCCGGTTCGACGCCGGAAGCCATGCAGCTTATCACCAGGTCCCGATCGGTGATGATCCCGATCAGCCTGTCTGACTCGCACACCGGCACCACGCCGATATTATGCCGCTTCATCTGCGCGGCTATCTCCGCCAGGTTGGTGTTGGCCTGGACGCAAATCACTTCTTTGAGCCCTATCTCTTTGACCTTCATACTCCACCTCCATGCAGGCTGCTCCGCCGCGGCCTCCCCATCATTGTAATCGTTGAACAGATAAAGAGTTATAACAGAATGCTGAAAAGGATAACGAAATTATTGCATTTCGACCATGTCCCGGAGTTCCTTCGCGTTCATGGCCGCGTAGCCGGCTTGATCGTTATCGAAGTAGCAGTACACCGTGTTGCCTGAGCTTCGCCACTCATGTATCCGCTCCGTCCACTGTTGCAGGGTTACGGTCCCGTACCTGCCCTCGTAAGCGCCGCCCGGACCATGCAGCCGTATGTAGACAAAATCGGCCGTTACCGTTCGCGGGGACTGCCGCCCGTTGAAATCGTAAATGCAACAAGCAGCGTTCCGGTCTTTCAATAAACCGTTTATTTTAGCGGTGAACCAGCTCGGGTCGCGGAACTCGAAAGCGTACCGGTAGCCGCCAGGCAGCGCTTTCAGGAAGTCCCTCAAACGCTCTGCATTACAGTTCCAGTTCGGCGGAAGCTGGAACAGCACCGGGCCCAGCCGCTCCCCGAGCACCTTTATTCGCTCCAGGAGTTTCGGCAAGGTTGTTTCCGGGTCTTTCAGCTTCTTCCGGTGCGTGATATACCGGCTGGCTTTGACCGTGAAAATAAAGTCTTCTGAGACAGTCGCCGCCCAGGTCCGCAGCGTTTTTTCATCCGGCAGCCGGTAAAATGAACTGTTGATTTCCACCGACCTGAAATGCTCAGCGTATAACTTCAGGAAATCGCTGCTGCCGGTCCCAGCCGGATAGAAGGGACCTTTCCAGTGGTCGTAATGCCATCCGGACGTCCCGATATACACTGCTTTCTTCATGTACTTGAAACCTTAGCTCGCGATCGGCGGCTCGTCAAGGAACCGCAGCTTTGACTTTTGCTCCACAAAGTTACCATAATGATATGGTTCAGGGACCGCTCTCCGGAGACTCTTGAAGAACGAGCGGCTTCAACAATGATTATCAGGACTCGATACATGCATATCAATAAGATCACCTTTCACCCGGAACAGTACCCTGATGACACGCAGTACCCTTTCAACCTCGCGTTCCTCCGTGAGGTCCCCTCGATCACGTTCGATAGTCCGGTTACGTTCTTCGTCGGGGAGAACGGCGCCGGCAAGACCACCGTCCTTAAGGCCGCCTGCCTTCGCTGCGGCATCCATATCTGGCAGAACGAGCAGGGCAAGCGTCCCAAACACAGCCCTTATGAAGATGAACTCTACCGTTTTATCGATGTCCACTGGCGGGACGGCCGCGTGCCCGGCTCTTACTTCAGTTCCCAGATATTCCATGACTTCACCGGCTTCCTTGACGAGTGGGCGGCAGCGACGCCCGCTATCCTGGATTACTTCGGGGGCAGTTCTCTCGTCACTAGGTCCCACGGGCAGTCCCTCATGGCTTATTTCAGGTCCCGTTACGCCATCAAGGGACTGTATTTCCTGGATGAGCCGGAAGCCGCTCTCTCCCCCATGAACCAGTTGCGGTTCCTGGAAGTCATACAGGAGAATATTCGCGACGGCCATGCCCAATTTATCATCGCCACCCAGTCCCCGATTCTCTTGGCCTGTCCCGGCGCTTCCATCCTCAGCTTCGACGGCGAGACCGTCCGTCCTGTCGCCTACGAAGATACCGAACACTTCAAGGTCTACCGCGATTTCCTGAATAATCACCAGGCCTACTTCTCTAACGGCACTTCGGACTGACAGCTTGTCCGTGATCGGGCTGGCAGTTGTGGGTGTAGTTGGACCGGGTACTACGTAGTCTATGCGTATCTGCACGTGTTCACCGCATTGGGTATAGTGCGCCGGGACATTTCGTGAACGAGACAAGACCCCTTGACAATTACGGTAGCGCGTGGCAACCTTTTTGGTAAAGATGATCGATACCGGAGGTATGACATGCCTGAAAAAATCCTGGTGACCCTTGACGGCTCGGAATTCGCTGAAGCTGCCCTTCACTATGTCGAGAAGATGGTCGATAGGCTCGTTCCGCAGGAAAAACCGGAAGTAACGCTCCTCATGGTGGTGAACCCTCGTGTTGAATACGTTAATGTTGAAGGCGGCACGGTGCCGGTGGTCGAGAAAAACGGCGACCTGGAAAAGCAAAAAGCAGCCGACGCCGCCTACCTCGATAACGCCGCCGGTGTCCTCCGGGCCCGGGGCGTGACCGTCAGGACGAAACTCGTTGAAAGTGATCTGTCCCAGAGTGCCGCGGAAGCCATTATCCAGGCGGAAAATGAGATTGGCGCGGACCTTGTGGTCATGTCCACCCATGGGCGCAGCGGCATAAGCCGCTGGGCTATCGGTTCCGTCACGGAAAAAGTCCTCCGCGGCGGCTCCGTGCCCGTTCTCATGGTGCGCTGTAAACAGTAAACGATATCAGGTGAAAAATTAGGGGGGACGCTTTTACCGGCGTTCCCCTTCTCTATATGTAGGGCGGCTCCCGCATCGCGGCAGCCGCCGGTAAATCTTCTGCCGCCGGCACTTCTGATCCGGTTATTCTCTACTTCAGGAACATCGGCATGCCGATGTATTCCCTTATCTTGGGCTGGTAATTAACGACATCGTAGAACTTGTCCACGTCCACCCGTTTCTTGTGGGTCAGCAGCGTTCCCACCGGGACCGACGTATACCTTCCCTCGTTCATCGCCACCATTCGCCCGGTC
This sequence comes from uncultured Dehalococcoidaceae bacterium, assembly GCA_964589285.1. Taxonomy (GTDB): domain Bacteria; phylum Chloroflexota; class Dehalococcoidia; order Dehalococcoidales; family RBG-16-60-22; genus DAOUEG01. Next base: position 1,511 of record CAZPSP010000041.1, on the reverse strand, counting down.
TCTTTCTGCTTGATGAGTTGTACAGCAAGGTGCCCGTAACATGTCGCCACCATCCGGTCCAGGGAGTCAGGCGCGCCGGAACGCATCAGGTAAGCGAGCTGCTGGTACAGCATGTCTTCCCCGGTCTTTTCCTTGATCTCCTCGGCCAGGATCAGCCCGATACCCCCAAGCTTGCGGTGCCCGAACATGTCCGCTTCGCCCGTCTCTACGATCTCCCCGCCTTCGATGGTCGCACCCTCGGATATCGTCATGATTGCGTAGTGGGAAGGGTTGTTCCGCTTGTCTTCGAGCAGAAACTCTGTCAATTTATCCAGGTCCACCGGCACCTCGGAGATGACCGCCCGGTCCACGAAAGCCAGGTAAGCGCTGATCAGGCTCGTTTCCCCGGAATTACGCCCGAACAGTTCCACCACCGCGATGCGCTCGTGGGAGCCGGCCGTCGTGCGGATGTTCGTGATGAATTCCACGCTCCTCGTGACCGCCGTGGAAAACCCGATGCAGTAGTCCGTCCCGTAGACATCGTTGTCCATCGTTTTCGGGATCGCCAGTATCGGCACTCCTTCCTTGTGCAGACGCACCGCGAAGCTGAGCGTATCGTCGCCGCCGATAGGAATAATAACGTCGATGCCGAGGTGCTCGATGTTCTTGATAACGTGATCGGTAAAGTCCATCGTACCGCTGTCGTTGACCGGTTTGCCCATCGTCCCGTTCTTCAAAAAGTCCGGTATCCTGCCCGGCGGAACACGCTCCGGGTTGGTCCTCGATGTATGCAGGAACGTGCCGCCGGTCCGGTCCACCGTGCGGACATCCCGCGCGGACAGCTCCCGCACGTAGTAATCGTAGGTGGAAGGTTCGTTGAGGTTGTAGTAGAAAAGACCTCCCCAGCCGCGGGAAATCCCGATCACCCGGTAACCCTCTTCCAGCGCGCTGGTGACCGCCGCCTTGATGCACGGATTCAGTCCGGGAACGTCGCCGCCGCCCGTCAATATGCCTATCGTTTTCCTCATGATGCTCCCTCCCGGAAGTACTACCCTATATTTTGTCTCTATTTTCACGTTAAAGCAATGGGTTATTCGCGAGGACTGTCAAATATGCGGACGGTACAGGTGGAATCCCGGTTGTCACGGAACGCGGTCAGGCTTCCGGTTGATAGGTATATGCGTGTATCATGGAATTATGAGAGGGAGGATCGCACGCGAGGCCGCTACGGTGACGGTCATGATACAGGACTACTGCCGCGGCATACATGCGCAGAGTGAACTGTGTCCGGAATGCCGGGAACTGAACGACTATGCCCTGGAAAGGCTCCGCGCGTGCCCGTTCGGAGAGGGCAAGACCGTTTGTTCCAGGTGCCCCGTCCACTGCTACAAACCGGATATGAGACGGCGCATCAGGGTGGTGATGAGATATTCCGGTCCCCGGATGATGTATCGGCATCCGCTCCGGGCAGTGCGTTACCTGCTCGATAAACGCCGGAAAAAGCCGCTGGTATCGATAAAAAAGAAAGGGGA
>CAZPSP010000040.1:0-18057 GCA_964589285.1 uncultured Dehalococcoidaceae bacterium | reverse complement strand
AATAATACCACCACATGGGTCACGGGGAATACGTATGGAATACCCCTCACCTTAATCCTCTCCCACAGGGGGAGAGGAGACGGGAAAGGGAAGCCGTAAAGCTACCCGTCCTGCTAACCGATGAGATTTACGCGGTAGATTTGAAATATCTCCGACGGAACCAGAACGCCACGTTGACCAGCCCGATCATCACCGGCACCTCCACCAGCGGGCCGATGACGGCTGCAAAGGCCTGGCCGGAGCCGATACCGAAGACCGCCACGGCGACGGCGATAGCCAACTCGAAGTTGTTGCTGGCCGCGGTGAAAGCGATGGTCGTCGTCCTGGAGTAGTCAGCGCCGATGCGTTTGCCCATCCAGAACGAGATGAGGAACATGGCGACGAAATAAATCAGCAGCGGTACGGCTATCTTGACCACATCCAGTGGTAATTCCACGATCATTTCTCCCTTGAGAGAGAACATGACGATGATGGTGAACAGCAGAGCAATGAGGGTGACGGGGCTTATCTTCGGGATGAATTTCCGCTCATACCAGTCCCTGCCCTTGGTCTTGAGGAAGATGAAACGGGTCAGCATGCCGCCGAAGAAAGGAATACCCAGATAGATGAGGACGCTCCGGGCTATTTCGCCCATGGTGACATCGACTTCCGAGCCTTCCAGGCCGAACCAGCCTGGTAGAATCGTTATAAAAATAAAAGCATAAACGGAGTAGAAAAGTATCTGGAACACAGAGTTAAAGGCCACCAGGCCGGCGGCATATTCATGATCACCGCTGGCAAGCTCGTTCCAGACGATGACCATGGCGATGCACCGCGCCAGACCGATCATAATGAGGCCTACCATATAGTCCGGCAGCGGCCATATATACCCGAGGAACAGAACAGCTACGAAGAACATGAGGACCGGGCCGATGACCCAGTTCTGGATGAGCGAAAGGCCGAGCACCTGCCAGTTGCGAAAAACCTTGCCGAGATCCTCATAGCGGACCTTGGCAAGCGGCGGGTACATCATCAGTATCAGCCCGATGGCTATCGGGACAGATGTCGAGCCGATGGAAACGGCATCCAGGGCATCGGCGATACCAGGGATGAAGTACCCCATCCCGACACCTATCGCCATGGCGAGGAAAATCCAGAGAGTCAGAAAACGGTCCAGGACAGGCAGGCGTCGCGGCGATCGGGCATTAACAGTCGTCATGAAGTCTTCCTTAATTTATGTCTAGTTCTTCGATGAGTTTTCCGACCCGTTTTTCGATCTCATCACGGATACGGCGCACCACGGGAAGGGGTTGGCCGGCGGGGTCGTCGAGCTGCCAGTCCTCGGTCTCGATGAAACCGGCCGGGCAGACGCCTTCCGTGTCTTCACCACAGCTCATGGTGATCATCCGGTCGGCTTCATTGACCAACTCCATAGTCAGCACCTTCGGCCGGTTGCCGCTGAGATCGATACCGACTTCCTTCATGACTTCGACCACTTCCGGATGGACCGAGCTACCGGGTCTCGTTCCGGCTGACAGTGCGCGGGCTTTCCTCTTTGCCATCCGGTTGAAAAATGCTTCGGCCATCTGGCTGCGCCCGGCATTATGAATGCAAACGAATAAAACGGTTTTCATTGAAGTCCCTCCCCTGCTGTTCCGGACGCTTTTACGGCGCAGGACAGTCCGCATTCCACCGGTGTTACTTCTGACAGCCTGGCGATATCTTTCGCGGCTTGGGGGTCGTTTTCCAGAGACCGCCGTATAATGCCTACCAATGTTCCCGTATCGACCGTTTTTCCTGCTGCGTCGATGCCATAATGCGACCAGAGTCCTTCCTTCCAGTGCCGGAGCAGGCCGGCTTGATACAGAATCTGGAGATTGCGGGACGCCCTGGTCTGGGAAATGTCCAACGCCTGCATCACCTCGCAGACACAGCAGTCCCGCTCGATGAGCAAATTAAGTATCCTGAGCCTCGTTTCATCGGACAATGCCTTGAATACTTTTATCGTTTTTTCATCTGCCACCCAATTATATGTGTATATGCGCTTATATGCATATTATAAAATACGGCAAGCATCGCTTCAATAAGAGAAACCCGTAAATCCAAGTTTTAACAAGTTTTTAACATAGCCTTAATACATCTTTAAATGCCGGTCTTCATACTGTAAGTAGGACACAAAAAGAAGCCGGAGTCCGGAATCCGGCGCAAAAAGTTGAAGGAGAATAAACCTTGCGAAAAACCATCAGGTATTCTGTCCTCGGTCTGGTACTGGCCGGTATTATGATGCTGGGCTTGGCAGGCTGCGGAAATGGTAACAACACAACGACCGGCACCGGCAGCAGCACCGTTACGGAAGCCGGCTCCACCACCGTTCAGCCGGTGGCCGAGCAGCTGGCCATCGCTTTCATGAACATGAATGAAGGCATTACCGTAACCATCCAGGGCGGCGGTTCCAGCACCGGCATCAAGTCCGTCTCGGACGGGACGGTGGACATCGGCGCGGCGTCCCGCGAACTCAAGGACAGCGAAAAAGACCTCGGGCTCGTGGAACACGTTTTGGCGATGGACGGTATCGCCGTCATCGTGAATCCGGCACAGTCCATCACCGGGCTCACCATGGAGCAGGTGCGGCAGATATTCGCCGGCGAGATAACGAACTGGAGCCAGGTCGGTGGTGAAGATAAAGGCATCAACATCTTCGCCCGTGAAGAAGGCTCCGGCACCCGTGATGCCTTTGAAGAGATCGTGATGGGTGAATCACTCATCGCGGCAGGCGCGCTGCTCCAGCCTTCCAACGGCGCCATCAAGACAGCGGTCACCGGTGACCCCGGCGCCATCGGCTTCATATCGTTCGGCTATGTCGATGACTCTGTCCGGACTTTGAATATCGACGGCGTGGACGCCACCATCGATAACGTGAAGTCCGGGAATTATCCCATCTCCCGCCCGCTCCTCCTGCTGACCATGGGCGAACCCACCGGCAATGTCAAGAAGTTCATCGATTACTGCCTCGGACCGGAAGGACAAGAGATCGTTGCACAGGACTACATACCCGTCAACTGATAACACCTTCATCGAACAGACTCCGGGGGGACCGCAGGGCCCCTCCGGACCTGTTCACAAGAAACGCGGATTGAAGATACTGGACCGTCATTTCACCGACAGGCTGGCGAAGTACCTCGTGTTCGTCACCGGGACCGTGTCCTTCATTATCCTGCTGGCGATAGCCGTTTTCATCTTCCGGGACAGCTTCCCTGCGTTCCGGGAGATCGGCGTTTTCAATTTCATCTTCGGAGATACCTGGCGTCCCGGCCAGGACCAGTACGGTATCCTGACAATGATCGTCGGCTCCGTTGTGGTCACCTTCGGTTCACTGTTGCTGGCGGTGCCACTGGGTATCGGCTGCGCCATTCTCCTGGCGGAGGTCGCCCCGTACCGCGTACGGCAGGTAATTCGTCCGGCCGTGGAACTGCTGGTCGGCATACCCTCCGTTGTCTACGGCCTCGTCGGGCTGGTGCTGCTTGTGCCGATCATCCGGGAACTGGGTCCGGGGAGCGGCCTGAGCGTGCTGGCGGCTTCCATCGTCCTGATGGCGATGGTACTGCCGACCATCATAAGTATCACCGAGGACAGCCTGAGGGCTGTCCCCTCAGCCTACAAAGAAGGCGCCCTGGCGCTGGGAGCCACGCACTGGCAGACCATATGGCGGGTACTGCTGCCGGCAGCGAAATCCGGCATCGGGGCGGCCGTCGTCCTGGGGATGGGCCGCGCGGTGGGCGAGACCATGGCGATGATCATGGTCATCGGCAATTCCATCATCTTTCCCACGTCGCCGTTCTCTCCGGGCCGGACCCTGACCGGAAACATCGCGGTGGAGATCAGTTACGCCACCGGCCTTCACGAGGACGCCCTGTTCGCCACCGCCGTCATACTTTTCCTGTTTATCGTATTTCTGAACAGCATCGCGGTAATCGCGCTCAAGAGAGGGGCACATGCTCAGGCTCACGCCTAACACCACGCAAAGGATAGCCCTGGCCGGCATCTGGGGAAGCGGCATCATTACCGTTCTTATCCTGCTCGTCGTGATCCTGTACGTTCTCGTACAGGGAGTTCCCTGGATAACCTGGGACTTTCTCACCACGCCGCCCGCCGGCGGTCTCTCCGGCGAAGGCGGAATTTCCACCATCATCGTTTCGACGATTTATCTTATCGCCGTTACCATCGTCATTCTGGTACCCATCGGACTCGGGGCCGCCATCTACCTGGCGGAATATGCCCCGAACAACCGCCTGACCAAAGTGATCCGCTTCGGGGTAGAGACGCTGGCCGGCATTCCTTCGATCCTCTTCGGGGTCTTCGGGCTGGCGGTCTTCGTCACTATTTTCAGCTTCAATTTTTCTATTTTGTCCGGCGCGCTTACCATGGTCTGCCTACTCCTGCCCACGATGATCAGGACCAGTGAAGAAGCCATCAAGGCGGTGCCCTACCCGTTCCGGGAGGGCGCCCTGGCCCTGGGAACGACGCGCTGGCAGATGATTTCCCGTGTCATCGTTCCGGCGGCTCTGCCGGGCATCGTCACCGCTATCATCCTGTGCGTGGGCCGGGCCATCGAAGAGACCGCCGTTCTCTACCTGACCCTCGGCGGCAGCGCCGCCATGCCTACTTCCCTGCTCTCCGGCGGGAGGACGCTGTCACTCCACGTCTTTTACCTGGCCATGGAAACGCGGGCATTCGAGAAGGCCATGGCGACCGCGGCGGTACTGATCATCATCATCGTCATTATCAACAGTATTACCAACTGGCTTTCCAGCCGGTTCCGTAAACGAATGAGAGGGGGATAAAGACCCTATGACTACCATAACCATAGATATAGATAAAAATACAACACAGACAGATAAGGACGGCGCCCTGACGGACAGTTGCACCTACGGCAAGCTCAGCGCCGGCAATGTCAACCTTTACTACGGGCACTTCCAGGCATTGCGGGATATCACCTTGAATATCCCGAGCTGTACGATCACATCCATTATCGGCCCTTCCGGATGCGGCAAGTCTTCATTCCTGAGACTGCTCAACCGGATGAACGATCTTATCAACAACGTCAAGGTGGAAGGCCAACTGCTGCTGGACGGCGTTTCCATCTATGACCGCTCCATCGACATCGTGGACCTGCGCAAACGGGTCGGCATGGTGTTCCAGAAGCCCAATCCCTTTCCGATGTCCATTTATGATAATATAACCTTCGGGCCCCGCCAGCACGGGCGCAAGAACAAAGCGGAGCTGGAAGAAGTGGTAGAAAAGAGCCTGAGACAGGCGGCACTCTGGGACGAAGTCAAGGACAAGCTGAACCAGTCCGGGCTGGCGCTTTCCGGCGGTCAGCAGCAGAGGCTCTGCATCGCACGGGTGCTGGCGGTGGAGCCGGAGGTGATTCTCATGGACGAACCGTGCAGCGCCCTCGACCCGGTGGCGACACTGAAGATAGAAGACCTGATGCGGGAACTCGTCAAGCTCTATACCATCGTCATCGTCACCCATAACATGCAGCAGGCCGCCCGGGTCTCGGACACCGCCGCGTTCTTCATGATGGCGGAGGACCGCGCCGGTGTATTGATAGAGCATGGTCCCACCGACCAGATCTTCACCAATCCCCGTGACAAGCGCACGGAAGACTATATCACCGGAAGGTTCGGCTAGAGGTTAGATAGATATGGAAATCAGGACAGGTTTTCACCGTGAGTTGAGGGAGATACAACAGGACGTCCTCTATTTGGGCAGCATGGCGGAAAAAGCCATTCTCAGGTCCGTCAAGGCGCTGAAGGAGCGGGACCACGCGGAAGCCCAGCGGATCATTACGGATGACAAGACCATTGATACCCTGCGGCACAATATCGAACTGCGCTGCGTCAGTCTCATCGCCAAGCAGCAGCCGATGGCCGTGGACCTGCGCACCCTCATGGGAGTTACGCACATCATCACGGAACTGGAGCGCATCGGGGATTACGCCGAGGGCATCGCAAGGATAGTCCTCATGACCGAAGACCCGTGGCTGCAACCGCCTTCCAACATATTCCGCATGGCTGAGAAGATAACCGACATGCTCAACCGGTGCCTGGAAGCGTTCATCAAGCAGGACGCTGAAGCCGCCCGGCGGATAGCGCTGGAAGACGATGAAATAGACGAACTGTACGACGAAGTGGACCGCCTCCTTATCAGCTATATGGTGGAAAACCCCAAGACTATCACGAGGGCGACGCATCTTATCTGGGTCTCCCACAATCTGGAACGGGCCGCAGACCGGATCACCAATATCTGCGAGCGCATCGTCTTCACGGTCACGGGGCGGCTGGAGGAGATAGGGGCTTCCAGGTATTAGCCCGGACTTCACTACGCAAGCAAGCTACCAAAACGCTGGATGAAATTTAACCTGCCTGTTACAGTGTCTTAACGCAACCATAATGTTCGCCTGTTACCCTAGAAAAAAAGGATAATCCGGGAGGTAACCGTGGGTGAACTATATCCAGACAACATTGAGAGACTGCTCGGCGGGGAAAAGGCCGAAGTACCGGAAAAGGAGGAGACTGCTGCTCCGGGAAAGACCGTCAGGCGGCCGAACCCGGTCTTCGTCTTCGAAGCCGCCGTGGAGTGCCCCGGGTATCCCCTTTACCGGTAAGAACACCCCGTCTGAATTCAATCAGTCCATCATACCCCTCGTCTTTTTGCAGCGTTCTTCATTCCCTGTTTGATTACCCGCTCATGCGATTTTCCGCTTGATTTTTGATTCAAACTCCCAGCCGCTATAATGATAGTTGAAAGAACAAAGCGGAGGTACCGGAATGCCCCATCAGAAACACATCGTCATCATAGGTGGAACGGCCTGCGGCCCCAAGACGGCCGCCCGCGCCCGCCGATGTGATCCCCATGCCAAAATTACGCTCATCGAGCGGCGTGGCAACCTTTCCACCGCTACCTGTGGGCTGCCTTACTTTGTTTCCGGGGTCATCCAGAAGCGTTCCGAAATGGTCGCCCGGGAAGTCGATTATTTCCGCAATGTCTTCGATATGACCGTCCTCACCGGCACCGAGGCGACAGCCATCGACCGTAACGCACGTACCGTCTCCGTACGCAACCTTGCCACCGGGGAGGAATCAGCCATTGCCTACGATAAACTGGTACTGGCGACCGGAGCCAAACCGACCGTTTTCGATTGGGAAGGCAAAGACCTCGCCGGTATTTTCACGCTCAGCGACATTCCGGATGCCGACGCCATCCGTGAGATGCTCGTCAAAGAAAGGTCCGAGACCGCCGTCATCGTCGGGGCCGGGCTTATCGGCCTGGAAATGGCGGAGGCCCTGGCGGAACGTGGACTGGATGTGACCGTCATCGAAGCCAGGGACCGCGTCTTTCCCGCCCTGCTCGACCCGGAGGTCTCCGTTCAACTGAAAAACCACATGGAATCGGAAGACATTCGGGTCTACTGCAATGCGCCCGCTTCCGGATTTCTCGGGGACGGGAACGGCCATGTCCGGGCCGTCCTCGCCGGGGGCATGGAGTTGCCGGCGGACATCGTCCTGCTGGCGCTCGGGGTCAAACCCGAGATCACCCTGGCACAAAACGCCGGCCTCGCCATCGGGCAGCGCGGCGGTATCTCCGTCGACGAACACATGCGTACCAGTGACCCGGATATCTATGCCGGGGGCGACTGCGTCGAGGTCAGGCACCGCGTTACGGGAGAGATGACGCTGGCGGCGCTCGGTTCGACTGCCAACAAGCACGGCCGCATCATCGGCACCAACGTCACCGGCGGTGACCTTACTTTTCCCGGCGTGCTCGGTACCGCCATCGTCAAGGTATTCGATTTCAACGCCGGCCACACCGGCCTCAATGAAGAACAGGCCCGGAAGGCGGGATACGATGTCGTCACCGCCCTAGTACCATCGTTCGAACATGCCACGTACTATCCCGGCGCCCGCGAGCTGACGCTGAAACTCATCGCAGACAGGTCGACCCGCAGGATACTCGGCGGTCAGGGCGTCGGACAGGGGGACATCGCCAAGCGCATCGACGTGCTGGTCATGGCGATATCTCGCGGCGCCACGGTAGATGACCTCGCCGATCTCGACCTGGCTTACGCGCCGCCCTTCAACAGCGCCATGGACCCGCTCCACAACGCTGCTAATGTCATCCGCAACAAGCTGGCCGGCATGGCCCGCGGCCTTTCCCCGGCCGAAGTGATGGACAAGCTGGAACACGACAACGATGTCATGCTGCTGGATGTCCGTAACCAGGACGAGTGGGATACGGTGCGCCTCAAGACGGATAAGGTCAAGCTGATACCCCTCCCCGAATTGCGGGACAGGCTCGGAGAACTACCGCGGGACAAGGAGATTATCACGTTCTGCCAGACGAGCATCCGTGCCTTCATGGCGCAGAGGGTCCTGGACGGGGCCGGCTTCGAGAATACCTGTTTCCTGGATGGGAGCATAGCCGGCTGGCCGTACGACCTGGAAACAACGGAGGACTAAGTCGATTCCGGGGGTGGAACTGTTTCTTCTTTTGGCACCTTCCGAACGGCGTGCTTGACGCCGGTCAGGAAAAAATTGGCGATCAGCCCGGCGACGGTCACTACGAAGAACACGATAAAGATCATGGAGAGCGACGTACTGAGCGCTTCCCTGAGCGTTGTCATCAACTGATTGAACAACTCCGCCGCCTGCGCGCCCACGGAATCAAACATTGCCCTGAGGACGTCCTGGGCCTGCGGATTGATGAGCGCCTGGGGATTATCAGTAATGGCCCGCAGTTCCTGCATGGAGACCACGTCTTTCACCGCTGGTGAGAGATTGTTATAAAAGTACGAACCGAACCGGTTGTTCAGCACCGATCCCACGACCGCCAGCCCGAACACGCCGCCGAGAGGCCGGAGAAGCTGGATGAGGGACGTTGCCGCGCCCATGACGGAGTACGGAACGCTGTTCTGTACCGCGATGGTATGGATGGGCATAATGATGCCGTTGCCCAGACCGGCCACCATGATGAGGATGACGGCGGTCAGGAAGGTAGTGGCCGGGGTCATACCGGAAAGCAGGATGAATCCCACAGCCGCTATGGTGAAGCCGATCGCTCCCTGAAGACGGTAACGCCCTCCGGCGCGGGAAAGCGCCTGTCCGCTTATAAAGCTGCCAAAGGACATGCTCAGCATCATCGGCGTCATGAAGCCGCCGCTCTCGGTGGCTGATGAACCGAGTACCCCCTGGAAAAAGAGCGGGATAAAGGTCACAACAGGAAAGAAAGCAGCGCCCTGCAGGAAACCCACGATAGAAGACACGGTCACGACCCTGTTCTTGAATAGTTCCATGGGGATAACGGGTTCCGCCGCCTTCTTTTCAATAACAACAAAGAGAACGAAGGCAATAGCTGAAAAAACGAATAACCCGATGATGACCGCCGACCCCCAGGCATAGTCCACGCCGCCCCAGTTGAGGGCCAGCATCAGGGGCACCAACGCCAGGCTCATTGAAATGACGCCGGGATAATCTACCTTGTGCTTTTCACTTGCCGGCTTGAAATCCGGAAACATGAAAATAAATACCAGGATGATGATGATGCCCAGCGGCACGGTAACGAAGAAGCACCAGCGCCAGGAGAGGGCGTCCGTCAGGAAACCGCCGAGGGTCGGGCCGATGACAGTGGACACGCCGAACACGCCCGCCATGACGCCGCTGTACTTGCCGCGTTCTTCCGGAGGGAACAGGTCACCGATGACGATAAATCCCAGCGCGCTCATGGCCCCGAAGCCGAACCCCTGCACTCCCCGGTAGATAATCAGTTGCGTCATCGTCTGGCTGATACCGCTGAGGAACGCGCCGATGACGAACAACCCCATGCCGGCCACGAACAGCCATTTGCGGCCGTACATATCGGAGAGTTTTCCGGCCAGCGGCAAAGAGATGGTCTCGGTGATGATATAAGCAGTGAAGACCCAGGTATACTGGCTGAAGCCGCCAAGGTCGGTGATAATGCGGGGCATCGCGGTGGAGGTAATGGTCATGAAGATGGCCCCGAGGAACATGGAGGCTATGGTACCTCCCAGGGCGGCGTAGACTTTTTTCTTTGGCAGGTCGCGCTGGTAGGATTGTTCGGTTTTCGTCAAAAGGACCCCTTGCTATGGACTTTAGAGTTTTGCCAGGATGCCGGCAAGTTTGCGGAGGGACATGGAGATCTCCGTCAGTTCCTCTTCACTGAGAACGGAGAGCCGCTCGTCGATGCTGGAATACAGTATCTCGTCAAGTTCTCCCAGTATCTGCTGTCCCTTGGGGGTAAGCGAAACATTGGTGATGCGTCGGTCATATTCATCAGTCCGGCGGCTGGCGATGCCAAGAGCTTCCAGCCTGTCGACAAGGTGCGTCATCTGAGGTTTGGGTATCTGAAGCCTTTCCCCGATCTCGGCGATGTGGAGCGAGCCTTCTTCCTGCAGTACCTTCATGATCTCCAGATGAGGCAGCGTGATATCATGTTCCACGTGAGTGAAGGCGGACTTGAGCACTTTTCTCTGGATGTCCCGGCGGACCAGCGGAGTGATGGAAAGAATGTCCTTGATGACCTGATCGTGGACTTTTTGTCTCATCTTTCCCCCGTTATCGTTCATATGAGAAACAGTTTACACTGTAAACCGCGTTTGTTCAAATGCTGACCGCAGATTGGTAAAGAGAATGTCTTAGACCGTAACGGGTTTTTGTACTAGAATAGACATGGAAAACGGGAGGCAGGTAATGAGCCGCTGGAAACAGGAAAAGGAAATGGTACTGGATACCGCCCGGCAACTGGTGGAGAAAGGACTGGTCATCGGGGCGTCCGGGAACGTCAGCATGCGCCTGAATGTTGAAGGGGCCGGGCTGCTGGCCGTGACGCCGACCTCACTTCCCTACGATACCCTTTCCCCGGACGATATCCAGGTCATCGATTTCTCAGGCAAGACAGTGGAAGGTTCGCTGGCGCCATCCATGGAGACGAACCTGCATATCGGCATATACCTCAGCCGTCCGGACGTCAACGCCGTCATTCATACCCATGCCGTGTACGCTAGCGCCGTGGCGGCAACCGGGAAAGACATACCGCCCATCCTGGACGACCAGGTCATCTACCTGGGCGGGACGGTGCGCTGCGCCGCTTATGCCCTCAGCGGCAGCCGGGAACTCGCCGATAATGCACTCCGGGCGCTCGGTGACTGCGGCGCCGTGTTACTGCGTAACCATGGGGCGGTCTGTGTGGGGCCTTCACTGGCGGAAGCGATGACAGCCTGCGAACTGCTGGAGAAGACCGCCAGCGTTTATCTGCTGGCGGTCAATGCCGGATCCGCAGCGGAGCTTTCAGAAGAGGCCGTAGCTTATGACCGGGGCTTATACGAGCGTTTGAGGGAAAACGGCAACCGGGGCCAAACCGGCTGAAACCGGCAATCTCAGGGAGGGTAACGGGGTGTAATTTATCGCATCACGTATCGAATTGCACTACGTTTGACATTTTCACGTAATTTGCGCTAAACTTATACGGCACGATTTAAAAGGACTTTCTCTTTCCGTGCCGGGCGAACTGAGTAAGGAATTATTCGTACGGCAGTATCTCCAATGTCTTCAACATCCGGTGGCAGTACGCGCCTCGTTACCACGGGTGGCATTTGCGCAGCCCTGCCGGGTGAATTTAAAAGCCAAACTGGTGTTATGGAACTGGACGGGACTGGCAGGCAATATCGATATTCAGCTACCACTACCGTCAAGGTATACCCCCGGCAACCCCACCGCCGCAGAACATGTGAGCAATATAACGACAGCAGCTAGCGCCGGGTGCGCGATGACTCCCGCGCTTCACCACCCACCGTACCCCCGTTGCGCCGCCAGCGAGCGGGTTGAAATACCTAACGAGTCTACGAAACGAGAAAAAACAGGAGAACTGGAGGAACTTATTTATGGCATATCCCAACTTTAAGACCATTACCATGGAAAAGGACAAGGAAGAGCCGAAAGTAACCTACATTACGCTTAACCGTCCGGACAAGAACAACGCCATCAGCATCGGTGAAGAGTACATGACCGGCGAACTGAAGAAGGCCATGTGGGAAATTAACCATGATGACGACTGCAACGTCGCCGTCTTCCGCGGCGCCGGCAAGAATTTCTGCGCCGGGTTCGATCTTTCCATGGTCTACCGCGTCTACGGCGGCGCCAAGGGTTACAAGCCCAACCAGCGCATCCGCCTGCAGACGGACCAGGACCAGCTTTACGGCTTCCCGCAAGCCATTCTGGACTGCAACAAGGTCACCATCGTGCAGTGCCACGGCTGGTGCATCGAAGCCGGCCTCTACATCGTGAAATGCGCGGACATCGCCATCGCCGCGGACACCGCCCGCTTCTCCCAGCGCGGCCAGCGCCTTGCCTTCGGCGGCCTTCCCACCCTGCCGCTTGAACTGGTCATGGGCCACACCAAGAAAATCACTGAAGCTATCATCACCGGCCGCACCATCTCCGGCAAAGAAGCCGAAGAAGAAGGCTATGTCACCAAGGCTGTTCCGGAAGCCGACCTCGTTAACGAGACCGAATCCCTCGCTCGCGCCATCGCCCTCCTGCCGCGTGACGCCGTGGTCATGGGCAAAGTCGCCCGCCGCCACATGCTGGACCGGCTCGGCCTGACCTGTCTCAAGGAAGTCATCACCTACCACACGTTCTCTACCAACCTGAGATATGAAGATGATGAGCGCGATCTCATGTTCATCAGGGACCGCGAGTCCATGGGCGAACGCGAAGCCTTCCACAAGATGCACGAAAAGTACGAAGAACGCCTCAACAAGACGAAGTACTTCCGCAGCTACGATCCGAGGAACAAATAGGATAGCTTCCGACCCAAGAAAGGAGAATCCTGCATGGCAAAATACCCGGAATTCGTAAAAGACGACTATTTCAAGATAGACGTCGAATGCCACATCAGCGGTGAATCGAACAAAAAGTACTTCAACTACTTTCCGGAATACCGGAAATGGGTCTGGGGTACGGCGGAAACCGCCCGCGCTTTCAACGCTGTTCCGCACCATTCCGGCAAGAGCTGGGAAGAACCGCCGGTAACCAAGGGTGAAAAGTCCGAACTGCCGGAAGAAGACCAGCTCATCGTCTACATGGACCGCTACGGTATCGACATGGCCTGCATCCTGCCCGAATCCATGATGGAGACCACCGGTTATTCCACCAAGTGGTCCACCAACGGCCACCTGCTGCTCGCGGCGGAAAAGTACCCGGACAGGCTCATCGTCCAACCCAACGTGGGCCCGTTCGCCAAGAGAAGCATGAAAGACATCCTCTGGGAGCTTGATTACCTGGCCCAGGAAAGAAACTGCAAGATATTCAAGTTCTACCCGCCGGAAGACACCTACATCAACGATGAGAGGATCTGGCCCTTCTACAAGAGGTGCGAGGAACTCGGCGTCGTCGTTTCCATCCACACCGGCTGGAGCTGGTGTCCTCCCGGCAAGGCCAAGTACGCCCTGCCCGTGCTGCTGGATGACGTGGTCAACGAGTTTTACGACCTGAAGGTCGTCGCTTTCCATTGCGGCTGGCCGCAGTACCACGACCTGAACATGGTAGCCCTCTCTCACCCCAACGTCTACATCAGCTTGAGCCTTATCATGCCATGGTACAAGGCGGCACCGCGGCGGCTTGCCGAACTCATCGGCGAGGCGATCCAGTTCGCCGGTCCTGACAGGATCGTCTGGGGAACCGACTTCTACGGTCCCGGCGGCCTGTTCCGGGAAGCCACCATCGGCCTCCGGACGTTCGAGATGCCGGAAGACCTGCAAAAGGGTTACGGCTTCGCCCCGGTAACGGAAGAAGTCAAGCGCGGTATTTTCGGGCTTAACCTGGCCAAGCTGTTGGGCGTCGATACGTCCGAGCGGCGGGCAAAGTAACAAATTCACGCCAAGCGGTTAATATACAGGAGTCATACCAGAACAAACAGGGATAACTATCAGAAAGGAGAGAAAATGTCTGAGTTCCCAATTTTGTTTTCCCCCATCAAGCTTGGACCGCTAGAGATCAAGAACAGGATCGGCGGTTCCTGCACCACGACCGGCGGCGCCGACCAGAACGGCTATGTCCGTGAAGAGTGTATCTATTCTTACGCGGGCCGTTCCGAGGGCGGTGCTGGTTTCATCACCATCGAATGTACCTTCGCTACCGACTGGGGAGCCAAGACGACGAGCTTCGGCAACCCGCGCATCAGCAGCCGGTCCTACTACGAAGGTCAGTCCAACCTGGCCGAAGGAATCAAGCAGTGCGGCGCCAAGGCTTTCATCCAGATCACCCCGAGTTTCGGGCGCCAGGGCTCCAGCAAGACCTCCGGTGAAATTCCCGGAGCTCCCTCCGCCATCCCGTCCGAGAGGCCCCAGGACTATGAACAGAGGATCATGCCCCGCGGTTATGAGACCAAAGCGCAGACCATGGGCGGCACGACCATCCCCAAAGTACTGACCATCGAAGAGATCGATTACATGGAACGGACGTTCGCCGATGCCGTCGCCGCGGCCCGTATCTGCGGTTACGACGCCGTCGAATTCCACAGCCCTCACGGCTATCTTATCCACCAGTTCCTGTCCCCGCGTTCCAACCAGCGCAATGACTACTACGGCGGCTCCCTGGAGAACCGCTTCCGTTTCCTCCGCAACCTGCTCATCAGCTCCCGCCGCAGGGTCGGCCCGGACTTCTGTCTCGGTATCCGCCTCAGCGGTGACGAGCACATGCCCGGCGCTATCCACGAGGATGAACTGATCCAGGTCGCCAAGTGGTGTGAAGAACTCGGCGCTTCCTACATCCATCTTTCCGACGGTTCTTACGAAGCCCGCAAGTGGTTCTTCCCGCAGGATCCGTTCTGCTTCATCGAGCATGCCAAGCACTTCAAGCCGGAACTGAAGATCCCGTTGATCGTCCCCGGTCAGCATGATCCCTACCTGGCTGAAGAAGTCCTCCGCAACGGCTGGGCCGACGCCATCACCATGGGCCGCCAGCTTGTCGCCGACCAGCGCACCCCGGTGAAATGGGAAACCGGAAAAGTCGATGAGGTAGTCCGCTGCCTCCGCTGCAACGTTTGTCTCGCCCGCTTCAACCGCGGTCTTGCCATCCGCTGCGCCGTCAACCCGAACATCGGCCGTGAAAAATATGATCCCAAGTACAATTCCACGCTGAACGCCCAGGCGCTTCGCCCCCTGCCCCCCTCCTTCACTCCTCCCTGCGAAAACGCCTGCCCCGCCGGCCTGGATATCAACGGCTACGTCCTCATGGCCTCCCGCGGCCAGATGGGCGAGTCCTATCGCTACCTCAAAGGCAAGCTCCCGTTCCCGGCAGTCATCGGCCGCGTTTGCCCGCATCCCTGTGAAACCGAATGTAACCGCGGCAAACTGGATGACCCGATCTCCATCAACAACATCAAGCGGTTCGTCGCCGATTCCGTCATGGCGGAAGGCCTTCCCGAATACCTGAAGAAGCAGTGCCTGCCCGAGAACATACCCGTCACCAAGAAAGAGAAAGTCGCCATCGTCGGTTCCGGTCCCGCCGGTCTGACCGCTGCGTACTTCCTCGCCAAGAAGGGTTACGCTGTCACCGTCTTCGAAGCTGAAGCGGAAGCCGGCGGCATGATGACCTACGGCGTTCCGGAATACCGCCTCCCGAAGAAGGTCGTGAAATGGGAAATCGACGCCATCAAGAAGATGGGCGTCACCATCAACACCAAGAGCCCGGTCATGAAACCGGAAGACCTGAAGAAACAAGGTTACGATGCCATTTTCCTCGCCACCGGCGCACAGAACAGCGCGAAGCTGAATGTCGACGGCGAGAACGCTTCCGGCGTCCTCCCGGCCCTGGCATTCCTGAAGGATGTCAACTCCGGCAAGAAGGTTGCTGTCGGTGACAAGGTCGTCGTCGTTGGCGGCGGCAGCGTTGCCATGGATGCAGCCACCGCCGCCCTGCGCCTCGGCGCCAAGGACGTGCAGGTTGTCTGCCTCGAATGCAGCAGCGAAGAAATGCCCGCCCAGGATGAAGAAATCAAACAGGCCCAGGAAGAGGGCATCAACATCGATATGAGCTGGGGCCCCGCCAAGATCATTGCCGCCAACGGCAAGGTCAAGGGCGTTGAATTGAAGCGCTGCGTTTCCTGCTACACCAAGACAGGCGCTTTCTCCCCGGTTTACAACGATAAAGAAACCAAGACCATCGACGCCGACACCGTTATCACCGCCATCGGCCAGAGGGTCAACCTTGACTTCCTCGGCGCTGACAGCAAGATCAAATCGACCAAACGCGGCAGCATCAATGTCGATGCCGACAGCGCTGTCACCAGCGTGGCCGGCATCTACGCCGGCGGCGACGCGGCCCGCGGCCAGGGTCTCATGATCGAAGCTATCGCCGACGGACGGAAAGCCGCCATCGCCATCGACTGCTACCTCCGCGGTGTCGAACTTCCGCCCGCTCCGCCCGAACCGATTCTGGCGGACATCTATGAACCCGCCTTCCAGTTCCATCTGCGGGAATACAAGAAAGAACCGCGCTTTGATGGCGAATATCTCGCCCCGGCGAAGCGCGCCGGCAACTTCAAGGAAATCGCGCTGGGCTTCAAAGACAAGCAGACCTGCGTTGATGAAGCTCGCCGCTGCCTGACCTGCCGCTGCTCGGCGGTCAGATACTAATCCAGGAGAATAAGCACAATGGTTATGGAATGGGAAGCAGACTATAAGAAAAAGATGGTAACCCCGGAAGAGGCCGTACGAGTGGTCAAATCCGGAGACCGTGTGGTATTCACCCAGGGTAACGAACCCCAGGCCCTCGGTCTGGCGCTCGCCGCCCGTTTAGGGGAACTCGAGAATGTACTTCTTTCGATCAGGACGCCAGGCCGCGACTTCGGCTGGTACGACCCCGTCTTCGAGATGTCCTTCAAGATCGAGGTCGGCTTCCCACTGCCCATTGTCCGGCAGATCATCGCGGAAAGGCGCTGCGATCTCGCCATCGGCGGTCTCGGCTTCATCTTCCACGAGGAAGAGCGAGGCCCGGCCGACGTGGTCATGATCGAGCTTTCACCCCCGGACGCCCACGGCTACTGCAGCTTCGGCGCGTCCTGCTGGACGAAAAAAACGGAATGTGACAATGCCAAGATCGTCCTGGCAGAGGTTAACAAGAACCTCCTCCGGACCTACGGCCCGAACCACATTCACGTCTCGGAAATAGACTACTTTGTCGAACATACGCCCTCCGGTAAACAGCCGGGCAGCACCGACCTACTCGGCCGTCATAACGTCGAAGCAGGCGAGGTTGAAAAAGCCATCGCCGGGTACCTTTCGGAACTTGTGAATGACGGCGATACCTTACAGGTGGGTGTTGGCGGCACTTCCGAATGGATGTGCCGTCTGGGCGTGTTCGACAATAAAGTAGACCTCGGCTGGCACTCGGAAACGACGCCGCGCGGCATCATACCTCTCATCCGGGCCGGCGTCATCACGGGCAAGAAGAAGACACTGAACCAGGGCAAGGCGATTGCTACGGCCTGCGGCGGCGGTACGAAGGAAGACATGGAGTTCATCAACATGAACCCCATCTTCGAGCTGCACCCGGCGGAATACTGCCTGGATGCCCGCGTTATCTCCGCGCATGACAACATGGTCTGCATCAACAGCGCGGTCAGCGTGGACTTTGCCGGACAGATAGCCGCCGAATCCATTGGTCCCCGCGTCATCAGCGGGGCCGGCGGGCAGACGGCGTTCGCCATCGGCTCGTTCCTTTCCAAAGGCGGCAAGTTCATCACGGTCATGTCCTCCACGGCCGGTTCCGGCGAAAAGCGGGTGTCCCGCATCACGCCGCTGCTGACCAAGGGGACCATCGTGACGGTGCCAAGGACCATTAGCGACTACGTTATCACCGAATACGGTGTTGCGCATATCAAGGGCAAGACCCAGCGGCAACGCGCACTGGACCTCATCGCCATCGCTCATCCGGACTTCCGTGCCGAACTCGAAGCCGAGGCCAAGAAACTCTACTGGCCCTAAACCCTGACTCTACG
>CAZPSP010000039.1:10358-18128 GCA_964589285.1 uncultured Dehalococcoidaceae bacterium | reverse complement strand
GCATGCAAATTCGTCTCGAAAAAAGAACAACGATATCAGGCGTTCCAAACGTATGAATCTAGTATAGCAAAATAGGCAGACCAAGTCCTCGAATTTTGCTGCCGTGTTGAATCCGCAACTAATTGCGATGAATCTGAACTAGTCCTTGTTTCAAAACAAGACTTGATCAACGGAGGTAGTACTTTAAGTTGTCAGCAATCGTTTGGGATGATATTACCAAGCCAACTAACAAACATACTATTGATTTTATCGCAAGTTTCAAATAGTCGGCGGTTCGATAACTCTCTTATAAACGAACTCAGAGAG
The DNA here is from genome assembly GCA_964589285.1 of uncultured Dehalococcoidaceae bacterium. Lineage (GTDB taxonomy): Bacteria > Chloroflexota > Dehalococcoidia > Dehalococcoidales > RBG-16-60-22 > DAOUEG01. The sequence continues at coordinate 17,822 of CAZPSP010000039.1, read as the reverse complement.
CAAGTCACTATGGTTAAAGATTTAATCTTACTACGATGATGTCCACCAAACTTGACTTTTAAACCTCTTTTAAAATCTCTAAATTCGTCATTCAATTGCCGATTTCCTCCCGCTCTGCTATGCTGGATGAAAACCATGCCGGACCAGCAATTTACATATTTCCGCCGCCGGGACTACGTCAAGATAACCCTGTTCGGGTTTGCCCTCACCGCTCTTTACCAGAGTCTCCACAGCATTATCCTGCCGCTCCGCCTCCTGGACTTCGTGGATGAATCACAGAAGAACACCTACCTCGGCGTGGTGACGCTCTCCGGTCTTATTCTCGCCATGTTCATCCAGCCGGTCTTCGGGGCGCTATCGGACCGCACCGTTTCCCGCTGGGGACGGCGGCGCCCGTACCTCTTCATCGGCGGTGTCATCACCGCTTTGATCATTCCAGGTATCGGTCTTATCGGCAGTTATTTCGGGTTGTTCCTGACCTACTGTCTCCTCCAGGCAAGCACCAACGTGGCACAGGGTCCCTACCAGGGTTTCATTCCGGACCTCGTCCCACCGGACCGTCACGGTGTGGCTTCCGGCGTCAAAGGTCTCCTGGAGATAACGGGCGGCATTACTCTCGTCTATCTTTCCAGCGTCTGGATGGATCGCTACTACGGCGGGGGAGGCGCCGGCTGGCTCTGGCTCGTCCTCGGCGTGCTGACGGCGGTCATGTTCGTCTCCGTGTTAGTGACGAGTCTCACCGTCCGGGAACCCCGCGTGGTCAGCGCCCGCAAGGACGAACCCCTTTTTCGCACCCTCTACCAGACCTTCACCCGGGACATCTGGCGCAATAAGAGCTTCATCTGGTTCCTGGTCTCCCGCCTCCTCATTTACATGGCGTTCACCACCATCCAGCAGTTCGGTTTGTACTATTTCCAGGACGTAATCGGGGTGGAAAACCCCGGTGAGGCGACCGCCACGTTTTCCATCATCGCCGTTATCGGTATGGTCATCGTTGTCTGGCCGGCGGGTTATCTATCGGACAAATTCGGGCGCAAGGTCCCCAACATCACCGCCGGGCTGCTTGGAGCCCTCGGTATCGGCATGATTGCCGCTTCGCAGCAGTACGGTACGATCCTCTGGGCAGCGGCCATCATCGGTCTCGGCATGGGGATTTTCAACAGCACCAACTGGGCGCTGGCGGCTGACTTCGCGCCGCAGGAAGAAGGCGCCCGGTACCTCGGTGTAGCCAACATGGCGACTGCGGGTGGAGCCGTCCTGGCCCGGGCTATCGGCCCCCTCATCGATCACTTCAACGGCCAGGCAACTAACCTGGGGTACGATGTCATGCTGTACATTTGTCTGGCGTATTTTATCGTCGGAGCGGTCTTGTTACTGCGGGTGAAACGGCAGACGTACCAGGCCGTACAAAGATATTAAAAACCCGGATTCAGGCCACATGGTCGCCAGGACCCTGCTTTTCCGATCTTTTCTTCAGGTAAATGCTTAATACCCATGTTCCAGCGATGATAGCCGCGAAGCAGAGGAGAAATGCCCACCAGGGAATGTGTTTGAACCAGAAAGCGCCGAGATACGCGACGAATGAATAAAATATCATCCGTCCGGCGCCGCAAGCCAGCATGAACCGCCAGAGAGGCATCCGCAACGCACCGGCGATAATGGCTATGACATCGAAAACCAGGGGAAATAACGAAAGCAAGAAAACTCCAGCCCATCCCCAGCGCTTTACCCAGGTCTCCAGGCGGCCGTACATGGCGTTACGCGCCAGCAGGCCCCGGCCGCTCCGGCCCAGCAGATATCCCGCCAGTTCGCCGATGGCGGCGCCGGCCCCCCCGGCAATGCCGACCAGCAGAGGCGAGGGCAATGCCATGCCCAGCGAAGCCATGACCGCGACATTGCCTATCGGGAAAAGGACCGTGCCGTTGAGAATGAGGCTGATGAGGAACGCTCCCAAGTAGCCATATCCTTTCAGGTCCTCGAGGATATGAGGGTTGGTAAAATACAGAGTGAGAATGCCCCCGATGATAGCCAGGGCCAAGACCAGACCGGCTACGGGCGCAAAACGGTCCCACAGGACGGCGAGCTTCGGTTGCTTGCCCATAAATTCGGCGGGAAGACTGTCCTTATTACCAGCCATTTCTGTGAGTCCAACGCCCGTGACCGTAAATCCCTTGGAACGGTCATTCACCACCGAGGGCGGTCTTGAGGGCCTCCTTGGACTCCTCACTGGTAACGGCTATGATCTGATCACCGACCTGTAATACGGTATTGCCGGAGGGTACTTGCGCGCTGTCATTCTTCGGGATGATCAGCGCCATTTTGGCGTCTTTAGGGAGGTCGAGGTCTTTCAATGCCTTACCGACCGTCCTGGCTCCCTGGTTGATCTTGACATCGACGATGACAAGGTCTTTCTCCTCCAATGACAGCAACTCTGTGAGAGGATGAGTCGGCACCTCCCGCTCGATGGCTTCGATGATGATATTCGTCGCGCTGACCGTTACGTCCACGCCCAGTTTCTTGAAGAGGCCTGCGTTCTGCGGGTTTCGGATACGGGCAATGGTGCGGGGAACGTTGTACTTGTGCTTGGCTACCTGGCAGGCCACCAGGTTGTCTTCGTCGTCCCCGGTCACAGCTACCAGCATGTCCGCTCGGCCGGCCCCTACTTCGCCCTGAGTTGCTGCCTCGCAGCCGTCACCGCGGAAACAGACGCTGCCGAGTTCATCGGTGATCGTCTTGCAGATGCGGGAGTCCTTTTCCAGAACAAGCGCTTCATGGCCTTCATTCAGGAGGGCTTTCAGAAGGAAATACCCGAGCCTTCCTCCCCCGATTATGATGATATACATCGCAGGACTCTACCCTTCTATCTTTTCTTTCATCAACTGGGCAAATATCTTGGTCGGGCTGATGGTCTCCAGCCCGAGCGCGGCATACATTTCCTCACGGAGGGGATCATAAATGCGGCAAAGCACCCTCGGGACGTTGAAAATATGCTTGGCGATCTGGCATGCCATCACGTTGCGGTTATCCCCCTGGGTGACCGCGACGAAGATATCAGCTTCCTCGATACCGGCCCGCTTCAGGGCCTCTGAATCGATCCCGTTCCCATAGAGCGCGGTGCCCCCGAAAGAAGGCGGCAGGCGCCGGAAACTGTAAGTATCGCTATCAAGAATGGTTACTTCGTGTTTGTCCTCATCAAGCATCGTCGCCAGCCTGGCGCCGACCCTGCCGCAGCCCATGATCAGTACTTTCATTGTCAATATCCTGCCTCCGGACCGGTTAAAGCTGGAACAGCAGCACCGGGCACGGTGAGTTTTTCAAGACGTACGGGACAACATTCCCGAGACTGAACTGCCCGAACCGTTGTTTATACGATATTCCCATGACAATAAGATCGACGCCACGCTCCACCGCTTCATCAACAATGGCCGGACCTATTTCACGGGCCTGGAGAACGTCTGTTTCTACCTCATAATCTTCCTCTTCGGCTATCGTCTCCGCCCTGTCCAGCACCGCCTCCGCTTCTCGTATCTCGGATTCTATCTCGGCATCCAGCGGCAAAGCTCTTTTAATGGCTACCACGGATACCGCCCAGACCTTGCCTTTGTCTTTTTTCGCCAAGCGGCAGGCCAGCCTCATTGTTTCTTCATCAGCCTCGCTGCCCCGTATCGGGACCAGAATTTTCTTTGCTTCCATGACCTCACACAACAGTTTCGTAGTCGATAGTGGCTATTATAACCCCTCAGTAATGAAATCTACAATAGAGCAGCGTAATTATTTTGAGTGCTTCCCCGGTTTGATCTCCCATTCCTCGGAGGGTTTCTTTTTCCTGTACCGCAGGTAAGCAAAGATCAGTAACCCGACGACCATCCATCCGAGGCCCACCCAGCGGCTGTAAGGTTGCGTGATCAGGATGATTACCCAGATGCCGGTGGTGGTCAGAAATCCGAAAACCGCACTGAAAGGTATTTCCTTCCCTCTTATTCTCAGGTTCCAGCCGAGTTTAAAGGGGCGCTCCAGGTCCGGTTTCTTGATACGCAGCCCGATGATTGAGGCATGGGAGAACATGAAGGCCAGGAGCGAGCCGACGGCATAGAGCGCGCCCATGTTCTCGAACACATCCGCGGTGAACAAGCCCGGGATAAGCAGGGCGATGGCTATACAGCTAAAAACGATTATTGCCACGTACGGAGTCTTGAACTTATTATGGACCTTGCTGAGCATCGGCGGTACGAGTCCGTGCGTGCCCTGCGAAAAGGCCAAGCGGGATATGCCGATAAGACCGGCATTGGTCGCAATCAGCAGGATGGTCGCGGCCAGCACTGCCACGAGGGGTTTCAGGATGACCTGTATGATTTCCAACGGCAGCTTGGCGGCAATACCGGCAACCGGGTCTCTCGCCCATTCCGTGGCAAGTTCCTGGGGAGTCATCGCGGAAAGGGTAACCAAAGATATTCCTGCGAAAATGACGAGCACCGCCACGATCATCATGACCAGGGCGCGCGGTACACTGCGTTCCGGACGCTTGGTCTCCTCCGCCATCTGGGACATGGTCTCGATACCGGTGTAAGCTATCGTCGCCAGGGCAATGCCGAGGACCAGGTTTTCCACGGACGGCCAGTTGTCAACAATGCTTCGCCAGAGCAGCGTGGGGTCGAACAGGAGAATGAACCCGATAACTACCAGCGAGACCTGGGTAAGGATATCGATAAGCGTGGCGCCGATATTGATGAATGACGTTTCCTTGACGCCTACAACATTGACGAGCATGAGAAATGCGACAATGCCGATGGAAGAAAATGTGCCGATAACGGCGGAATCCTTGAACGGTTCCCAGAAAAATCCGAGGTACGGCGGTATCGTAAAAGCGGAGATGGATATGGTAACGATGTAGCTGAGCATCAGCGCCCAGCCAGCCATAAAACCCGCCATATCTCCGAATGCATGACGCGCAAAACTGGCGGAGCCACCGGCCTCGGGCAGGGACGCCGTTCCCTCCGCGTATGTCAGGGCGGTGAAGATGAACAATATGCCGGCTACTCCCAGGGCAATAGGCGTGGCTCCCATAGCTACGAGTGCGACGATGCCCAATGCGTAGTAAATGGAAGAACCGACGTTGCCGTAACCGGCGCTGAAAACCGCCGGAATACCGAGGACCCTTCTCAGTCTAAAACGTTTGATGCGCCGGGGCCGAAATACCCGGTCGCCGAGTTTGGGACGCCAAGATTCAGGCATAATTCATCACTTAATCGATACATTCTACCACACCGGACAGGGATAGCAAACCGGGATTCTACCTATACATTTCTATGCGGACACACTGGGAACTTGAAGGCTTCCGCTAGGAAAAGCTATAATGAACGGTATCGGAAAGGAGACCGCCCTATGCCTTCGTACGCCTTTTTTAAAAACGAATTCATTCCCCTCGAGGATGCCAGGATTCCTATTATGACCCATGCCTTCCATTACGGCACCGCCGTCTTCGAAGGCATCCGCGGCAACTGGAACGCCGATGAAGATCAGGCATATATCTTCCGCATGAGAGAACACTACGAACGCATGGAACGCGGCTGCAAGGTCCTCAAGATAAAGAACCCTTACACGATTGACGAAATGTGCCAGAGGACCGTGGAACTCGTGGCGAAATGCGGCTTTCGGGAAGATGTGTATATCCGCCCCGTCGCTTACACCAGTTCAAATGCCCTCGGTGTGCGCCTGCACGGGCTGGAACATGATTTCTTCGCCTTCGTCATTCCCTGGGGCCGGTATATCGATGTGGACAAGGCACGTTGCAGCGTCTCCACGTGGCGACGCCCGGCCGATAATGTGATACCCCCTCACCTGAAAGCGGCTGGCATATACATCAACAACGCCCTGGCCAAGACGGAAGTACAGGAAAACGGCTTCGATGAGGCCATCATGCTGTCATCGGAGGGGTTTGTCTCGGAAGGTTCCGGGGAAAACATCTTCCTGGTCATCGATGGCAAGCTCGTTACCCCGGCGCCGTATAACAGCATATTACTGGGAATCACCAGGAACACGGTCATCGAACTGGCCAAGAACGAACTGGGCATCGAGACCGTTCACCGGCCTATCTCTCGCGCCGAGCTTTACAGTGCTGCCGAATGCTTCTTGACCGGGACCGCCGCCCATGTAACGCCGGTGTCAGAGATAGACCGGCGTATCATCGGCAGCGGTGAAATCGGCACGGTGACCCGGCAGATACAGGACATCTACGGAAAAGCCATTTGCGGCAAGCACCCCAAGTATCGCAACTGGTGCACGCCGGTGTTTACCAGAGATTAGCAGTTGATGCCCTTGATCGGGTGGGACCGGCATCCCTGACGCTCCGCAGAAGGTCGTTCCTCTCTCTCGACGGAAGAGGTCAGGTGATGGTGATACGGTCTACAGTGGCGTCAGCCCGTGCTCCCTCCGGATGGTATTCATCGTTTCCCGGATGCCCCGCTCCATCGTCCACTCCGGCTTGTAGCCGATCTCCGTCTCGAAGGGCGTCATATCGTACTTGACAGCCATGATGGCGTCCCCGCGGGACTTCTCCGCCGGAAGCAGTGAAATTTCCGCTCCGGGAACCAGGCTTTTCACATAATCAGCGATTTCTCCCACCGTGCAGACGTCTCCCATGACGGAATAGGCCTTCGTGGGCGGGTTTGCCACCCGGCTGGCCATGACCGTGGCCCGGGCGGCGTCATCGATGTACACCCAGCCGAGCACATTGTCAGCGGCGGCGGGCACGTTGCCGGGTTTCCCCAACGCCGGGTTCCCGACCAGTTCCTGGATTATCTGGGCGGTACGGCCGCGCTTCTGGCCGGGGCCGTAGACCATGACCAGCCGCAGGGCGGTGATATCCAGCTTGTACCGGCCGGCGTAGTAAGCCGCCACGTTCTCGTTGAAGGACTTGGCGGCTCCGTAGAGGTTCTGAGGATAGTGGGGAGCGTCATTGGGAATGTATTCCTCGGCGTATTTTGACGGCGGCCCGAATACCGAGCCGGAGCTTTCCCAGACCACCTTTTTCAGCCCGAGGAGCCTGGCTGCTTCAAAGATATTGGCGGTGCCTTCTATATTGATGCGTATCCCCCGGAGAGGATTGGCATTGACATCCAGGTACATGAGGGACGCCAGATGTATGACCTTTTCTACATTATGTTCCTTCAGGGTCCGGACAGTGAGAGGATAATCGGTCACGTCCCCGGCCACCAGCCTGACATTCTCCGCGATTGCCGCCGGGTCCATGACCTGTTCCAGGGCCGAGGTGGAAGGCGCGTAGTCATACGCCACCACCTGTTCTCCCAGATTAACGAGGTCCCGTACCACCCTGGAGCCGATAAATCCGGTGCCGCCGGTCACAAGGTAAGACATGATAACCTCCGGTTGTAGAGTAAAAATCAGAAATCAAAAATCAGAGATGAGAAACAGGGAAACCAAAACCCTGACAACAGGCTGTGCCTA
>CAZPSP010000039.1:0-10258 GCA_964589285.1 uncultured Dehalococcoidaceae bacterium | reverse complement strand
AAAAATCAGAGATGAGAAACAGGGAAACCAAAACCCTGACAACAGGCTGTGCCTATGCCGGCCTGTTTTCTGATTTTTGGTTTCCCGGTCTTTGGTCTGTTCTAACCCACCTGCCGGACGACGCCGATGACCCGGCCCTGGATCTGGACGTCCTCGGCGTCAGCGTAGAAGGGCTGCATGGTGCTGTTGGCGGGCTGTAGCCGGACGCGCTTACCTTCCATGTAGACCTTCTTGAGAGTGGCTTCCTTGTCCCCGCGGAGCCAGACGGCTGCCATTTCACCGTTTTCCACGGCGGCGACGTTCTGGAGAAGGACAATATCACCGTCATCGATCAGGGCGTCCACCATGGATTGTCCCTTGACCTTCAGCGCGTAGACGCCTTTCCGGCCGGAGACAAGCTCCCTCGGGACTTCCATCGTCTCCGAAACAGCCGCCACGTCCCAGGTTTCTGTGGTGGGTACGGGTATCGGCTGGCCGGCGGCGATCATGCCGATGATCGGCACCGCCACCTGGCCTTCCTGGCCGGATTCCCTTCCCAGCAGCCGGATACCGCGTGAAACGTCCGCTTGGCGCTCGATGACACCGCGTTCCTCCAGGATCTTGAGGTTGTAGTCCACCACGGAGGTGGAGCTGATGCGGCACCCCTTCTGGATGTCACGGATGGACGGCGGAAAACCGTTCTCCGTGAGAAACCGGTCGATGAAACCAATGATGTTTTTTTGCCTTTCCGATATCTTCTTCATACCTTTTTGCACCCGCGAACAAGTGTTCTACCTCACTATAGCGTATTCCAGCAAGTCTGTCAACATCTGTTTGGCAGATACTATTTGCCATTTAGTGACGGAGAAAGACGATGTCATCTAAGAGCTTTCAAGCCCTCAGCAATCCCGGAGATCGGGATTGCCTTACTACTTTCGTAAAGACAAACAGAACCCCTTAGCACTCTTGCTGGAAAGGGTATATACTATTGAAATACCGGATAACTTGACCATAATTGTATCATGAGAATGGAGGAAAATGTTTGTCAGCAAGGAGCAGTAGCGTCCACGAGTTACCCAAGGTACCTTCCCTCACTCCCTGCCTGGATGAGATACTCATGGGCAGTCTCCCGGAAGGCCGTTACCCTCATCATCGGGGGAAAAACCGGCGTCTCCATCACCTTCCCTCGCTGACAAAATTTTCGTCACGCCCGCATCGGTACTTGAATCACCGGAACACGGGTGATAATAGTCGGCAATCTGGCCGATAGAGAAAGGGTCATGACCGCCCTGCGGTTGCCTGCGTACCGTGCAGAATAATCACGAAGAACTGACCAGACAGATGGCCGAGGCGGAAGAGATCATCCGCGCCCTGCGAGGCGAAATCGATACTGTCATCGGTGACAAGAACCTACTGCTCGTGCGGCTCAAAGAGGTCGAGGATGTTCTCCGGCAACAGCATGAAGCCCTCGAACAGATGTACAATGAACGCACCGAACTGGTGGATGAACTCAGGCAGCACCAGATGGAACTCGAACTTCAGGCCAAGGATTTGAGCCTAGCCCGGGAAACCAGCGAGCAAAACCGGCAGAAATACCAGGATTTGTATGATTACGCACCGGTCGGCTATCTGACGCTGGACCGGGATGGTGTTATTCTGGATGCCAACCGGACCGCGGGTTGGATGCTCGCCGAAGACCGTGACAAACTGATCGGCAGCCATTTCAATACTTTCATCGCACCTGAATCCCAGGCTGCCTGGTGCCTGTACATGAGCAAGCTCATCGCATCCAAGCAACAAGACCAACCTGAGCTCGTCTTAAAAAAGAGCGATGGTTCCTTGTTTTACGCTTTGCTGGACGTCGGCGCCGTTAGCGTCGGTAACGATGTCAACATAAGACTGGTGTTGACGGATATTACCAAACGGAAAAAAGCCGAGAAGGAATTACATCATTACCGTGAGCATCTGGAAGAACTGGTCGAAGAACGAACGGAGAAACTGAGAGAACTGGCCCGCCAGCTCGTGGATAGCCAGGAACAGGTGCAGACCACTATCGGCAATGAACTTCATGACGAAGTAGGCCAGTTATTGACCTATGCTGCGCTGCTTCTGGACCGCAACCTGAAGAAGCCGGACCAGAAATTGTTGGAAGAAGCCCGGGAGATCGTCGGTCAGGTATTGTCCCAGATACGGAACATGTCGTCCATGCTTTCCCCGCGCTTGCTCCGGACCCAGGGCCTTCCGGAAGCGCTGTATTCACTCATCGATGAGTTTCGCCAGCGCACCGGTATAGCCGTTACTTTTGCCTGCCCGCATGAGTGTAATACTGTGCCCGAAGACACCGCCCTGGCCATTTACCGGATCGTCCAGGAATCCCTGACAAACATCACCCGGCACGCACAGGCTACCAAGACCGAGATCCGGATCACAGAATGTGTCAATGAACTGAAACTGGATATCATCGATAACGGCGTGGGCTTCGACACTGAAGAGCGGACCGCCACCAACGGTCTGGCCGGTATGAAGGAGCGGGCCATGGCCATGGGCGGTGAGTGCACCATCACCTCCAAAACGGGTGAAGGGACACGGGTATCCGCCCGCGTTCCCCTGAACAGCCGGGGGAGCGGGAGGGAACAGCACGCCTGATCCCGCCTGATTTTCCTCCGTTTCCGGCGCAAGCCCGCTGTTAACGTCTAACTTTGGCTCTAGCGTCCCGGATGATGTCTTCCGCCCGGTTCCTGGCATCGTTGATGATGTTTTCCGCGCGTATCACGGCTTCATCGCCGCGTTCTTTGATGAGAGACCGGGTGACCCTCCCGGAATGCGGCGCGTACAGCAGGCCGAAAATTGCCCCTACCGCCGCTCCGATCAGTATTCCCAGACCGGCCCCTTTTAACAAGTCTCCATTCATGGTCCTTCCTCCCGTAAAACTCCGCCGTATCCGTATTCTTTCCGCTTCTCAAACGGCATTAATGATGGCGATAATACCGACGATAATCAGCCATATGCCGATGACATAGGCGATGATCTTCGGCCAGATGATGATGATAATTCCCACGATAATGGTAATAATCCCAGCGATGATACCGCCAACTCCCAGATCAAGATTCATAATTATTCGTTATTCTCCCTTCCTACGCATACGCCTCCGGCAGAGACCAGATCACAATAGCCAGGGTCTGTATCAGCCGGAGAACCCGAATTACGGCGCGCGCGGGTTATTCCGGCGGGACCTGTCATTAAAACCGGATACGGTTTACATGATACGCGGCGCCCATCGGGGCGCGGTATCCGTGAGTATACGTAGATTATGCGTTTTGACTTGCGTAAGCAGCCTGCCTAGCTGGCTGGTGGTTGGCCTGAGATCCAGCCCGCTCCGCAAGCCAGGCCACGGCATCCAGAATCGCGACGTTCCTGCTTCCTCACTTACAATAAAGCCAGGGTACCGCATGAAGACGATGCTACTTGCCAGTACCTCAGTACTTTCGTTAGAATATTAACGGTCTCGAACACCTTTTTTGAGTAGACATGGCACATTCTCTGGAAGTAAACGATATAATTAAGTCCTTCGGCGTCAACCGCGTCGTGGACGGCGTTTCTTTCGACGTTGGTCCCGGCGAGACATTCGGGCTTATCGGCCCGAACGGGGCCGGCAAGACCACTACCATCCGCATGATGATGGACATCATAAAACCGGACAGCGGCAGCGTGCTCGTACTGGGTGAACGTCTCAACGAACGCACCAAGGAACTAATCGGCTATCTGCCGGAAGAACGTGGCCTGTATAAGAAACTGACCGTGATCAAGACGCTGGAGTACATCGGCGGTCTCAAGGGGATGACCCGGGAACATGCCGCCCGCCGGGCGGAGGCCATGCTGAAAAGAGTCGGCTTCCAGGCGCATGGCAACAAGAAAATCGAGGAACTCAGCCGGGGCATGAGCCAGATAGTGCAGTTCATGGTGACCATCGTCCATGAACCGCGCCTGATGATCCTGGATGAACCGTTCGCAAATCTTGACCCCGTCAATACGGAACTCCTCAAGGAAATCATCTTCGAGCTTCGGCAGGAAGGCAAGTCCATCATCCTCAGCACGCACCGCATGAACCAAGTCGAGGAAATGTGCGACCGGGTGTTCATGATCAATAAGGGCAAGGGCGTGCTGTACGGAGACCTGGCGAAGATCAAATCACACTACCGGCGCAACTCTGTGTTTTTAGACTATGAAGGAACACTGGGACCTATCCGCGGCGGCACTGTCAAGCCAAACGATCGGGGCTCTACGGAGATACTCCTCGATGAAGGTACGACGACGCAGGATGTGCTGGAACAGATAGTAAGTCAGGGCGTGACGGTGAACCGCTACGAGGTATCCACGCCGCCGCTCCATGATATTTTCCTGGAGGTTGTAGGCAGCCGCGATGAATAAGACACTCTACATTCTCCGGCACGAATTTGTACAGACCATCTCCCGGAAAGGGTTTATTATCATGGCGGTCCTGTTCCCGCTTATCGGACTGGCGGCCATCGGTATCTTTCAATTGACCCAGACGCTGGGAACGCCCGAGGAACAGGAGGAGGTTACCACGGTCGGGGTCGTGGACCGTTCCGGTTTGATTGATGATTACTCCGGCGCTTACGGTCTGACCAAGTTCGCAGCGTACCCGGCGCCCGAAGCCGCCAATCAGGCGCTGACGGACGGAGATATCGAGGAGTATTTCGTCATACCAGAGAACTACCTCGAAACCGGTTTGATCGCGCGTTATCTGACCGAGAGAGAGCTGGAAATACCCGGCGATACGTTCAGCGCAATGCGTTCTTTCCTGCTGGACAATCTCCTGGAAGGCCAGGCTGATGCGCAGATATTAGAACGGGCCAAAAATCCCCTCGGAGTGCAGAGCGTGAGGCTGGATGAAAGCGGCCAGGTCGCCGAGGACCAGGGCGGCTTTCAAGCATTTGTCTTCCCGATGGTGTTCGGTTTCCTGCTCATCATCACCATAATGTCAGCTTCCGGCTACCTGCTCCAGGGACTCGGGGAGGAAAAGGAGAACAGGGTCATGGAGATCCTGCTTTCCTCGGTCTCGCCGCAGCAATTGCTTATCGGCAAGGTGCTGGGACTGGGCGGCGCCGGGCTGCTCCAGATGGTCTTCTGGCTGGTTTCCTCGCTTTTCATCGTGAGGCTGGCATCGTCATCCATCGGCGGGTTTTTCTCAGAGATCCAGATACCTCAGAACATCCTGGTAGTCGGTTTTGTGTATTACATCCTCGGCTATTTGTTTTTCGCGGTCGTTATGGCGGGCATCGGCGCGGTAACGTCCACCGCCAAGGAAGGCTCGCAACTCTCGGTCATCGTCGTCCTGCCGGCCATCCTGCCGTTCTATATCTCGTTCATATTCATGCAGGATAACCCAAATCATGTCGTGAATACCATTTTAACGCTTATCCCGGTCACGGCGCCCATGTCCATTTTTATCCGGATGGGGACCGGTGATATAGCGTTGTGGGAATATATTGCGAGCAGCGCGCTGCTCCTACTGGGGATCGTCGGCGGACTGTGGCTGGCAGCCAAGATATTCCGGGTGTTCCTGCTGATGTACGGCAAGACGCCGGGCCTCAAGGAAATGGTCAGGATGCTGCGTCAGGCCTGAAGACTAGAGCGCGTGCTCGTCGACGCCTTCGCAGAACTCACCCTGTAAAGGCAGGGCCATCGTCTCCAGCGCCAGCTTATCCATTTCCAGCTGGACGGGTATCGGATAGTCCCCGGTGAAACAGGCCGTGCAGAAGTCCTCCCGCGGCTGGCCCACTGCATTGATGAGTCCTTCCACGCTCAGGTATCCCAATGAATCAGCGCCGATGAACTGGCGGATTTCCTCAACCGATTTCTGTGCGGCGATGAGTTCCCGCCGGGTCGCCATGTCCACACCGAAGAAACAGGGGTACTTGATAGGTGGCGCGCAAATCCTGAGATGCACCTCTTTGGCGCCCGCCTTGCGCAGTAGCTTGATAACGCTGGGTGTGGTGGTACCCCGGACGATGCTGTCATCCACGACAACGAGCCGCTTGCCATCCAGCAACTGGGGCAGAGGGTTGAACTTCATCTTGACGCCGAGGTCCCGCAGCCGCTGGTCCGGCTCGATGAAGGTACGGCCCACGTAGCGGTTCTTGATGAGGCCTTCGATGACCGGAATACCGGATTCACGGGCATAGCCCATGCCGGCGGCGGTGGCGGAATCCGGCACGCCCATAACGACGTCGGCTTCAACGGGATGCTCGCGGGCCAGACCGGCCCCCATTGCCTGCCGCGCCTGGTAGAGTAACCGCCCGTTGATAACGCTGTCAGGGCGGGCAAAGTAGATATGTTCGAAGATACAGAGTCCTTTACGGTGCGGTCCACCCGGGAAACTCTGCATGCCGGTATCATCGATGCTGACGATCTCGCCGGGTTGTATCTCTTTAACGAAATCCGCGCCGATATGATCGAGTGCGCACGTTTCTGAAGCGACAACCCAACCGCTGTCTACCGTTCCCATGCAGAGCGGCCGCACACCGAAGGGGTCACGGAAAGCGTACAGTCTGCCAGGTGTGAGCATGACGATGGAATAAGCCCCCTGAAGGCGGCGCATAGCGTAACGGATCTTGCTTATCCAGTCCGTTTCCGTGGCGGAAAGGATGAGATTGGCAATGACTTCGGTGTCCGTTCCGCCATGGAAGCGGTAACCTTTGTCCCTTAATTCTTCATGCAGGGCGGCGGCGTTGATGACATTGCCGTTGTGGGCAATAGCCATGGTGCTGCTGCCATTACCGAGGACGATTGGCTGAGCATTGGACACCCGGCTCGACCCGGATGTGGAATAACGGTTATGGCCGATGGCGATATGCCCGGTCAGGCCGCTGAGGTCCTCTTCCGTGAAGACATTGGAGACTCGCCCCATGCCGGAAAATAAACGGATTTTCTGACCGTCACCGGTGGCAATACCGGAGCTTTCCTGACCGCGATGCTGGAGAGCGAAAAGAGCGAAAAATGCTAAGCGGGCTACATCAACGTGGCGGGAAAATATCCCGAAAACGCCGCAAGACTCGTGCAAGATTACCCTGCCTTTTCCATGTCTTGTGAAAGGACCTCTATAATTTCAGTATACGGTATCGCCCGGTGAACGGTCAATCGGGTTTACGTGCAGTTCTCCCTGTTTTTTCATCCAGCCAGGCTGTGAGTTTGTTTACAAAACTTTCATCTCGCCGGAGCCGATGGCCGAGGCCTTCCAGCAGAATACGTTCTTTCGGCCCTCCAGCGGCTTCGTAGAGGCGCGAGGCATGAGCGACCGGCACTGTTTTGTCATCGGTGCCGTGAACGATCAGGAGCGGTTTAGGAGATATTTGCCCGATATGTTCCACCGGCGTAATCTCCAGAAGACCGCGGAACCAGTCCTCCAAGGAGGGAGGAAAACCGCTATCGCGGATAGCGCCGATCTGCCGGTAGCCTTCAATGATGGAACGCGGGTCGCGGTCGAGGAAAAGGCTGAAATCCGCCGGACAGGAACAGGACACGACGCCGGTCACACGCTTGTCTCGCGCAGAAACGTAGATAGCCGTGCCCGCACCGGCGGAAAATCCTACCGGGAAGACCTGACCTTTACAGAAACCGCCCTTCGTTAACAGGAAGTCCAGCACAGCGCTGAGATCATGGGTCCAGCCGAGAAAATCGATATTCCCGCCGCTTTCTCCGGCCCCGCGGAAGTTGAACCAGGCCGCGGCGTATCCCCGCTCATACAGCTTCTGCGCGAGTTCCGGGTAACCGCCATCGCCCGGCTCCGGCGGCGCGCCGGAAGGGGCGCCGTGACACAGGATCAGCAACGGCCGCGTCTCTCCCTCCTCCGGTGTCAGGAAATGACCCGCTATTGGGATATCATCAGACTGAACAGTGAACCGCTCTTTCTTCACGAATCGTCTCTGATCATTGTTTGATTTTATATCTCCCTGCCTATGGAAGCGGCTATCGTCCGCAGTTCGTCCATCAGGCGGGTGAAGTCAGAAGGAGTCAACGATTGCAGCCCATCAACAAGGGCTTCCTTCGGATTGGGGTGCACCTCGATGATGAGTCCATCCGCCCCGGCGGCGACGGCTGCTTTGGCAATGGACGGCACCAGGGAATAATGCCCGGCGGAATGGCTGGGATCGACAATGACTGGAAGGTGGCTGCTCTTCTTGAGCACCGGTATGGCGGTGATATCCAGCGAAAACCGGATCGAGTCCTCGAACGTGCGGATTCCGCGTTCGCAGAGCACAGCTTTATTAGCGCCTTCCGCTAGCAGGTAGTCCGCCGCCAGCAGCCATTCTGTGATGGTATTGGAAAAACCCCGCTTCAGCACGACCGGCTTCTTACTCTTACCGGCGGCCGTCAGCAAAGCGTAGTTCTGCATATTGCGAGAACCTATCTGGAGCATGTCTGCATAGGTAGAAACGAGGTCAACATCCTGCGGATTGACTACTTCCGTCACCACCGGCAGACCCAATTGCTGCCTGGCCCCGGCCAGCAGTTCCAGGCCCTGCTTTTGAAGGCCCTGGAAGCTGAAGGGTGAAGTCCGGGGTTTGAAAGCCCCGCCGCGGAGTATCGTGGCGCCGGCGTTTTTAACGATGGTGGCCGCCTTCATAAGCTGTTCCTCGCTCTCCACAGCACATGGTCCGGCTATCACGACGATCCTCCGGCCACCTATCTTCACTCCACCGCAGTCAACGATCGTGTCTTTCGGGCGAAAATCCCGCGAGGCAAGTTTGTACGGCTTCATGATGCGGGTTACGCTCTCGACGCCGGGCAGGACGGCGAAGAACTCAGTGGGTACCTGGCCGGTATTATGACCAAGTATCGCGACCACGGTCTTGTCCGTACCGATATTTAACTGGACGTCGAGTCCGAGCGACTTCGCTTTAGCGACTACGTCATCGACTTCCTGGGTGGGGGCTCCGGATTTCATCTCGACGATCATGGCGTATTGTGTCTACTCCTTTACGTGCAACAGTGATTTTCATCTTAATGATAGCGGAATGACCGCCCCGCGGGCAATGTTATGTAATCAGAGCGTGTACCTGGACGTGGAGGATTTTGAACTTAACCGGTGTACTTCCCGGCGCCTCCCGTCTCGGGGACGAAGAGCGAGAGTACGAACGTGGCCGCCGATACGATGACCAGGGAGAGGAAGATCCAATCAAAGTTTCCGGTTGTATCCAGGATAAGTCCGCCGATGACCGGTCCGAGGAGAGCGCCGCAGTAGCCGACGGACATGGCCATACCGCTCGCCGAGCCAGCCTGCCACGGTTCGACCATTTCTACCGGGAGGGCCAGTATCGTGGCGAACCTCAGCGACGTAGCGATGCCGGCAATGGCAACAAGCAACCAGCTCATAGAAATTCCCGTAAAGAGGATAGCATACGTGATCACTCCCAACACGAGGCTGGTTCCCCACAGGAAGGGCTTCCTCCTGTTAAGCTTCGGCGATAGCCGGCTTAACAGGAAGACCGTCGGGACGCCGGCCCACAGCGTCACCGATGCGATAATGCCGGCAAGATTGGTGTCCGCTCCAATACTCGCCAGGAACCTGGGGAGCCAGCCTGCCCAGGTGTACAGCAGGTAATTATGAAGCAGGAAGAGAAACGCCACCAGCCAGAGGTCACCGCGCTTGAAGACCCTTCCGAGCGTTTTCAGATCTATCCCTCCGGATACGATGCCTGCAGAGGGGCAGAGCGGTTCATGGATGAACAGCCACCAGAGCGCCAGGGCTATGAATACCGGAATAGTGCTGACAATAAAGGCCCCCCTGAAACTGCCGGTGTACTCCAGGAAGACCGGAACAGCGATTGCCAGGGAGACTGCCCCTGAGGACACCACTCCCACAGTGAGCAGGCTGACTGTCGCATTGGCCCTGGCCTTCGTGCTGCAATACCGGGCCAGCTTGGGAATATTTGGAAAACACATACCCAGGCCGATACCGTAAACAAGAGTGAAAACGATGATGAGCGGGTAAGAATCCACGACACCGCGGAGCGCGGACCCGGCGGCCAGCACCGCCGCCCCGATGCCGATCGTCTTCTTTATCCCGATCTTATCAGCCAGGAAACCGGATGGTATGGCAGCTACCGCCAGCATCGCCACGGGCAGGCTGTAGAGAAGAGCGGCATTAGCATGGGAGACACCGAGCCGGGTGCTGATAACGTCTTCCAGCGGAGGCACGATGAAAAGCGGCATCCAGATACCGAACGCCACCAGGAAAGCGATGGCGAGCACATGG
>CAZPSP010000038.1:0-18350 GCA_964589285.1 uncultured Dehalococcoidaceae bacterium | reverse complement strand
CGATGACCGCCTCGACAGACTCGCGCTGCACGGCCATGGCGGAGAGGAAGATGTAGTCGGCCCAGCGGATGTCCTCGTCCTTGAGACGGTGGACGTTCATATCCACGAGGCGGCGTTCCCAGGCAGCGGGGAGCATGGATGAGACGGTCAGCAGGCCCAGCGGCGGGTAAGAGGCTTTCTTCGCCACGAACTTGAGGGCGTGTTTGAAGCTCCAGAAGGTCTCAGGGAATTGCGGATAGACGAGCAGGATCTTCATGGGACACCTCCGGGCTTGGGCCTTTACCAGAAGTATACCACGGTCATGTGTGGAACGGGAAATTTTGGGGGAGGATTCGACCTCACCCCCATGTCCCCTCTCCGCATTGCGGCAATTCCCTTACACGTCCCTTCTCCCTTGATGGGAGAAGGTTAGGATGAGGGTGAAATCATTTGCGCCGCTTCTTCAAAGCCAGGGCGCCGGTGGGGCAGACCTCGACGCAGGCGGTGCAGTCCAGGCACCTCTCGCCGATAAGTTCATCCCCGAAGGTGGTCAATCTGCGCTCGAAGCCACGGTGCGCGAAACCTAGTACCGCCGTTTTGCCCAGTCTCCGGCAGGTGCGCACGCAGCGGCCGCAGAGCACGCAGCGGTCCGGCGTGTAGGTAAAGAGGGGGTTGCTGTCGTCCGGGGGGAGGCCTTTCAGGAACAGGCGCAGGTCCTTCGGCTTGATCGGGACCCGCAGGCGCGCGGCCATCTTCTGGAGATCGCAGTGGCCCGTGGCCGGACAGTGGGCGCAGTCGGTGTCATGGGAGGCCATCAACAGTTCGTAGGCCCTTCGCGCCAGGGCACGGGCGGCCTCGGTCCTCGTATCCACCACCATGCCGTCCTCTATGGTACGGGTGCAGGCCAGCACCGTTTCCCCGTCGATGTTCACCCAGCAGAGACGGCAGGAGGCTTCGGGAGTCTCGTCCTCGCGCAGGGAGCAGAGGTTCGGGACATAGATGCCGTTGTCCAGGGCGGCGAAGAGGACGCTCGTTCCGGCGGGGACGGTCACCGTGCGGCCGTCGATGGTCAGGATGACGTCGGTCATTTGGGCACCTCACTCGGCGGCGTCAGCTTGACGATGGCGTCGTACTGGGGCGGGCAGGCGGGGATGCAGGTGCCGCACTTGACGCACTTCTCCTGGTCGATGACCTTGATGCGCTTCTTGTTCGTAGAGATAGCCTCGACGGTGCAGGAACCCACGCAGGCGTCGCAGGAGCGCTCGCACTTGTCCGGCAGGATGTAATACGCGATGAGATGGAGGCACATGAGCGCCGGGCATTTGCCGTAAAGGATGTGCTGCTCGTACTCGTCGCGGAAATAACGGAGCGTGGTCAGGATGGGGTGCGGCGCGGACTGCCCGAGGCCGCAGAGAGAGCCGGCCTGCACGTCTTTCGCCAGGCTTTCCAGCAGTTCCAGGTCTTCCAGCTTGCCTTTGCCTTCGGTGAAATCGGTCAGGAGGGCCAGCATCTGCTTCGTCCCGAGGCGGCAGAACGTGCAGAGGCCGCAGGACTCGCGCTGGGTGAACTCCAGGAAGTAGCGGGCCATTTCCACCATGCAGTCGTCCTCGTCCAGGACGACCATGCCGCCGGAGCCCATCATCGCACCGGCGCGCTGGAGCGAATCGAAGTCAACAGGGAGGTCGAGCTGCGACTCCGGCAAACAGCCGCCGGACGGCCCGCCGATCTGCACGGCCTTGAACTTTTTGCCGTCCGGGATGCCGCTGCCGGCGGAGAAAATGATGTCCCGCAGCGAGGTGCCCATGGGCACTTCCACCAGGCCGGTGTTAACTATCTTACCGGCCAGCGCGAAGACCGCGGTGCCGGGGCTGTCCTTCGTGCCGGTGCGGCGGAAGGACTCCGCCCCGTTCCGGATAATATACGGTACGGCGGCCAGCGTTTTGACGTTATTCACGACGGTCGGTTTACCGAAAAGGCCGGATTCCGTCATGCGGGGAGGCCTCGGCCTGGGGAGGCCGGGTTTACCTTCGATGGAGGCCGCCAGTGCGGTGGCCTCGCCGCAGATGAACGCGCCTGAGCCACGGAAGAGTTGGATATCAAAGCTGAAATCGCTCCCGAGAATGCGGTTACCCAGCAGCCCTTTTTCCCGCGCCTGAGACAAGGCCGTTTCCAGCCGCTTGACGGCAAGCGGGTATTCCGCCCGGACGTAGATGTAGCCGAGGTTCGCGCCGACGGCGTATCCGGCGATGATGAGGCCTTCGATGACCTCGTGGGGGTCGCTTTCCATGATGGAGCGGTCCATGAACGCGCCGGGGTCGCCCTCGTCGCCGTTGCAGATAACAAATTTAACAGGGCTATTAACATCGCGGGCGGCCTGCCACTTGCGGCCGGTGGGAAAGCCGGCGCCGCCGCGGCCTCTGAGCCCGGAGCGTGCAATCTCGTCGATAACATCCTGCTGCGTCATGTCCAGCGCTTTCACCAGGCCTTCGTAGGCGCCATTGGCGATGGCGTGGTCGATATTCTCCGGATCGATGAAGCCGCAGTTTTTGAGAACGAGCTTTTTCTCGATGCGGGCGCGGGGGAAGTCATCGAAGCCGGGGAGGATATCGTTCGGCTCCAGGGCGGCCAGGACGAACTCCGCGCAGGGATCGTCGCCGACGACCCACTCGTTGACGAGCCGTTCCGCGATGACCGGGTTGACGTGGTGGTAGCAGATGGGGGAGAAGCCGGGCTTTCCGATGATAACGAGCGGTTCCGCGTAGCAATGGCCCATGCAGCCCACCTCGACGACCGGGCAGTCCAGCCCGAGCCTCTCGATGTGTTCCCGTAAAGCTTTGACCACGTCCAGAGCGCCGGCGGCGCGCCCGCAGGTGGCCGTGCCCACGGTGATGTACGGGCGGTTTTCCGTGAGAGTACGCCAGGCCTTTTCCGCCTGCCCATGGAGCGCCCGGAAAGCCTCCGCCGGCGAGGTAAGCTCCGTCACGGCAGCACCACTTCTTTATCGCTTCTCTTGAGAGGCAGATCGAATGAGAACACCCTTTCCGGGTACTCTTGTTCGATCACCTCGAACCGGAGCGTAAATTCATCGGGGAGGTCTTTGACATCGAACGAACTCGATGGTGAAAGTATCATATGCTGGGTATCGGGGTCCGAATCGTAGTTATTGATGCCCGCGCCGTGGGCCCCGGTACCGAGGCGTGAACCGTTGAAGCTGAATTCAAAAACGGGCTGGGCGGCTATCAAAGACCGTCCGCGCAGTTCAAAGCCTACCCATATGTCATCCTGGTTATAGAAGGTCTCCATGACCGTTACCATATCATTTCCCTGCACCATGGTAATATCGCGGATGTCCGTCGCGCCTTCGCCGCTGATCTGTTTCAGGATATAGCTATGCTCGAAGAGCGTCCGGTCGTCCTTACCGCAGCCGGATATTGACATGATTATCAGCGGTAAGAGAATGGTCAATCCCGCCGCTATTCTGAATAGACTATGCTTCATCTCGACTCTTTTCTTTGTTTTCAAATCCCTCTCGGTCTCTTCCTTCGGCAGGCTCAGGACAGGCTCTTGCGAAGGAGAGACGACCCATCGAGCCTGCTCATACATCTTCGGCGATGTTCATTCTTTTTCTACTTTAGGCGGCTCCGATGCGGAAGACTCCTTTTCCCGCCCGAAGGCCAGCATGAGGCCGTCCACGCGGGTGGGGTCGACGGCGGGTTCCGGGGTACCGTCCACCACGGTGACCGGGGCCATGGAGCAGCAGCCGACGCAGGCGACGGTGTCCAGGTCGAACTCGCCGTCAGCGGTCGTTTGCCGTACAGTAATGCCGAGCCGACGCTTCCAGGCGTCCAGCGCGATGTTCCCGCCCTTCATGTGGCAGGCGGTGCCCAGACAGACGCGGATGGAGTGCCGCCCCGGCGGGTTGAGCCGGAACTGGTTATAGAAGGTCACCACGCTGTAGACGTCGATGGCGGGCATGTCCAGGTATTCCGCTATTGCCAGCAGCGCGAGTTTGGGCAGATACCCGAGCATTTCCTGTACCGCCTGGAGGACGGGGATGAGGCTGGAGGACTGTTGCTTGAACTCCTGGAGGACCGACGAGGTTTTTCGCAGGATTTCATCGTTATCTGTTATGGGCGAACCGAGAGCGTTCATAGTTTAATTCTCGCGGAGGCGCTACGGTTTGTCAAGAAAATGGCTTGAGGACGATGGTGAACTGGCGGGCAAGGCATGGTACTTTTTAACTACATTGTTACCTATGAACTACGGTTCAGTCAACGATATATAAATATGTCACAAATTTGTGACTTATTTGTAATTGATTTTTAACATTAGAGTATTGACAATAAGGGTTGCTTGCATAATAATCAAAGTAATTACGTATTCCTGCCCATTCGCTAGCGAAGGGAGGTGGATAATGGGTTATACTCCTGAAAACCCATAATTGAGTTATATACAAATTATGATGTTTTGGAGGATATTCATGAAATATCTTAGTAGGTTAATTGTCGCATTTTTGTCAATTACATTAATTTCCATTTCTATGGTTGTTCCACAGGCTCTCGCGAATGACGAAGACCAAAACGAACTTATTGCAGTAGACATAGAGAAATTCCCCGAAATTGACCTGTAACAAATATTCGATATGTGAAGAAGACAACCTTTTGGATATAAGCAGCCCAAACTACGATTCATCTTTAAACTATGGCCCAGAAGGCACAAGGTTTGGTCCTCCGGGGAAGCAAAATCTTGACTTCTACCGGAAGATGGGGTGGGATATCGACGATAATAACTATGTAAAGGAACAACCTTGGCCGGGTGATACTAATTGGGGGACAGCAATAAAGTCAAACATGGGTATAGAGTTTTCGCAAGCTTATCAGAAGATAGATCCTACTATCAATTTACCGGATCCGGGGGACGCTCTTTACGCTCCAACATTAATTGGTCCTGATCAATGCCGTTTAGAGTCGGTTTCATCCTACTATCACAACGGAGCAACGACATTAAGGCGTTGGCAAGTTTATACACATAGCACTACTACTCCTGGCCAGGGGGTTTTTATAACAATATACGATATGGATGCGAATTTCTGCACGAGATATGGTGGAGGGAATAACGAGGTCATCACCAGAGTTGCAAAAACTGGTGCGTACCCCCATTGGTCTGTATATCTTTATGATCGTATTGATAGTGAGTGGGATTTCGTATGTGGTGCTTACGGCGCTCGGCCAGACGCATCTGGAGGTTGGGATGCCTGGGAACAGTGGTATCTCGGAACCGGGAGTAACTGGCCAAGTCTACCGCAAATCACCTCACGTTATCTGTTAGTTCAGGTTAATGGAACTCCGTATTTTGTGACTAGTACTTATGGATATCAACTAGATACAGGAATAGCAATTCCTTATTCTAAATCGATGGTATCCAACTACTATCAGTGGTCGGTTGGGCCATAATCGTCGCAACAATAGATGAGAACACGCATCTTCATAACAAGGTGCGTGTTCTTTATTACAAGAACGGCCATCTGAAAATATCGCGCCTGGGAGGAACATGTGAGATTGTTGTCAATTCTCATGCTAATTGTGGTTGTCTCATTTAGTTCATGTGGTTGTGATGATGATGTCTCAATTACAGAACGTCTTGAACTTGCTGGTAAACAGCTAGGAATCGAGATACCTTGGCCGCATTACCTTCCGGAAGGATTTCAGATAACAGCAGTAGAATCAACTGATGATTCCCTCGTCCTGATGGAGATGAAGAATAACTCTGATACTATATCACTGACCATACTGTGGCTGCCGGAAGGGATAATTCCATATAAGATAGATCTGACTGAACCAACAATGTTAATCAACGGTAATACCGGTCAATGGATCGAACGCGGCGAGTCACATAGCGTGGTATGGAATTGGTACCCGGAAAAGTATGCTCCGGGTCTTATTGTGGTCACCCTTGTTGTACCGGAATCAATCTCCGGGGATGAATTGAAAAAAATAGCAGAGTCAATCGATTGGGATTGAGTCTACACATCAGCTATGGGACGAGAATAAAAGCTCCTTTATCCTTGGTTCCGTCGTGAAAAGCGGGCATGTCCAGGTAGTCCGCAATCGCCAGCAGCGAGGGTTTGGGCAGGTACCCGAGTTTTTCCTGCACCGCCTGGAGGACGGGGATGAGGCTGGAGGGCTTTTTGGAGAAACCCTGCAGGACGGCTCGTGTATTCCGGAGGATTTCATCGTTATCTGCTATAGGCGAGCCGGGAGCGTTCATAGTTCAATTCTCTCGAAGGCGCTACGGTTTGTCAAGGAAATGGCTTTGAACACGATAGCGGACCGGCAGGCAAGGCATAGTACTTTGTTACTAATATGTTAATATCACAGGATTGTTCAAGCACATCTCTATACTCATATCACATTTTTGTGACTTATTTGTAATGGCTTTCAAGGACTATCTTATTAACAGTTAGGGAACATTACCAAATAATGGAGAGAAGAGGAAGTCCGGAATAACATGGATACGTTGAGAAAGATAAAATCCATTATCATCATTTTGGGAGTATGCCTGGCTCTGGCGTTGTTAGCGTGTGAAGCTAACACTCCCTCAACAACCACGACAACCACCACGACCACGACTACAACTATATCAACGACATCAACCGCTGTAGCGCTCACACCGACCGAGGGCATTCTGCCGATAAAAATCGGACTCCACCCGATGACGACCCTGCCGCTGGGCGTAACGCTGGAAAACGTTACCGTAAGGGCGGGCATGTGGAGAGACCGGCAGCACATCATCATTTCCGGAGACCTGAACAATACGACCGATGAGAACTACTACATTGGCAGATACACCGAAGGGTATGATACAGACTGGGAAGTTATAAGCCGCCAGTATTTTCCGCCAGTCATGTACAAAACGCCGTTATTCGTACCTCATGGGTCCGTTACTTCCTTTGAAAATATCCTGGAATGGACGGAAGAGATCCACTACCTGGAATTAAGCTTTGCCAGTAAAACCGAAGAAGAGTACCTAGAAGACACTGAGCCGCATCCCGGGACGCCCGTACCCGAATCCGAGTTGACCCGGATCACTTTTTCCCTGGACTGGCTGCTCGAAAACGACCAGTTCCCGGAGCCGACCAGCGTGAAGATCACTTTCCCGGCATCATGGCTGAATGAACCCCCGGTGTGGCCGGAGGGAGCGGAGACGGTAGAACTCGTTCAACCGACAGACTCATTCGAAATGAGTAATTCAAGCACCGACCCGGAAGTAATTGTACTGATTGTGCCATCCGCGTATTTTATTGGATATCCTGAGTCTTGATTGACACCATAGTAGTGGTACGTCCTTGAGAGTATAATTAAGGACGAGATATATCCGGTAGCGAAAGTGAATGGAAGAATGAAATGGAGATTCCTGTTCCTCATACTGCTGATTGCAGGGCTGACGGCCGGTTCCGGCTGCCTCAGCGACAGTGAATACAGGATCTCCCGCCAGGATGCCATCGATATCGCGGTCAAGGAGTTGCCGGCCACCCTCCGCACACCCGTTCCGGGCGCGACTACCATTTATGATGAAACCAACTGGACTGTATTTTTCAATTTTGATGCTATTACCGGGGAAGACCTGGGATGGATGGAAAGTGTGGATACCACCTTTGATAACCATGGAGTACTGCCGGAAGGTGAGTATTCATTAATCGGGATAACGGTAGATCGCCGCAGCGGAGAAGTCGTCAAGAGTATGGCATCGGACAGCGTACTCCTGGGAGGACCAGGTATCTGGAACAATGAGCCAGAAGAAGAGCGTTACGTTCCGATCTGGCTCCTGGCGCTGGTGGTCTTTGGCGGAGTGCTCATCGGAGCGCTGGCCGTATGGCTTTTCATGAGAAGAAGAGCGGCGGTACAAGATCTTCGTTGAGGCAGGAAAAATTATGGGTCAATTCTCGTTTGTTTTATCGGTCGCCATCTTATCAGCCATTCTCTTCTTTTCATCATGCAGCCCCGCAGCGCCGCTTGAGCTTGTTATCGTGGGACCGGAGAATAATTCAACGGTCAGGACGAACCTTATCAAGCTGGCCGGTTCAGTATCGGACCCGGACACCGTCCTGGAATTGAACGGGAGTAACATCAGTATCGACCCGGACGGCCGTTTTTCTGTGTATCATCAACTGAGCGAGGGCGAGAACCAGCTCATCTTTTCAGCCGTTTCAGGTCAACGGCAGGTTGAAAAAGCGCTGACGGTTACTTTCCTGCCAGCCGTGGCGGTATTCGTGCATCCGCCGGACTTTTCTCAGCCGTTTCTCACCGGACCTTCAATAATAACAGGACATGTTTTCCCGCCACGGGCGGAGGTTCGTTTTAACGGACAACCGGTGGTTGTTGATGATGATGGGGCGTTCTCAGCTACAATGCAATTCAAGGAAGGTGGAAATGCCATAGAAGCCGCCGCGGTTTTAGCGGGGAACGAAGATAGTGATTACTATGGTTTCAGCATCGAAGACGGTAAACCGGTGATACCGCCGGGGCAAGGACTGTCCGATATTACCTCATGGCATTTTGAACATTCGGTTTCACTCCGCGCCGGGGAAACGTTCGATCTGGATACCGTCGTCGACGCCGGAAAGTGGTCGTTCATCGGCATTCCCAAGCTGGTTGAGTTTGGATTTTTCCCGGTCTCCGGTGAATATGCTGTTGATAGAATACTTCTTCCGGTCGGCATGGAGGTAGAAATCAGCCCTTCCAGCATCGAGATGTACCCCAACACGGTGTATCCGATATTAATTCACATCCGGACCGACCGGGATACCCCGCCGGGCAAGTACTGGATAATGGTGAACCTGAACGATGAGATGCGCGGGTGGATCAGCATCGAGGTTACGGAATGATTTTCAGGAGAACATGGCACACGCCGGCAGCGATTCTCAACCCCATGCACAAAAAGTCTATCATCCTGCCGACGGTACTGTTAATAGGTCTGCCAGCCGTTTTATGTGGATGCTCCCCTTCCCGCCCTTGAACGCCTACGATTGCCCCATCCGGCCGGGCACCGAAAATTTGCAAAGAAAGAGGAATAGTAACATAACAAATATCCATGAAGCATAAATGTGCACTCACCCCGCTCCTGCTCGTCCTCTTGACCTGCATCCTGATAACCGGCTGCAATCAAGAACCCGGGCGCCTGTTCGAGCATTCACCGGGGCTGGACGCCCTCAGCCGTGCCGGAGATACCACTATCCTGGACATGGAGCAATCCCGGGCAGGCATGTCCGTGACGGTGCTGGAAACCTACTATAACTCCTCGGCAATCTATGTGGGCTACGTGGTGACCGGGCAGGACCAGTTTGATTACCATACGGTATGCACGTGGCGAATAGACGGCCAGATAATCGGTGACGGCGGTTCACACGGAGCGGTCGTGGAAATGCCAGATTCTTCACCCGGGCGAAGATACTTTATCATGTCCTTAAGCGCTGCCCAGGCGGAGATAGCCGCACTGCCCGATGAGTTTACGCTGGAATTTACCGTGTTCGAACAGGAAGGCGAAAAACGGGAAGTCACATTCGAACTACCCCTGAAACGCGGCGAGAAGGAAGTCGTGATTGAGCCGAAACAATGATCGTTCTGGCCTGTAAACAAATAATATAGAAAGCACCCGGACGCCGGGGGTAAATGAAAAGTAAAACCGCCATCTATTTATTGGTCCTTCTGGTCTTGCCGTTGTTTTCCTGCGCCGGCGGACCCACCTATCCGCGTCCGGCAAGTATTGAAGAAGTGGAGGAAGTGTTCGGGGTCCCTGTTCCGCAGCCGCAGCTACTGCCGCCGGGCGCCATTCCGGATAAAGTCACGCTTTCCGATAACACCACCGCGTCCTTCTTCTACCGCGCTGAGGATGGAGAGAACCTGGAATTACGATTGTATTGGCGCTCGCGGGGCGGCCCCGGCCATCGGATAGGCATACCCGGGCAAACCACCATCGGTCTGCCGGGTTTTATCGGAAGTCTCGAGACCGAGGGGAGCACGAAAGAGATAGCCTGGAACCTTCCGTACTGGCACGATCATGAAGGTGACACGGTGCAGGGTGTGATGATAGCCAGGCTTTTTGTACCCGTAGAGGTTCCGGACCTCGACCTGGCTTCCCTGGCGGCTTCCGTCCGCTGGGAATAGCAAAAGGCCACCGTTAGCGAGTCCACCCTTACACCATTCCATGCTAATCACCAATACTGCCCCGCCCGGATATCCCGCGGGAACTACGGAAACAGCAGGGAGACAAGCGCCCGCGTTTCCAATCTGTTCTTATGTAAATACCGGAAAATGACCTCCCGCCTTGCCACACGGCAAAACAGGCATAGACTTTCAATGTGAGGTCGTGATGGACAGGGCGGTTTTCAGTCTTGCGCTCGCGCTCATTTCCTTGAGTCTGTTCGTCCTTCCCGGAGGAACAGGCATCGACAGGGTACCGTATGAGTCTCTCGCCGCGCCGTTTTCACTGGATAGCGGTCCCGGAGGCTTTGCCGTACCGCCGGGCTCGACCATCACCCACCTGCCGGACGGCGATACGCTGGTCACAGACGGGGACGGCAACACCATTTTCCGCACCCGGGACGACCTCTCCGCGCCGGTCTCCACGCCCAACGGTCCCCGGAAAGCCTGCCATGTCTACGATATTCCCTCCGGCGCATCTGTGGTGCCGGACGGCCACGGCGCCAGGGTCTACCGCGGGAACCAGCTTATCGTCAAGGTCGTCGACGACCTGTCCGCGGACAACGTATCCGGGAACGGTTACAGCTCCTGGCTCCAGCATGCCTACTACCTGCAGGTAGACCGCCTGGATATCTTCAGGGCCACGTGGAAGGTCCCGCGCGATCCTCCCGCCGCCGGGGACAACATCACCAACTATCTATTCAACGGGATCGAAGTCTACTACGGCCTGGCCATCATCCAGCCGGTCCTGGAATGGAACTTCAACGGCAGCGGCGGCTGGACGTGCGCCGCCTGGCACGCCTGGAGCAGCGGGGGGTTCCGGGCGGACAGCATTTCCGCCTCCTGCGGGGACACTCTTTACGGGAACATGATCTGGAACGGAGAGGAGTGGGACATTTCCATTCGCAACGCCACCACCGGCGAGTCTTCCTGCCTGCTTTCCGGCATGTTCGGGAATGAGAACCTGTACGTATTCTGCGCGCTGGAAGGCTATAACATCAGCGGGGACGGCGATGTACCGGGCGATACGGTCTTCGAGGACATGCTGCTGTTCTACCAGGGAGAGCAACTGGTGGTGTTATGGGAGGAGGAGGACGAAATCCCTCCGGGCAGCGGGCTGAGCTTCCTGGACGTCGAGATGAAATCCGAGAGCAAGGTAGTCCTCCACACGGCCAATTGACGGAGCCGGTGAACCTGTGTTAACATGCGGCCGTGAAAAATGTAACGGCTCCGGTTGTTGTTCTTATCATAGTGTTAAGCCTCGGTCTGCCGGCGCTGGCGGGGTGCAACGGTACGGCAACCACAACGACGTCTTCAACCACGACCGCCAGTACCAGCACCGTCGGGGAACATGCCGGCATAGTGGTGTACCCTTCCGTTCCCTCACCCTGGCCTGACCTGCCGGTTTACCAGTATCCCAACGTCATCGAGTCCGTCAGTCCTGGCGAAGAGTTCTGCATCGGGATGGACATCAACGACCGCCTGGGCACGAAGCTGAATGTAAACGTGGAGGGGAAGGGCCTGACGCTGGAGGATTCCGAGACCGTTTACGCGGACCCTCAGAACCCGGGACCGGGGACCGCATGGTACCGGTTTAAAGTGACAGAGCAGGGTAACTCCTTCGTGACGCTGGAAATTGCCGGGGTTGGTGACGTTGTCATCACGAAGCTGCTGTTCGCCTTCTACAGCAGTTAGCTGGACTCCTACCTCGGGCCGAAGATGAGGCTCCCGATGCGTACCATCGTCGCGCCTTCTTCAATAGCCACACGATAGCTGTCCGTCATGCCCATGGAAAGCTCCGAGATTTCCACGCCGGGCAGGTCGAGCGCCTTCAGATGGTCGAAGAGCTGCTTCGTCTCCCGGAAAGCCGCGCGGCACATTTCACCGCCGCCCGCCGGTCCCATCGTCATCAATCCGGCAACCTTGATGTGCTCCAGCCCGGTGATCTCACGGACCAGGCTTTCCGTGTGCTCCGGCATAACGCCGCTTTTCTGGGGTTCGCGGCCGCTGTTGACCTCGATATAGACCGGCATGACCCTGCCGAGGGCGGCGCAGTGGCGGTCGATCTCTTTCGCCAGGGGGTAAGAATCGACCGTTTCAATGACGTCGAAGAGACCGACAGCCTTTTTGGCCTTGTTCTTCTGCAGGCGCCCGATGAAGTGCCATTCCGCGGGGAGGGTAACGGCGGCCCGGGCGGTCTCGGCTTCCTGGACGTAATTCTCCCCGAGCAGGGAGATACCGGCTTGCAGCGCCTCGGTGATTTCCTGCGGTGTGCGGGTCTTGACCGCGGCCTGTACGCGCACATGAAGCGGGACTTCCGCCAGGAGACGCCGGGTGTTATCGAGAATCGTCACCGGAACAACTACTGGTCCTGAGCATTCATTTCGTCCAGTTGCTTCTGGGCGTCGGCAAGCTGCTGTTCGTACTGGGCGTTGGCGTACTCCTGGTACTCCTTCATGTACTGGTTCAAGCTTTCCTGAACGGACTCCATGTATTCCTGCCGGGCCCTCTCATCAGCTTCCTGCTGGGCCTTGATGGCCTCGAGCTGGCGCTCGAAGGCTTTTTCTTCCTTGGACTTGCCGCCGAACAGGTCACAGCTCGAACAGACCGGCAGTACGGCCACCATCACTGCCAGAGCGAGCAGAACGGTTTTTTTCATGACGACCTCCCCCGGTTGGATACTCCAGCATCATTGTACACAAATCGGCACGAAACGGGAAGTCACGTAACTACGTACCGGTAAAATAAGTACTACTTATATGGCGGGCGGGGCAAGGTTACCGGCCGTTGTCCGGTTTTTTCCGCGGTTCCGGCACGGCATCATCCGGCTGGGGCATGAAGGAGCGGGTCATGGAGCACAGCCGCGCGGCATCCGTGAACTTGCGCTGGGCGGCCAGTTCTTCCTGGGCGGTGATACGGATTATCCTGATATCGGCGATGAGTTTCTGTACCTCTTCCCTCGCCTGCTTGACCAGTTGCTCGACTTCCTGCCGGGTCTGGAGCCTGGCCTTGAGCACGAGTTGCTGGGCATCGGAGCGGGCGCGGGCGGTCATATCGCGGTGGTACTGCTGGGCTTCCCGGCGGAGGCGGCGGGCGATATCGAGTTCCTGCTGGATTTCGAGCCGTACCCGGCGCACGGCTTCAGCCGGACCGCCGTAACCGCCCGTGTCCGGACGGTTGTGATGGGTGACGGCGGAAGCCTGGTTGGTTGTCATAGTCTGCTCATCTTCCGGAATTATAAGTATTTATTTATTATCATACATCCGGTCATCGTCATTCTCCTCAGGTGGTATCATTATATATGGGTAGGTGAGGACACCCAATTTGAGCGTGCCGGCGGGGTCCCCGGCCTGATGAAAAAAATAATGGGTGATACCCATTGACCTGCTAAAGGAAATGGTTTACACTGTTGATATGTTTTATCCGGCGGTGCGTATCTGTCCAAACGTGACCGTATTCCCCTTTTCCGGGGGGTACGGGCTCATGCCTGCAGCCGCCCGGACGCATGAATAGCGGTCAACAAGACCTCCCTTCGGCGTATCCCCTTCCAGAGTTTTCTGATTATCAAGTATTGTTATAGGCGGGTATACCGCAACAACAAGACCTTCTCATACCCGGAGGAGGCAGACGGAGAATAACATGGTAACTAAATATAAAAAGCAGCGCGAACAACTGGAACAGGAGCGCCAGCGTTTGATAGACGAACTGGCGCAGGTGCAGGAATCAGCGTCCAGCTCGGAGGAACGCCGTGAAGGCAGCCCCTTCGGGAAGAGAGAAGAGGAAGCCACCGAGACCCTGGAACTGGAAAAACGCCTGGCCATGGAAAACCGGCTGCGGCAGGAGCTTTCCTCCATCGAACACACCCTGGAGAAGATAGAAAAAGGTACCTACGGTATCTGCGATAACTGCGGCAAGCCGATCCCGCCAGAGCGCCTGGAAGCGCTCCCGCAAGCCAATCTTTGTATCGAATGCAAGGCGCTGCTTTCCAAGAATGCAAAAGGTGTCAACTCCCACGCAAGGTAAATGGCGGGGCGCCGCCTTTGCGGGCATTGCCCTGGGCATTATAGCCATAGACCAGATCACCAAAGCGCTGGTACGCGCCTCCCTGGCAGTGGGCGAGACCGGCTGGGACATCGGGTTCTTTTCCATCTACCACGTCCAGAACACCGGCGCGG
Source organism: uncultured Dehalococcoidaceae bacterium (assembly GCA_964589285.1). Classification (GTDB taxonomy): domain Bacteria; phylum Chloroflexota; class Dehalococcoidia; order Dehalococcoidales; family RBG-16-60-22; genus DAOUEG01. The sequence goes on along the minus strand of CAZPSP010000038.1, from coordinate 3,997 downwards.
CCTTTGGGATCTTCAAGGGGTTTCCCTATGTGTTCATGGCGCTGCAGATACTGGCTGTGCTGGCGATCCTTTTCCTGGTCGTATTCATGAGCCGGCGGTGGCGCTTCATCAACCTGTGGATAGTCCGCACCGGGCTGGCGCTGGTGATGGCCGGGGCGGCGGGCAACGTCATCGACCGGATAGCGTTCGAAGGCAGGGTTACGGATTTCCTGAACGTCGAGTTCTATCCCGGCATCTTCAACGTGGCGGACGCATCGGCGGTGGTGGGCAGCATCATCCTGGCCTACGCCATCATCTTCAAGCTGGCCCCGGGCAAGACGGAACATGAATGAGGAGTACGCCTTCACCGTTGAGGTTGGGGGCGCGCGGCTGGACAAGTTCGTGGCGGAGCGGCTGCCGGAGCTTTCCCGTACACACGCGCGGAAGCTCATCGACGAGGGCTATATCACCGTCAACGGGGAAGCGGCCAAGCCGAGCCTGAAGCTCGCGGAGGGGGACGACATCGAAGTCGTCGTGCCGCCGGAGAACCCGCCCGACCTCGTGGCGAACGACATCCCGCTGAACATCATCTACGAGGACAGAGACGTCCTCGTCGTCGATAAGCCGGCGGGCCTGGCGGTGCATCCCGCGCCGGGGCACCCGGACCACACGCTCGTGAATGCGGTGCTGCACCATCTGCCGGACCTAGCGGCGGAGGACGCGGCGTCATTGCGGCCGGGCATCGTGCATCGACTGGACATGGACACGTCCGGCATCATCGTCGTCGCCAAGAACCGGGCGGCGCAGGCTGACCTTTCCGCACAGTTCGCGGAGCGCACGGTTGCCAAGACGTACCTGGTGCTGGTGCGGGGGCGGCTGACGCCGGAGAAGGGGATCATCGACGCGGCGATAGGGCGGGACAGGGCGAACCGGCAGCGGATGGCGGTGAGCGCGAAGGGCCGCGAGGCGAGGACGGACTACCGGGTGGTGCGGTACGCGGGCGACTACACGCTGGCGGAGATCAAGCCGGAGACGGGGCGGACGCACCAGATACGCGTGCACCTGGCGGCGATAGGTTACCCGGTAGTTGGCGACGCGACGTACGGGGTGAAGGCGCCGTTCCTGGAGCGGCAGTTCCTGCACGCGCACCGGATACGGTTCCGGCTGCCTTCCACGGGGGAGGAAGCGGAGTTTGAGAGCCCGCTGCCGGAGGACCTGGAGAGGGCGCTGGAGGCTATTAAGGGGTAGGTTAAAGGGGTAACTCAAAACTTAAAACTCAGAACTCAGAACCACAGTTCAAAAGTTAAAGACTTTGCCTTCTTGAATCCTTTCTGATGCCCTATCCTTCTCTTGATTTGTGCTTTTTTTGCTTATTGTCATCGAGAAAACGGTTTATAACAGGTCAAAAAACTCATTAACGGTCAGATTAGCCTGCCGGATGATAGCCCTGAGCGTACCGGCCGGCATATCGAAAGAATGAACCGGTACGGAGACCGGGCGCAGCAGTCCGGGTTTGTAGAGGATGGCATGACTGCCGGTCTGCCGTTTGAGTATGAATCCGCCTCTCTCCAGAGCCTTGATGATGTCTTTGGATTGGAGAGCAGGTAATTTTCGCGGCATGTTTATGTATAGTCCGGCTTTGCGGTTCTAAATTGCTCCGGTATGGGAACGCCTTCTTCCTCGGCGACTGCGAGCCAGCCTTCCATAGCATCCGCGATCATATCCATGGCTTCTTCAAAGCTCCGTCCGTAGGAGAGACAGCCGGGCAATGAAGGAACGGAGATAGTGTAGCCGCCTTCGGGCTCAGGCTGTAGTTCATACACGATGCTGTTCCGGATCACCTGAAATACTTTATCTTTGTTATCAACCAGTGCTTTGTTCATATCAATCTATCCACCCCGAATACCGGGGAATCCTATTGGACATTGTATGCCGGTAACTCATTATATTTCAAGGATAATTTCAAATCTCTGTTGGTCTCTTATTTCGGCTGCGCTCGGGACAGGCTCTTACGAATGAGAGACGCCTCTTCAAGCTTCCTCTTAGGTCCACGGCGCGTAATCAGCATTCTCCGCCTACTGTCATTCTCCGCCCAGGCGAAACGAGAGAATCCGCTCTAAAACCCCTCGCTCTCCCTTAAAATGGGGACGATGGTTGGGTCTGCCTTGGGTGTTCTGCTGCAGTTCCCAGGGTGAGGCCGCGCGTCCCCCGTCCCGGACCTGATCCGGGACCCAATGACCAAATCTCTCTCGGTCTCTTCCTTCGACTACGCTCAGGACAGGCTCTTGCGAACGAGAGACGACCGTTCTTGCAGGGTTCCATAAAGCTTTCTGGAATTCCGGGGTTCAACAGATCGCCGTGAATCTGCGGGCAAGCCGGATAGGGACTCCGCGGGCAGGGACGCCCGCGCTACCCGGTTGGTGGGGCGCGCTGAAGAATGATTATTGACGGCGGCTGCCGCGAGGCGGGAACCGCCCTACGGTACTGAATCAATATCTTTGCCGGCAAAGTTTTAAGATTTGAGGTGTGGTTTTGAGATTTGAGCTCTGAGTTAGGCGAGTTCGGTGTGTTCACCCTCATCCTAACCTTCTCCCATCACCTCACCCCAGCCCTCTCCGTGAACGGAGAGGGAGTAAAGCGGTCAAGATCAGTGGGGAGAAGGGACGTGAAAAGGGCCGCCCCTACTCCGCCTTCTCGTTCTTGATCTCGTCCAGCATGCGGAGGATCTTGTCGCCGTGTTCGATGGAGTTGTCCCACTGGAAGCTGAGTTCGGGCATGCGGCGGAGGCGGATGGACTTGGCAAGCTCGGTGCGGAGGAAGCCGGCGGCTTTGGTGAGGGCCTGGATGGATTCCTTTTCGTCTTCCTGCCCGCCGATGCTGGAGACGAACACCTTGGCAAAGCGGAGGTCCGAAGAGGTCTCCACCGCGGTGACGGCGAGGAACGAGTTTATGCGGGGGTCGCGGAGATGGCGCTGGATAAGCTGGCTGAGTTCCTTGCGGATCTCCGTGTTCACCCTTTCAATGCGATGTGACATGTTGTGCGGCCGGAACGGAGAGAACTAGCCGGCCTGCTCCATCTTGTAGAATTCCAGAATGTCCCCGACGGCGAAGTCGTTGAAGTCCTTGACGCCGATGCCGCATTCGTAGCCGGCGGCAACTTCCCGGACATCGTCCTTGAAGCGCTTGAGGCTGCTGACGGTAGAATCCGCAAGTACTTCCTTGCCGCGTTTGACGCGTACCTGGATATTGCGGGTGGCCTTGCCGTCAGTGACATAGCAACCGGCGGCCCTGGTCTTGCCGGAAGTAAAGACGGCGCGGACCTCGGCGTGGCCTTCGATGACCTCCTCGAAGGTGGGTTCGAGCATGCCTTTCATGGCCTTTTCGATGTCGTCGGTGAGGTTGTAGATAATATCGTACTTGCGGATATCGACGCCGGCGGAGGCAGCGGTGCGGCGGGCGCCTTCGGTGGCATCCACGTTGAAGCCGATGACGAGACCGCTGGAGGCGGAGGCGAGCATGACATCCGATTCGGTGATGTTGCCGGTGCCGCTGTGGATAATGCGGACCTTGACGGCCTCGGTGCCGAGCTGTTCGAGTGAGGCGCGGATGGGCTCGATGGAGCCCTGGACGTCCGTCTTGAGGACGACGTTCAGTTCCTTGATATCGCCGGAGGTAATCTGTTCGTAGAGGTTATGCAGTTTTACAGCCTTGGCGGAAGCGGCGGCTTTTTCCTGTTCCGCGCGGCGTTTGGCGAGGAGCGCCTGGGCGTGGGCTTCGCTGGAGACGGCCTTCAGGTTATCGCCGACGCCGGCGACATCGCTCAGACCGAGGACTTCCACCGGTGTGGACGGTTCGGCCTTCTTGATGCGCTTGCCGAGGTCGTTGAACATGGCGCGGACGCGGCCCCAGGTATTGCCGACGACGACGATATCGCCTTCTCTGAGGGTGCCGGTCTGGATAAGAACGGTAGCCAGCGGGCCGCGGGACTTGTCCATCTTGGCTTCGATGACGACGCCGG
>CAZPSP010000037.1:0-18511 GCA_964589285.1 uncultured Dehalococcoidaceae bacterium | reverse complement strand
GATATTTCTTAACACTAATCTACTTGACAACCGCAGTTCTTTCATATATGCGAGACCCGCCTCAGGCGGGGCGTGGCAATCTCAATGCTTGGTGTTGATCGGTGGGTGAGTTTTAATTCCGCTCGTGTTGCTGTTCCCGGTAACGTTCCCACTCGCTGTAGAGACAGCCGCAGTACTGCTGCCGGTAAAGTTCCATCGGCTTGGTGATATGCCGGCTGTCCGAATAGCGTTTTCTGAGGTCGGCGTAGAGGAATGCCACGCCGGTCTCCCGGCTGACCTTTTCCCCGGTCTCCTTCAGCAGTTCATGTTCCTGGTGCGGGCTGATGAGCAGGGTAGAAGTAAAAGCGTCGTAACCATGTTCCTTCGCGGCCGCGGCAGTTGACATAAGACGCATCTCGAAACAGTGCCGGCAGCGGTCCTCTTCATGACCGGCGGCCCGGCGGAAATACTCCGGCATGTCGTATCCCTCCATTTCAATGAGCGGGAAATCCAGGCGCTTTCCCAGTTCCCGAGCGCTCTCCAGCCGCGACTGGTGCTCGGTGAAGGGGTGGATATTGGGATTATACCAGTAGCCGCTGACCTCGTAACCCTGGTCGCGCCAGTATTCCACGGTGTACGCGGCGCAGTGGGCGCAGCAGATATGGATGAGGATTTTTTTCATTCCTTGCCGCCGTATTTCCGGTTATAGTAAGCGAACGCCGCCCAGTAAAATATCATCAGAGCGCACGCAGAATAATCCAATGTCAACCCTACCTGGAACATTGTATCACCATATTCCCCACCAAGGATTATCAGGACCGCCCCGGTGATGACAGCACAGTAGAGGAAAGCCAGGAAAGCGATGCGGGAAGCCCGGTAGACTACGGCCTCCACCCGCTCATCCACAACCACCTCCGTAACGCGCTTGCGGAGAATGAAGAGGACGATAAACAGGATCGTAGCGGCCGGAAAAAGAAGGACCAGGTTTCCCGAGTTGGCTGCCCAGGCGGCCAGGGCGGCCATAACCGCCACGCCCAGCAGCCGGAAGATCATGAAGGTCTTGTAACTCATATCCCTTACCTCTGTTTTCAGGCTTGTTCCTCGCTACCCTTTGCTCGTCAGGACGATGCGTTCCTTGGTCATCTTCGTGGAAAGGAACCAGACCACCGCGCCCAGGACGGCCGCGATGCCGACTTCGATCCAGACCATGGTCCAATTACCGCTGGAAAACCTGAACGTGTAACTCAGCCCGAAGCTGCTCCCGAAGATGAGTGCGGTAAACAGCGTCTGGATAAGGCGTACGTTCTGCAGCATCATCTGCAGCATGACCACCAGCGATGAAAGCAGAAAAACGATCACCGGCAGCACGGCAATGGTCCCTATCAGCGCCGCCTCTCCCGGCAGGACCCAGCGCCCTACCTCCTCTTCCAGCGTGGTAACATTGAAAACAATCAACGTCCCGAACCCGAACAGCAGCCCCAATCCGAACGCCGGCAGGAACGTCGCCAGCGTTTTGCCCAGCCAGAGCGATTTCAAGTTGATCGGCGTGCACAGCAACGATTCTATGGTGCGTTTGGTCTTCTCCATGAGCACGGTGTAGGCGTTCATGTACAGGCTGACGAGCAGCATGATGATGAACATCAGCATCAGGAACAGGGTACTCACCAGGGCCTGGGCAGTCTCGTAGATATCGCCGCCCTGTTCGGCCAGCGCCCCGATGCCGCCGCTCAGGGAATTGGATAACATGTAAATGACAAATACCGCCACGGCCAGCATCATGAAGACCGCCCGGTTGTGCAGCATCTCCCTGATGTCTTTGCGTATGAAAACGAATACCTGGCTCATTGTCCTGCCTCCTGCATGGCCCGGGTGTAGATTTCTTCAAGAGAAACTTTTCCCTTGCGGATTTCCTCTACCCTGATCGCATGGTCGCCAAGGATGGCAATTATCCGGCCGAGTTCGGCCTCGCCGTCGGTCTCGAGGAGGAACCGGCCTCTTTCGTACTGGCCTTCTTTCACGAACGGCAACGCTTCCAGCGCCGCGATGGCTTCTTCCGCGGTCGCCTCGTCGATACTGCCGCGGACCTCTACTTCCAGTTCGTGCCGTTCTTTGTCACCGCGCAGCTCATCGAGCCTTCCCTGGAGCCGTATTTCGCCATGGTTGATGAACGCCACGCGGTCGCAGATACGCTGCACCTCGTCCAGGTTATGGGAACTGAGGAAGACCGTTTTGCCTCGCCCTGTCAGGTCCAGGATGGTCTCCCGTACTTCCACCTGCCCGGTGGGATCGATCCCGGCGGTCGGCTCGTCCAGGATGAAAAGCTCGGGACCATGTACCATGGCGCGGGCGATGGCCAGTTTTTGCCGCATTCCCCTGGAATAGGCGCCAACTTTATCATCCGCCCGATCGGCCAGACCTACCTGCCGGAGAGACTCGTCGATACGCCCGGCGTTCTCAGCGGGATTTATACCGTACAGCCGGCAGTAGAACGCCAGGTTCTCACGGGCGGAAATGTTCTCGTAAAGGCCGTCCGCCTCCAGCATGAAACCCAGGTCCCGGCGGGAATTGTCGAGTTCGGCGGGTCTACCGAGGACTTCCGCCTTACCGCTGTCGGCCTTGAAAAGACCGAGGATGATGCGGATAGTCGTGGTCTTGCCGGCGCCGTTCGGCCCGAGGAAGCCGAAAATCGAACCGCGCCCTACGTCCAGGCTGATGTCACAGAGTATCCGCCTGCCCCCGAGGGACTTGTTGACATGGTCTAAATGGATTGCGTTATTCATATGGCTGCTTACTCCTTATGGGCAACCTGTATGCTCTGGTATTGAAACACATCTTCCAGGTTGACGTTGAAAGTCCGCGCGATCTTGAACGCCAGTTCGATGGACGGCACGTATTTTCCCTGCTCCAGGGCGATGATGGTCTGCCGCGTGCAGCCCACGGCCTTCGCCAGGTCTTCCTGCGTCATTTCACCGTGATCGAACCTTAACCGCCGGATGCTGTTGGTGATCGGGCTGTTACCCATGTTGGATGCCTTTTCCGTCGAGGACGACGGATACAACAGTCATGTTCACAGGACATATTGTAATAAGCAACAGACTAAATGTCAAGTATATGTGACATCTAATTGAAGCCCACGGCTGCGATAAACGTCCGGTAACGGTTCCACGCCTGTTTCAGCTTGACAATAAAAGGAAATACATGATAATTTAGACTACGGGCAGCAGTGCAATATTCTTCAGTATTTTACGGTCCGTCTCGCTGGGACGGCCATTTTATTTAACCCGATTTTAGTGCAAAGGGGTACTGCCGTGAAAAGTGATGCCGTGAAAAAAGGGATCGAACGGGCATCCCACCGCTCGCTGTTGTATGCGCTGGGCTGCACCAGTGAAGAGATGGACAAGCCGTTCATCGGTGTGGTCAACAGCTTCACGGAGGTCGTTCCCGGCCATATTCATCTGCGGGACATCGCCGAGGCGGTGAAGGATGGCATCCGGGAAGGCGGCGGCGTGCCCTTCGAGTTCAATACCGTGGCCGTGTGCGACGGCATCGCCATGAACCACGCCGGCATGAAATACTCTCTGCCCAGCCGCGAACTCATCGCGGACACGGTGGAAATCATGGCCGAGGCGCACGCTTTCGACGCCCTCGTCTTCATTCCCAACTGCGATAAGATCATACCCGGCATGCTCATGGCGGCTTTACGGCTCAATATCCCCGCCATCTTCGTCAGCGGCGGACCGATGCTGGCCGGTATCCTGAATGGGCAGAAAATCGATTTAAATACCGTCTTCGAGGGCATCGGTGCGTACACCGCCGGCAAGATGACGGAAGAAGAACTCGTCCAACTGGAGCAGACCGCCTGCCCCGGCTGCGGTAGCTGCGCCGGCATGTTCACTGCTAATACCATGAACTGCCTGACGGAGGTACTTGGCTTGGGCCTGCCCGGTAACGGTACCATTCCCGCCGTGGACTCGCGCCGCAAAAGCCTCGCGCGGAAGGCCGGTCTCCAGGTGATGGACATTCTGAAAACCAACCTGAGGCCGCGCGACATCATCACGGAAGATGCTGTCTACAACGCCTTCTCGGTGGACATGGCCTTGGGCGGCAGTTCCAACTCCGTACTCCATCTCATGGCCATCGCCCATGAAGCCGGGATATCGTTCGACCTGGCCAAGATCAACCAGATAGCGCAGAAGACGCCGTACCTGACCAAGCTCCGGCCGTCCGGCCCGCACCATATCGAAGACCTCAACAAGGCCGGGGGCATCCCCGCCGTCATGAACGAGATCAAGGGGTTGCTGAAGCTGGACGTCAAGACCGTGACCGGCAAGACGGTGCGGGAGAACCTGGAAGGAGTAACCACGGTCGATCATGAGGTCATTCACTCGCCGGAGACCGCCCATTCAAAGACAGGCGGACTGGCGATATTGTTCGGCAACCTGGCCCCGGAAGGCGCTGTCGTCAAGAAAGCGGCGGTGGCTCCGGAAATGATGCAGCATCGCGGACCGGCCCGGGTCTTCGACTCGGAAGAATCGGCCACGAAAGCTATTATGAACAGGGAAATTAAGCCCGGCGACGTGCTCGTCATCCGCTACGAGGGGCCCAAGGGCGGCCCCGGTATGCGTGAGATGCTCACACCCACGTCGCTGATCACCGGCAGCGGGCTGGAAAAGGAGGTGGCATTGATTACCGATGGTCGTTTCTCGGGTGCAACCCGTGGCGCGTCCATCGGGCACGTTTCGCCGGAAGCGGCGGCGCGGGGTCCCATTGCCGCCGTCCAGGAAGGCGATATCGTGGCAATCGATATCACCAACAACCGGCTCGATATCGAGCTGTCCGAAAAAGAAATTGCGGACCGTCTCGCCAGGCTGCCGGCGTTCGAACCGAGGATCAAGACCGGCTACCTCGGCCGGTATACGGAAAAGGTAACGTCCGCCAGCACCGGAGCGGTCTTTAAGAGGTAAACATGAAGAAAACCGGAGCCCAGATAATTTGCGAAAGTCTCATCGCCGAGGGAGTGGACGTGATGTTCGGCTTCCCCGGCGGCGTGCTCCTTCCGTTCTATGATACTCTGCCCCAGTACCCGCAAATACGCCATATACTCGTCCGCCATGAACAGGCGGCGGCGCATGCGGCGGACGGCTATGCCCGCGCTACCGGCAAGGTCGGCGTCTGCATGGCTACGTCCGGTCCCGGCGCTACCAACCTGGTGACCGGCATCGCCAACGCGTTCATGGATTCCATCCCGATAGTCGCCATCACCGGCCAGGTCAATACCCCGCTCATCGGGAAGGACTCCTTCCAGGAAATAGACATCACCGGCATCACGCTGCCCATCACCAAGCACAGCTACCTGGTGACGGACGTCTCCCAACTGGCGCAGGTCATCAAAGAAGCATTCTACATCGCCCGGTCCGGCCGTCCCGGCCCGGTGCTTATCGACGTTCCCAAGGACGTCATGCAGAACTCGACCGAATATGTGTACCCGGAAAAAGTGGTCCTGCCCGGCTATAAAGTACCGACACGCGGCCATCCTACCCAGTTGAAGAACGCGGTCAGGCTCATTACCGATGCGGACCGGCCGCTTATCCTGGCGGGACACGGCGTGATCATGTCCGGCGCCACGAAGGAACTCAAGCAGCTGGCGGAAACCGCCCAGATACCGGTCATCACCACACTGCTCGGTATCGGCAGCCTTCCCGGCCACCATGTCCTGAACTACGGCATGGTAGGCATGCACGGCACCGGGTATGCCAACCGCGCCATCGATGAAGCCGATCTCATCATCGCGGTCGGCATGCGCTTCGATGACCGCGTGACCGGCAAGCTGTCCGGGTTCGCGTCCCGGGCCAGGATCGTCCATATCGACCTGGACCCCGCCGAGATCGGCAAGAATGTCGCGGTCAATGTTCCCATCGTCGGCGATATCAAGTCCGTGCTGAGCGCTCTCAACAAGATGATAGAGACCGGCCAGCACTTGGACTGGATCGGCAAGCTCGAAGAATACCGGAAGATGTACCCGCTGATAGATACGCGGGACAGTACCTCGCTGTTACCGCAGTACATTATCGAAAGGCTGTATGAGGCTACCCACGGCGACGCTATCATCGTGACCGGGGTAGGCCAGCACCAGATGTGGACCGCCCAGCACTACACGTTCCATGAACCGGATACGTTCATTTCCTCCGGAGGTCTCGGGACAATGGGTTTCGGACTGCCGGCAGCCATGGGAGCAAAAGTCGGCAAGCCGGACCGCATGGTCTGGAGCATCGACGGCGACGGCAGTTTCCAGATGAACATGCAGGAACTGGCGACGCTCGTCCAGGATGACATAAAAGTAAAAATAGCCATTCTCAATAACGGCTTTCTTGGTATGGTCCGTCAGTGGCAGGAGCTGTTCCACCAGAAAAATTACGTGGCCACGCCGCTGACCTGCCCGGACTTCGTCCGTCTGGCGGAGGCTTTCTGCGTGGCCGCCGTACGCGTCGAACGCCGGGAAGAAGTGGACGGCGCGATACGGGAGGCGATGGACCACGACGGTCCGTTCCTCATCGATTTCATGGTGGAACCGGAGGAAAACGTCTTTCCCATGGTGCCGCCCGGAGCGGCGGTCGCCGAGTTTCTCGAACAGCCCAAGAAGGAGGTGTCGTCATGGCCGCTACGAAACACACGATAGTCGCTATCGTTCAGGACAGGCCCGGCGTGCTTAACCGCATGGTCAGCCTGGTCCGCCGCCGCGGCTTCAACATCGATAGTATCGCCGTCGGCCATAGCGAAGTGCCTCACCTGTCCCGCGTGACCTTTGTCGTTAACGGAACGACGGCCATCGTCGAGCAGGTACGCAAGCAACTGGATAAGCTCGTCGACGTGGTACGCGTCGTCGATATATCGAGTGAAAGACAGATAATCCGCGAACTGGTGCTGGTGAAGGTAAAAGCGACTTCCGCCACGCGCAATGAAATAATCGAGATGGTGGATATCTTTAAGGCCAACATCGTTGATGTTACCCAGGATTCACTCATGATTGAAGTCACGGGTGATGAGGACAAGACGGAGAACCTGCTGAAGCTGCTCCAGGGATATGGGATCAAGGAAATAGCCCGCACCGGGCGCATCGCCATGGTACGGGGAAATGTACGGACAGTCCCCGGTGAAACGGCAAAACCCAGGGCGAAGAAAATAGTGAAGATTGAAGAATAAGGAGTACGACCATGGCTAACATAGATTTCGGCGGCGTTGTAGAAGAAGTGGTGATGCGGAGCGAATTCCCGATGGAGAAAGCCCGCGAGGTCCTTAAGAACGAGACCATTGCCGTTATCGGCTACGGCGTCCAGGGCCCCGGTCAGTCCCTGAACATGAGGGACAACGGCTTCAACGTTATCATCGGGCAGAGCAAGCAGTTCATGCAGGACTGGGACCGGGCCGTTGCTGACGGCTGGGAACCCGGCAAAACGCTTTTCGAGATAGAGCAAGCGGCGGAACGCGGCACCATCATCGAAATGCTGACGAGCGACGCCTCGCAGCGGCTCATCTGGCCGGACATCAAAAAGCACCTCAAGAAGGGTGACGCGCTGTACTTCTCACACGGCTTCTCCATCGTCTACAAAGACCAGACAGGCGTGATACCTCCTGCTGATGTGGATGTCATCATGGTGGCCCCCAAGGGGTCCGGCACGTCCCTGCGGCGCAATTTCCTTTCCGGCGCGGGCATCAACGCCAGCTTCGCGGTGTTTCAAGACGCCACCGGGCGGGCCAAAGAACGCTGCATCGCCATGGGGATTGCAGTCGGGGCCGGATATTTGTTCCCGACAACATTCGAGAACGAAGTATTCAGCGACCTCGTCGGGGAGCGCGGCGTTCTCATGGGCGCGCTGGCCGGCATCATGGAAGCGCAATACGATACCCTCCGGGCCCACGGGCATAGTCCCAGTGAAGCCTTCAACGAGACCGTTGAAGAATTGACTGAAAGCCTCATCAAGCTCGTGGCCGAAAACGGTATGGACTGGATGTACGCTAACTGCTCCGCCACCGCTCAGCGCGGCGCATTGGACTGGAAGCCGAAGTTCAAGGCGGCCGTCATGCCGGTCTTTAAAGATTTGTATGAAAAGGTTGCTTCCGGCGCGGAGACGAAGCGCGTCATCGAGTCCGTCGGCGGCCCCAACTACCGCGAGGTACTCGGTAAAGAACTTGCGGAGATCCACGATTCCGAGATGTGGCGGGCCGGCAAGACCACCCGCGACCTGAGGCCGAAGGAAGAAGCCAAAAAGGACGCGGCGACAGCCAAGGGCGTCGGTGGACGGCAGAGCAACTAACAGCGGTTGAAAAATGAAGTCAGTGGGGCGCAGCCCTGATCGGGGCTGCGCCCTCTTTCTTTTAGCCGCCCGCCATTAGAAATTCGGTTAGATACAAACCGTACAACGATACTTTTTAGATAACCAGCCGCATCAACGTGCGCGCATTATCTTCATAGATCTTCTTCTTGTCTTCATCGGATATGGGCATGGCTTCGATGGCGTTGATGGTCTGCCGGTAGTTCCGGTCGCCGTTCTCGATGTCTCCCAGCGGGAAATCGATCCCGAAAAGCACGTGGTCGGCTCCGAAGAACTCAAAACCGCACATCAGCCCCGGAGTATGGCCGTAGATGGCGGTATCGGCATAAAACATCTTGAAGTAATCGATGGGGTCCCTTTTAAACCACATATCGTTGCCGTACCGTAAAATGTGCAGTTGGGCGAACTGGCGGATCCGCTCCGCATAGAACGGCACCATGCCGCCCAGGTGATGGGTCAGCACTTTGAGGCCGGGGAACTTTTCCATGATGCCGCTGAACACGAGCCGCGCCATCGCCGAAGTGGTGTCGTACGGCCAGCCGAAGAGGCTGAACATCATGTATTTGGACCGGTCTTCCGTCAGGTAATCAGGGTGGTCTGCTTTCCTCATGGGGTGAATGGCGATGGGAAGGTCGTAGTCTGCCATCTTCTCGAACAGGGGCAGGAACTCCGGACCGTCCAGCGGCCTTTCTTCCACGGGCGTGTGAATGTAGATGCCGTTGAATTTAAGCTGCCGGATGCAGCGGTCGGTTTCCTTGAGGGCTTCGTCCATGTCCGTCATGGATATCGTTGCCAGGGCGCCGCAAAACCTGTCTCGGTATTTCGCTACCAGTTCCGCCATTTCATCGTTAGCGATACGCGCCAGTTCGGCGGCCTTTTCCGGCCCGGCCAGGTGTTCGGTCGGGATACGCCCCAGCGTCAGGACCTGCCGCAGTGGTTCGTACTTGTCCATGATCCTGAACCGTGCATCCAGATCATAGAGAACAGGGCAAGGCTTGATCTGTTCGTTATATATCGCCGGGAACAGCTTTTCGATTTCTTTGCCGTAACGCGGCGGAACGATATGGGCATAGGCATCGATCTTCAGCGGATAAGGCTCTTTCATACTTTTTGTTCTCCCTTAATGTGTCTTTCGGGATAAAAGAATGATAACAAGTACAGGCTGTGATTGCAGCCACAGCCTGTACTTTACGAGGAGGGACTTGATTCTTTATAGCGTGCCGCGGAGCCGCGGGTCCAAAGCGTCTCTCAGGCCGTCGCCGACCATGTTAAACCCGAACACCACCAGCATGATGGCAATACCGGGAGCGATGGACAGCAGGGGGAACATCAGCAGGTATCTCTGTCCCACATTGACCAGGCTCCCCCAGGCAATGGTAGGTTCTGTTATACCGATGCCGAGGTAGCTCAAGCCGGCTTCAGCCAGGATCGTCATACCAACGGAGATGGTAGACATAACGATCAAAGGTGCGATGGCATTCGGCAGGATATGCTTGAACATGATGCGGTTCTTCGTTGCACCCAGCGTGCGCGCCGCCAGCACATAGTCATTTTCCCGGAGAGACATCGCCTGAGCGCACACCACCCTGGCATAGCCGGTAATGGACTGGACGCCGAGAGCGATGATGACGGTAAGCATGCCGCCTCCCAATACGGCGACGATGGTAAGTGCCAGCAATATCCCCGGGAACGCCATCATGGCGTCAATGAATCTCATGATGATACTGTTGGTGAGGCCTCCCGAATAACCGGCGATCAGTCCCAGGGTACTTCCCACGACTACTGCGAAAGCGATAGCCGACACGGCGATAATCAAGGCGGTCCGCGCTCCATAGATAATCCTGCTGAAGAGATCGCGTCCCAGGGCATCGGTACCCAACAGATGTTCCGAACTGGGGGCGAGGAGCGTTTGGGACAGGGTCTGTTTGACCGGGTCATGGGTCGCTATCCATTGTGGTACGGCGGCACATATAACGAATATAAGTATGAGAAATGCGCCTATGATTACCACCGGCCTGCCGAAAAAGACCTTCCTGAAACGGCGGAATTCGTCCACCTTGGGGCGGACTTCGGTTGGTTCCAGGTCCCGTCCGATTTGCGGAGATTCTATTACTTCTTTATTCATAATGCACCCTCGGATCCAGCCATCCGTATGATAGATCTATTAGGAGGTTCATGAGTAGCGTAAATGTCGCTATGATAATGAGCGTAGCCTGCACCACGGGGTAGTCCTGCGAGAACAGGCCATCCACTGCCAGCCTGCCCATGCCCGGGATGCTGAACACCGTCTCCACGAGGACCGAACCGCCGACGATGGCGACCAGGCTCATGCCTTTCATAGCGACAACGGGCAACAGGCCGTTCCTCAGTGCGTGTTTAAGGATCACTTTCCGTTCCGTCAAGCCCTTGGACCAGGCGGTACGGATATAATCCTGTTGCAGCACTTCCAGCATGCTGGAACGGGTGATACGCACACCGGTGGCGATCGGCGCAGCCGCCAGGACGATCACCGGCATTATTATCTGCCGGGTGTTCTCCACGAAGTCTTTGAACGGAGAGGTGTAGCCGTATATCGGCAGCCACTGCAGTTTGTAGCCTATCAGGTAGATGAGGATGATGCCGAGCCAGAAACTGGGTAATGTAATACCGATATTCCCGAGGGCGGTAAAAACATTGTCCGTCCAGGAACCACGTCTTGCCGCGGCGAGGATACCGACCGGAATGCCGATGACGATGCTGAGTATGAATGCCAGTATACCCAGGTGAAGTGTGATCGGCAGACGCACTTTGATTTCATTAACGACCGGCGTCTTGGTAATTATCGAATCACCGAGGTCCCCGGTTAAAACATTTCCCAACCACTTGACATACTGGACGGGCAGAGGCTGATCAAGCCCCAGTTGATGCTTGATAAAGTCGACCTGTTCCTGGGTAATCTCATCGACATCCTGTTGGGATAGATACATGTAGATGGGGTCCCCCGGCAGCAGGCGCAAAAGGAAGAACACGATGACGGTCACGATCAACAGGACCAGGATCATCTGAAGCAATCTGCGTATGATATATGCACGCATGTCTCTAGTCTCCCGTGGCTGTGAGCAGCCTGTTAATTCGGGACATTATTTCCGATACCGGACCGGAAATAATATGTGAATCGGTCTAATCTGCAATAGTTCATTTCTTGCCTAAAGGATCCGGGTACGGGAGTCATGGTAAAAACCATGACTCCCGCTGGTTATACTTCTATCTGGCTTCCGGTTCGAGCCAGGCGAGATGAGCCCAGAACTGGGTCTGGCTGGCTATATCAAGGCCTGCATTATGAGCACCGGGAACCTGGAAGATCATGACGGTCTCTTCAAGGTAGGGGATAGCCATCAGTTCTTCCGCGATGATCCTGAAGCAATCCTGTAACAGGAGCGGATCAATTTCCGGTGAAGCGAGTGATGCGTCCCTGGCCGCAATGAATTCAGGCGGATTATAGCGGCTCTTGAAAGCCGTCTCGCCGAAGTAGAACGACCAGATGGAATTCAGGTTGGGCAAATTGGCTAAAGCCTGGGCGAGAAGGGAGTTTTGCCAACTGCCAAAGCGGAATTCTGAGTATTTGCCAGATTCCGGAAATTCCGGGGTCGTCTTGATGCCGACTTCAGTCAGCATGGCAGCGAGGGCGATGATGTAGTTTTGCGGATTAACATAGCCCTGGCTGTATATTGAAGTGGTGAAGCCATTAGGATATCCCGCTGCGGCAAGGAGTTCCCTGGCTTTGTCAGGATTGTACTCTGTCTTCTCAAGACCGGGAACGACAGCTTCAGCATAGCCGGGGTACAGCTGGTAGGCCGGCCGGGCGAAACCGTAGCCCAGGTTCTCGGCCATAGATTCCCTGTCTATAGCATAGGAGACAGCCTGGCGTACTTCCAGTTTGGAGAAGGGAGATTCAGGATTGGCGCTGTCCGGTATCAGGCAGAAGGTGCCGCCGGTCCTCTCGTGAACATCGAAGCCTAGCTGGACGAGTTCCTGGGCGTCGAGACCGACTGCGGTGAATTCATGGATATCGCCGCGTTTGAATGCCAGGTTGCGTACCGTATCGTCAGCGATGATGACGAATTCTACGCCGTCAAGATAGGGCTTTCCTTCTTCCCAGTAATTCGGGTTTTTCTCGAAGGTCACTCTCGAGCCGCGTTCGTGGCTCACAAAAATGAAGGGACCGGTTCCGATCGGGTTTTCTCTCGACCAATTAATGCCGTTCTTGTCGAAGGCAGCCTTGGAGACGATCCGATAACCGGCCACACCTGTTAACGATGTGTTCTGATACGTCTTCACCGTGAGTTTGACAGTGAGATTATCGATAACCTCGACGGACTCCCATGTCGGTACTTTGCCTGCTTCAATCTGCAGGTCCCAGTTCCATTTAACCACTTCAGCGGTCAAATCGCTTCCGTCATGGAATTTGACGCCCTCGCGAAGGTGAAACGTCAAGGTCCTGTTCGGTACGTCGATATCCCAACTGGTGGCCAGCCGGGGATAGATGATACCACCGTCGCCGGAAAGGATAAGAGTTTCAAGGGCGGCACTGGCAACCATGGCTTCGATATTGTTCGTTTCAGGCGGATACCCGAGAGGTGATGCCGGCGCCACGTTGAGCGGGTAGAGGTAAACGCCGCCGTACATATCTTCACCGGTCGTCGGTGTTACCGTCGCAGTCGTGGTCGTCGTTTGTGTTGTCGCTGATGTTTGAGTTGTGGTTGCCGTTGTCTGTGTAGTACCGGTTGTCTGCGAAGTGGTGGTAGTGGTAGCGGGGGTGGTCTCATTGCCGCCGCAGCCGGTAAGTACCAGCGCTACGGCTAAGAGAACGAGTATCGAAGAGAAAAATATTTTTTTCAACCGTTATCCTCCTGTAGGTTAGGTATGTTATGAGTATGCCCGGATCTTGAAAACCACCTCTTCCACCTCCCGTAGTTGGGCAAGAACGATGTAAGTATTCCATCGATCATACTTGATTTCGATCTATATTTTGAAATTATTCCGATGATCTCAGTTACAAGAGACGATGGCTATTTTAAAAGCTCCAACGGTTTATACCAGACTGTGAGCATGGTAACAACCAGTACAATTTAGCCGGCCACATTGGAGTCAATTTTTCATTTAACGGGTTGTCTGTATCCGCCGCTAAACAATTCCCCTCCATAAATTTTATACTGCCGTTTGGCTGACGAAAATAACCCATAATTCTTATTTTGGCATCGCGATATAGTTTCGCAGTGCCGAATGTCTCATGGCACCGTTTATCACCCAGATTCAGAATGGCTTTATTGCTCCAGGGGCGTTGCCGTTTTTCCGGCGGCAACGCCCCTGTTTATTGTACGACTAGCGTCTGGCTTCCGGTTCGAGCCAGGCTATATGGGACCAGAACTGGGTCTGTGCGGCGTATTTCACGCCCTCGTTATGAGCGCCGGGATTCTGGAACATCATGACGGTTTCTTCCAGGTAGGGGATTACCATGAGTTCTTCATGCATGATCTTGAAAACCGCCTGTACCAGGGCGGGATCGACTTCCGGAGAAGCAAGCGATGCATCCGCCGCGGCCCGCCATTCAGCAGACTTCTTGACACTTGGGAATGACGTGGCGCCGAAGTAAAAGTCCCAGACTGAATTCAGGTTATCGAAGTTACCCAGCCCATGTCCGAGCATGGCATTGTTCCAGCCGCCGAAACGGTATTCCGTGTATTTCCCTGCCTCGGGGAAGCTGGGTGTCGTCTGAATACCGACTTCATTGAGCATGGCGGCGACAGCGGTGATATAGTTGCTGGGGACGACGCGGGTGAAGCTGTGGATAGTGGTCTGGAAACCATCCGGGTAGCCTGCCTCGGCGAGGAGTTGCCTGGCTTTATCAGGGTTAAACTCGTGTTTTTCGAGATTGGGAATCGCGGCTACTTCAAAACCGGGATAACACTGGTAGGCTGGCCTGGCGAATCCGTAACCCAGGTTTTGTGCGATTGATTCCCTGTCGATTGCGTGTGATATAGCCTGGCGAACTTTCAGGTTGGACAGGGGAGAATCGGGATTGGCGCTATCCGGAACAAGCACGAAGGTGCCACCGGTCCTCGATATATATGGGAAACCTAATTGAACAAGTTCTTGTGCATCAAGACCTGATGCGGTGAATTCGTGGATATCGCCCCGTTTGAAGGCCAGGCCACGTACCGTAGCGTCAGCGATAACGATGAATTCTACGCCATCGAGATAAGGTTTGCCGGTATCCCAATAATTCTCGTTTTTCTCGAAGTAGATGCGTGATCCGCGTTCATGTTCTACAAAAACGAACGGACCGGTCCCCACCGGATTCTCTCTCGCCCAATCTATACCGTGTTCATCGAAGGCGGCTTTGGAGGCGATCGGATAACCGGATACTCCGGTCAACGATGTGTTCTGGTAAACTTTTACTGTAATTTTAATCGTGTATTTGTCGATGATATCAACCGATACCCAGTTGGTGGCTTTACCGGCTCCAATCTGCAGGTCGAAGTTCCACTTGACATCTTCGGCGGTGAAGTCGCTGCCGTTATGGAATTTCACGCCCTCTCGCAGGTGGAACGTCAAGGTGTTGCCGGGCACATCGATATCCCAACTGGTCGCCAGGCGGGGTATGACGACACCGCCGTCGCCGGCTATGAGCAGGCTTTCGAGAGAGAGCCTGGCGATTAAGCTGGCATCCGGAGCTGTTTCAATAGGATATCCAAGGGGTGTTGCGGGCGCCACAGAGAGGGGGTACTTGTAGATACCACCATACATATCGCTCGTATCTGAGGGCGTCGTCGTCTGCGTTGCCTGGGTGGTTGAGGTCGTGGTAGAGGTCGCGGTAGTAGCTGTCGTTTGTGTGGTGCTGCTTGTTGTTTGCGTGGTCGTTGTAGTGGTTGCCGGTGTCGTGGCATCACCACCGCAACCGGCCAGGAGCAACATTCCAGACAAGATGACTGTTATTAAGGGAATTATTATTTTTTTCATTCCTTAACACCTCCGTAAATACGTACAATCCGTGTCCGGTTACTCACATACCCTACCTCCTTGCAATTAACAATAAGCTATTTCAACCCGGTAAATTATCGTACGAAAGGGCGATTTTTTCATGCTGGTTCCTGTCTATTTTCAGATGTTGATCCCGGGCAACACCGCTCGCTGCTTCAGAAGGGTTTTCTGGAGTTCTTTCACAGCGACCTTGCGCGGCTGAACCCCTTTATCTACCGCCAGCGCGGCTGCCGTTCCGGCTGCCTGGCCCATGGCCACGCAATGCGGGATGAGGTTGGCCATATTGTTCGCGTGGGTGTCGGAGGAGAAACTCCGTCCAGCTACCAGCAGCCCTTCTGTCTTGACCGGTACCAGCGCACGGTACGGAATGTAAACATGTTGTACCGGACCGCCTTCACCGGGAGGACCCATGCGGGGGAAAACGGCGATCGTGTCATCAAATTTCTTACTCGTCATGAAGTCTTCCTTGGTCAACGTGTATTCCCCGGTCAACCGGCGTGCGCCCCGCGTTCCGGTCTGGGATGCCGTATCCAGGATGAAGCTGTTTTCAAAGGTCGGCACGTTCTCTTTGAGGAACTTGTGCCCCTTGCGCATTATCTTGCGCATTTCCACCTCAAGGGTGGTCAGGTCCTCGACGTTGGTGCAGTCCAGGCCCGGTATCCAGTTATTGACCCAGAGGACATCGTTGCGGGGAGTGGGGAACGGCGCCAGCCGTGTTCCGGCTGCTTCCACCATCTCTTTCATCAGTTCCTGCCACCGTTCCCGGTTGGCTTCCTGGAAATCACAAAGTCCCTGATAATCACAATTACCCAGGCGGAAAACGAGAGCCAGCATCGTGCTGCGACTGGTTTCTTCCCATTTGCCGTCATACTCGGCACCGGCGGATGGCAGCAGGTCCCCGTCTCCGGTGCCGTCGATGATGACTTTCCCGAGAATGGCCTGTCTGCCGGACTTGCTTTCGAAGATGACTCCCTTTACTTGACCGTCTTCAACGATCGCCTGGGTACCCCAGGAATGCAGGAAAAGCTTGATGCCGGCTTCTTCCACCATATCATTGAGGATGCATTTGAGGAGTTCCGGGTCTACCCAGGCGGTATGCTTGACTTTGCCGTTGATCGTATTACCAAAGAAACGCGACCACTTCTTTATGAGGGCGGGATCATCGGACCCGATGTCTTCCATCCTCGGCCTCAATACTCCCCCGATGGGATCCAGCCGTTCCAGCCATTCCAGGTTCAGGCCGGCGATCACAGGCTCTTTGCCGCCGTCGCTCATGTGAGGGATTTGCAGCACAATGCCGCCGGTGGCCATACCTCCCAGGTGCCCGTACCGTTCAATGAGAACCGTCTTGGCTCCGGTACGGGCCGCGGCCATGGCCGCGGAATGCCCCCCGGGACCGCCGCCAACTACCACGACGTCCGCCTCATAGCAGACACGGGTGTCCCGAGCAGGTTCCCTGATCATTTTGTCCGTCTTTCCGTTATTCATATGTCAATGCCCTCCAAGAACCGGAATCCCGGTTTTTAATATATCCTTCCCAGTATCTGTGAGATCTCACCGGTACAACTGATGATTTTCATGGCGTGGTCTTTAACGATCTCAGGTTCCATTCGGGAAGTTTGAGAGATAATACCGGCGGCCGCTATTTTCGTTCTACCGGCATAGATCGGCGCGGCTACCGCCCACACGCCGAGTCGTTGTTCCTCATGATCGTAGGCCACGCCGTCTCTGATCACGTTTTCAAGTTCTTTTTCCATCTGTTCCGGACTGGTGATCGTGTGTCTCGTGAACTGTTCCAGTTTCCCTGATGCATAGAGAGCCTGCCGCTGATCGGGCGTCATGGCGGCCAGGTGTACCTTGCCGCAAGCGGTGCTGTGCAGCGGCATGCGCCTCCCCACCGGTGAGTTGATACGCATGGCGGCAGTATATCCGATCTCTTCGACGACCAGGGAAGAGTTCCCGTCAAAAACGGTGATATAGACATCACAGTTGACCTTATTGCTGAGATGGCTGAGCGGCAGATAGGCAAACTCTATGAACTTGAGATTACGCCTGGACGCATAACTGAAATCGATGGATTTCAGCCCCAGGTGATAAAGGCCTTTCTTGGGAGATTCAATGAGGTATCCTCTTTCAACGAGACAAGCGAGGTAGCGTGAACTGGTGGCCGGGTTCAATCCGGTGGAATGAGATACTTCGGTCAAGCTCAATCCGCCTTCCCGCTGGACAAATAGCTCAAGGATATCGAGAACTCTGTTTACGCTTTTTGACATAATAAAATGAAAATGTATTTTCAAAAAAAGAAAATATTGAGATAGTTTAGCATTATTAATTAACTGTGTCAACATGAAACTAGAGAGAATATATATATCTTTATACCTATACGGGGACTTGCTGCTGGCGCTCTGACCGGGTTCTGTACGGTTATTGAAAGGTGGTATACTACATCGTCGAACACTGAAGCCAGGCAGATAATCGGGATTTTGAACGAACACTTGAAGAAAATCTTCGTATACTTGTCGAGATTATGAAAAAGCACAGGACAGGACAACGATGCCTTTCCAGCCTGTAACGCCGTTCGTCGGCGCTGAAGTCTTCATCACAGATAAGGACAGCCGTGTCTGCCTCACGCAGAGAGAGGACAACAAGCTGTGGTGCATGCCGGGCGGCCATCAGGACCTGGGAGAGACGCCGGCGGAATGCGCCGCCCGTGAGTGCCGTGAGGAGACGGGGCTGGAAGTGGTGATTACCGGCCTGGTGGGCATATTCAGCACGCTCCGCTACCCGGCCGGTACTTACAGGAATCGCCAATATGTTGATATCTGCTTTTTTGGTCGCGTGACCGGAGGCCGTGAACGCCTCTCCGCTGAGGTATTGCAGATAGGCTGGTTCGATGAAGATAACCTGCCGCCGCTCTCTGAAGGCCATGAAAAACCGGTGATACACGCGTTCAAAATGCTGGATAACACGGGGATATCAGCCTATTTCGAGTAGCAAGATCATAAACCATGGATTATCTCAAGGGGCATACTTCTGACTTTTGACTTTTGACTTTTGACCTTTGACCTTTGACTTTTAACTTGTTACTGCTATTTACATAACCCATATTTCCATTGTATAA
Source organism: uncultured Dehalococcoidaceae bacterium (assembly GCA_964589285.1). Taxonomy (GTDB): domain Bacteria; phylum Chloroflexota; class Dehalococcoidia; order Dehalococcoidales; family RBG-16-60-22; genus DAOUEG01. Next base: position 61 of record CAZPSP010000037.1, on the reverse strand, counting down.
TGCATTAATAACCATGTCGTACGTGAAACGTTTGTCCATAGGGAAGATTAATCTCATCCTT
>CAZPSP010000036.1:0-18852 GCA_964589285.1 uncultured Dehalococcoidaceae bacterium | reverse complement strand
CTCTGCCCATGATCACCAGTCTCAAGCCGGATGTCCTCGTCATCACGGGAGACCATTCTACGCCGGCAGTTTTTGGAGGTCATAGCTGGCATCCTGTCCCAGTTTGTATCAATGCCCGGTACTGCCGGACCGACGCCGTCAAGACCTTCAGCGAACCCGCCTTTATCCACGGAGGGCTGGGTAGAATATCCACATCCCATATCATGTCCCTCGCACTGGCCAACGCCGGTAAGTTGACCAAGTTCGGAGCATAGGAGAGTAGTATGGCCCGCAGACCGATGATTGCCGGTAACTGGAAGATGAACACCACCATCGGCGATGCTGTCCGCCTCGTCAAACGGATGGCGCCGGAGATGGAGAAATTCAAAGGCGTGGACAAGCTTGTTTGTCCTCCCTTTGTTTCATTGAAGCCCGTCAAGGAAGCCCTGCAAAAATCCTCCATCATGGTGGGCGCTCAGAACATGTACTATGAAGAAAAGGGTGCGTTCACCGGAGAGATATCTCCTAATATGCTGGCAGGCATGTGCGATTATGTGATACTCGGGCATTCCGAGCGGCGGCATATCTTCGGGGAAACGAATGAACTCATCGATAAAAAGATCCGCTCGGCCATCAAAAACCTCTTGAAACCCATATTGTGCATCGGCGAGACGCTGGAAGAAAATGAAGCCGGACGTACCGAGGAAGTTCTGACCCGCCAGCTCATGGCGTCCTGTGAGAAAGTGTATTTTTTCGGCGGCCTGGTCATTGCCTACGAGCCGGTCTGGGCCATCGGTACGGGTAGATCCGCCACCGCGGAAGTGGCCAACAAGACCATCTCCTTCATACGCCAACTGGTCCGCCATCGCCACAGCGATGAGATAGCGGACGCCATCCGTATCCTGTACGGCGGCAGTGTAACCGCCGATAATATCACCGGTCTCATGCAGCAGCCGGAGATAGATGGCGCTCTTGTCGGCGGGGCCAGTCTCAAGGCTGATGACTTTATCAGCATCACCCGGCAGACAAACGAGTTATGCGGTCAGCCCACCTGACATGAAGCCACTCGTCGCTGTCGTCGGCCCCACGGCTGTTGGCAAGAGTTCATTGGCCCTTAAACTGGCACAGCGGTTCAACGGCGAGATCATCAGCGCTGACAGCCGGCAGGTCTACCGGTATATGGACATCGGTACCGCCAAGCCTGATTTCTATGAGCGCTCGCTGGTACCTCACCATCTCATCGATATCATCGATCCTGATGAACCATTCAGCCTGGCGCAGTATCGGGAACTAGCCACAACGGCCATACAGTCCGTTCAGCAGCGTAATGCGGTACCGTTCCTCGTAGGCGGCACCGGCCTTTACGTCAAAGCAGTACTGGAAGGATGGCAAACACCGGCGGTTTCTCCCGACCCTCAGTTCAGGTATAATATGGAAGAAAAGGCGAAACAGAAAGGCGGACCGGAGGGTTTATATCGGGAATTAACGGCTATCGACCCCATGGCGGCAGAGAAGATCGATCCCAGGAACGTCCGCCGGGTCATCAGGGCGCTCGAAGTAATCAACCGGACCGGACGCTTATTTTCTCAGGCAGGCGCGCGGCAGAAACCACCGTACGCCGCCTACACCATCGGGCTGACGGCGGAACGCCGCAGACTCTATGAGATTGCCGACCGCCGTGTAAACGATATGATGGTCCGTGGCCTCGTAGATGAGGTAGAGAGGCTGGTGACGATGGGGTACGGATACCAACTGCCCTCGATGTCCGGTATAGGCTACCGGCAGATAGGTCAGTACCTGAGAGGTGAGTTAACGCTGGAACAGGCCGTGGAAAAGGTAAAGACCGCCACCCATCGGTTCATCCGCCATCAGTATGCCTGGTTTCGCCTGAGCGATGAAACGATACACTGGTATAGCATAGAAGATGCGAATGATGATACGATAATGGAGCATCTCGCTGCTTTTTTACAATAAGGAGATGAATACCGGAATGGAATTCACCAAGATGCAGGGAGCGGGGAATGATTTCGTCGTGGTGGATGGGCGGAATCTGGAACATGACTGGTCCACACTGGCTATCCGGGTTTGTAACCGGCATCTTGGCGTTGGCTGCGACAGCCTGATCGCCTTACTGCCTTCGGACAAGGCGGATTTCGGCATGAGGACTTTCGACGCGGACGGCTCCGAGGCGGAGACTTGCGGGAACGGGATACGCTGCATTGCCCGCTACGTCCTGGAAAAAGGGTTCGCCTCTCCCGATGCAGACGGCATGACCATAGCAACACAGGCTGCCGTGAACATCATCTCCTTCGAACGTGAAAACGGCAGAATCGTCAAGTTCTGGGTCAATATGAAAAATCCCGGTTTCCGCCAGAATGAGATTCCGGTGGACTTCGGTGGAAGCAACGGGTATAAACAGGTCAAATCCATGTTGGTGTACCCAGTGGAAGTCAACGGAATGAAACTGATGCTCAACCTGGTTTCCATGGGTAATCCGCATGCCGTCCATTTCTGCGATCAGCCGGTGGAGTCTTTCCCCATGTCGGTCATCGGGCCGGTCATCGAAAATCTGCCGATATTCCCTCACCGCGTTAATTTTGAGATAGCGCGGATACTGGACAACGGGCATGTCGAGGCCCGGGTCTGGGAACGGGGTGTGGGTGAAACACAGGCTTGCGGGAGCGGCGCCTGCGCCATTACCATCGCTTCCAGGGTGAATGGGTTCATCGATGATGAGGCGGATATCATCCTGCCGGGCGGCGTACTGCAGGCAAAATGGAACGGGTCCGGAGATATCATCCTCGGCGGCCCGGCTGAAATAGTGTTTGAAGGAGTCTGGCCGGACTAGACTGAACAATGAAAAAAGCGAAACGGATAGAAAAACTCAATCCTTACCTTTTTGTTGAGATCAGCAGGAAGATAGCAGAAAAACGGCAGGCGGGAGAGGACATAGTCAGCTTCGCCATCGGAGATCCGGATATGCCCACGCCGGGACACATCATTAAAACCATGTGCGCCGCTGCGGACGAGCCGGAAAACCACCGGTATCCCTCTTCGGCCGGGATGCCGGAGTTGCGGAAAGCCATCGCCGGCTGGTACAAAAAACGCTTCGACGTGCAACTCGACCCCGAGACTGAGGTCCTGCCGCTCATCGGCGCGAAGGAAGGAATCGCCCATATTCCGTTCTGCTTCCTCGATCCCGGAGATTTCGCACTCGTACCGGACCCCGGTTACCCGGTCTATTCGATCGGCACGCAGCTCGCCGGAGCTAGGCCGTATTTTCTTAACCTCAACGAATCTAATGGGTTCGTGCCCAACTTCACCGGTATCCGAGAACAGGTGATGGAAAGGGCCGGCCTCTTGTGGATCAATTATCCCAATAATCCCACCGGCGCGGTAGCCGGACTGGATTTTTTCAACCAGGCCGCAGAATTCGGCAGAACGCACGGCATCCTGGTCTGCCATGACGCTGCGTACTCGGAAGTTACCTACGACGGCTATAGAGCCGCCAGCTTCCTCCAGGCGGAAGGCGCCAAAGAGACCGGCATCGAGATTCACTCATTTTCCAAGTCGTACAGCATGACCGGCTGGCGCATCGGCATGGCCGTCGGCAATGCGGAGGCTATCGATGCGCTCAAGACCCTGAAATCGAACATGGATTCCGGCATACCCCAGGCCATTCAGTTGATGGCCATCGAAGCGCTGAAAGGTCCGCAGGACAGCATCGAGGAACGTAACGCGGTCTACCAGCGCCGACGCGACCTCCTCTGCGAGGTGCTCGGCAATATCGGCGTACAGCCCTTTGTCCCGAAAGCCGGCCTCTATGTCTGGGCCAAGGTGCCGGATGGTTTCAACTCTGTCGATTTTACAGAAGACCTCCTCGACCAGGCAGGCGTGGCGGTCACGCCTGGGACCGGTTACGGCCGGAACGGTGAAGGCTATGTCCGTCTTTCGCTGACAGTACCGGATGCCTCGCTGGTAAGGGCGCTGTCCCGGCTCTCCGGCTGGCGCAACACCCGAAGGCTGACCCCGAAACGATAATTTGACATAATAAGGCAGGAAACACGAAGAAGAACATTATTTCCATACCGCCCGCCCCGGAACGCGCCCTGCTCCTGGCCGTTGCTCACCGCGGCAGCGGTAACCGCGCTGACGTAGAAAACTCTCTCGAAGAACTTGACCAACTGGCCGGCTCAGCCGGGGCCGAAGTAGTCCGGAAGATTATCCAGCAGTTGCCTGCGCCGTCCCATGACAGCTATGTGGGAAAAGGGAAGCTCCAGGAACTGGTCACGCTTAAGGACGAACTGGACTGCAACGTCCTCATCATCGATGATGAACTAACGCCGACCCAGCAGCGGAACCTGGAAAACGCCCTGGGTATCAAGATCATCGATCGCGTCGCGCTCATCCTCGATATCTTCGCTTCCCGGGCGCGAACACGTGAAGGCAGGCTTCAGGTAGAACTCGCCCAGCATGAATACCTGCTTCCCCGGCTTGCCGGGCAATGGCAGCACCTGGAAAGACTCGGCGGCGGCATCGGCACCCGGGGTCCCGGCGAGTCCCAACTCGAGACCGACCGCCGCATTATCCGCCGTAAGATCCAGCGTCTCAAGGAACAACTGGAAAACGTGCGGAAACAGCGCGCCCGGCACCGCAGGCAGCGCAAAAAGAGCGGTATTCCCATCGTGGCGCTGGTAGGCTATACCAACGCCGGCAAGAGCACGTTGCTCAACGCCCTCTGCGGCGCCGACATCTATGCCGACGACAGGCTCTTCGCCACGCTGGATCCGACAACAAGACGATTGCGTCTGACCGATGGCACCACGTTCCTGCTGACGGATACGGTCGGCTTTATCCGTAAACTGCCGCCAAACATCATCGATGCCTTCCGAGCCACGCTGGAGGAACTGGATGAGGCCAGCCTGATGCTCCATGTGGTGGATATCTCATCCCATGACGCTGATGTCCAGCACCAGGCAGTCGAGGATATTCTTGGGGAACTTCATTTACAGGAGAAGCCTTCAATACTGGTGTTGAACAAGATCGACCGTTTCCTGGAGAAGGCGGGAGAGACTGCTGCCTCCGCCGGTGAGAAGAGTGCGTTGGAATACTTCGATAAAACACCGTTCCAGCCCGGCGACGACGTGGTCCATGTTTCAGCGGTAAAACGCTGGGGACTGTCCCGGTTGATAGAAAAAATCGCCGTCTTCTTTGCAGCCCAGAGTTCCAGTATTTCCACCAAGTAGACCTCATACTTGACATAATGGTTGCAGGTTTTTACTTCGCGATATTCACCGCCGTGCTTTTTGCCCTGGCGCAGGTCATCATCCGGCGGGTCACGTACGAGTCCGGGGAATCGTTTTCCGCCCTGGCCATAACCGTGCTGGCCGGGGCGCCGGTGCTTCCGGTCCTCGTAACGATCACTGGGGAATGGGCGGCCTTTCTGTCCTACAGTGACCCAGTATGTACTCTTGGCCGCTGCCGGGCTGGTCCACCTGATATTGGCCCGTTATCTCTTTTTCACCGCGACAATAGTCATTGGGGCAAACCCGGCCGTTGCGATTTCCCGAACGGCCATTGTTTTTTCGGTCATCTTCGGTGTCGTGTTCCTTGAGGAAACCGTCACACCCTGGATCATCGTTGGAGCGTTGGTCATCATGGTTGGCGCTGTATTGACCACCACGGACATCCAGCGTTCCATATTCAGGATTTCCACGCCGGGTTTGTTGCTGGGTCTCGGTACAGCGATTGCCTCTGCGACCTCTGCCGCCTTGATCCGTCCGGTCATGACAGTGACGGATGATGTCTTTGCCGCTACATCGGTTATGTACCTGGCGGCATTTTCCGGAGTCCTTGTCATCCTGGCAATTTCCTCGAAACTTCGTAAACAGATAACGGTAAACGACAGCCGCGGGCTCGGGTTGTTCGTTGTAAGCGCCGCCATCCTGGTAGCCGGTCATCTGGCGCGTTTCCGGGCGTTGGAAGACACACCGGTCAGTATCGTCCAGCCGCTGGTGGCGACCATGGTGGTTTTCGTGCTGGTCTTCTCATGGATGATGAACCGGAAGATAGATGTTTTTAACTGGCGGGTTTTCACGGGCATCGGCATGGTTCTGGCCGGGGTTGTGGTACTGTATATTTAAAAAGCGTACAAGTTTACACAACCGCCATTATTATGACAAGTATCCTGTTTTACGAGTGTATGGAAGTGGGGCGCACAATATATGTTATGTCACATATAAGAATGGTATTGACATAATGTTGGGGCTTTTGTGAAGTCTCAGGATGTCAGCCGCTGGTGCTCTTTGTCCATCGCTTCACGCAAATTTTCATAATCGACGCGCAGATCGATGACGGCTTTATTGAGCGCCTCTTCACGCAGGTCCGGATCGATGAGGTAACGCCGGATTGCCTCGGCGCCGCCAACAATGACTTCCACATTGTCCGGGATATTGGTGCCCTTGAAGACTTTCGCCTGGTCGATCAGAGAACGGCCGGTGTACGTTATTCCCACCAACTCGAACTTGGCCTGGCCTATCTTCGCTAACAGCGTATCCAGGCTGTGGGAGCCGTAAAGGTCGTACGTAGTCAGGAACCTGTGCACCGCCGCGGACCAGTCTGACAATGCCCGGAACGCCCTGGCCTGCTTTCCGGTCTTACCGGTGATGAGATTAAACGACTTCTTAACCGAATCGAACTGTGTCATATGAAAACCATACACATTATGTCATTTTATTGAAGACCCTGACGACCTCTTCACCCAGCATCCGTGCTTCCTGCATGGCCGTAGTACCGATGCCGGCGCCTTCCGCAGTCATCACATCGCCCTCCGCACGTCCGTACCCGACGGCCGTCATGACCGGGCGCATGTGGTGGGACAGGAACCAGGTATTGATCTGCGCCCTCGTCTGGCTGGCCCCGATTTTCCGCAAAGCTAGAATGGAACCTCCTACTTTATCGGCAAGGTTGTGCTTGAAGAGGAAGCAGAAGGTGCGGTCCATGATCGTCTTGGCCTGGGCGGTCACGCCATGGAAATAGACCGGGCTGCCCAGGATAATGGCATCCGCGGCTTCCATTTTATCATACAGTTCCTGCATGTCATCCTTGATTTTACAGCGCCCTGAGGACATACAGGCGTGACATCCGTCGCAGCCGGCTATGTTCTTGCCATAGGTCGGGAAGAGTACGGTTTCAGCCCCGGCAGCACGAGCTGCCGCCAAGGCTTCCTCCATCATGATCTCTGTATTGCCGCCTTTACGAGGGCTGCCGACGATGCCGAGAACTTTCACCACTCTTACCTCCGTTGCTTACCGTAAGTATAAGAAAATGACCGGACAATATGCAACCGGTACCATCGTATCCTCGTCTGGTCATCGATGGGCACGCTTACATTATCTATCAGTATCGGGATGCTGTTGGTGGTGCGGTTAGAGCCACGACCGTCCACGTTGGCATGGAAATTTATCTCCAGGTAATCGATGTCATCTCATTTAAACAGGCGGTGCATTCACGGGCAGGGTGTTTACAAAAGCTTTAGGATACTTTTAGCAAAGCTTAACGAGGCGACGGGCGCACCGCCGCGGTTTACAGATATAATACTCAAGTAATGGTACTTTTTAGCCATGGTCTGATGAAACTGGCTGGCTTTGTCTTCCTGAAAACAGCCGTTACGCTGGTGCTGCTGCGGCTCAACCCGGTCCTGTTCCCGGATGTATCCGGACCTTCCGAGACGTTTGACTGTGACGATGGCGCCCTGGCGATGTACGAGCATTTCCAGAAGCAAGGCATCGAATCCTGGCCGATAATCGGCAACCTGGAAAAGGAAGAAGAGTCCTTTGGAGAAAGCAACCATGTCTGGATTCTCGTTGACTTCGGAGGAAAGAAATTAGCCTACGACTGGGGCCTGCCCCACCTGGACAAGCAACACTACGAGGGTTACATCATCGGTGTGGACAAGCTCCTGCTGGCAGTGGATTATGATAAAGCGATACCGGACGGCGGCCTGGCTTCAGCGACGGAATGACGTAATCCAGTCTAGTCAACAGGGCAAACATCTGAAAGTGGGCTCGGTAGGGATCGAACCTACGACCAATCGGTTATGAGCCGACCGCTCTAACCGCTGAGCTACGAGCCCGTGGAACCATGGTGCGGCATACGCCTCTTTCACACACTCATCCTGCCGCGTTTCCATTGTACAACTACCGGTATCGTATGGCAAGAAAAATCGACTCTTCAAGCTTGTTTATGTCAACCTTTTTGTCGGCAGCATCCGGCACGGTTGAACCACAAGCTCCTTACATAGTAATATGGAATGTGCCATTGGGGAGCGCCGGGAGCAATATGACAGGCTGGAAAGTAACCGCGACCACTATATACTGCCGTGATATCGATGATGAGGTAACGCTCATCATGACGGATGACGGGAACATCTCCTGTACCGGCATGCAGATGCATTTCGACCACAACCGGAATGGGAAAAAATCGGCCGCCGGAAAACATTGTCAGGGGCCTGCCTGCTCCACCATGGTCGAACACAGATCAAAAATATCCGGCGAGCATGTGAGGAATCCCTGATGAACGCCACTTCCGGTCAACTCTCCGGAACTCGGTCCGTCACCGTACAGCCCAGGATAAAGATTGATAACATCTCTCTTTCCTTTGGGGGCGTACGGTCACTGGTGGACATCAGCGTGGACATCAGGGACAAAGAAATCCTGGCTATCATCGGACCCAATGGCGCCGGCAAGACTTGTCTTCTCAACTGTATCAACGGTTTCTACAAACCCCAGAAAGGCGAGATATATTACGAAGGCAAGCGCATCACCCGTATCCGTCCGGACAAGGCTGCCAAAATGGGACTGGCACGGACCTTCCAGAACATCGAACTCTATACCGGCCTGAGCAGCCTGGACAACATCATGGCCGCGCGCCATGTGCTGATGAAGCAGAACGTTCTGGCCAGCGCACTCTACTTCGGTTGGGCGCACAAGGAAGAAATCACCCATCGCAAGACGGTGGAAGATATCATCGACTTCCTGGAGATCGAGTCCATCCGCAAGAAGACGGTCGGCACCCTGCCCTACGGCATGAGGAAACGTGTGGAACTGGGGCGGGCGCTGGCGCTGGAACCAAACGTCCTTCTCCTCGACGAACCCATGGCGGGTATGAACCTGGAAGAGAAAGAAGACATCGCCCGTTTCATCATCGACATCTTCGAAGGCCAAGGTGTGACCTATCCGGATACCCCGGTACTACGGGACGGGGTAAGCTGCATCGTCCTCGTCGAGCACGACATGGGCGTGGTCATGGACATCGCGGACAGGATCGTGGTGCTCGACTTTGGCCGCAAAATTGCCGAGGGCACCCCGGAAGAGATAAAGAACAATCCGGAAGTTATCGCCGCCTACCTCGGCGAAGAGAAATAGCTCTCCGAAGTCAAAGGTTAAAGATCAAAAGTAGCCAGTACTGTGTTTTTTCTCGGATAGTGGGTTATTACGTTATCCTCTCCAGTTCCAGCATTCGCTCCTTGAGCTTCAACCCTCCGCCGAAACCGCACAGAGAACCATCGGAGGCTATCACCCGGTGGCAGGGCACCACGATGGCCACAGGGTTCTGCCCGAGCGCGGCGCCGGTAGCACGCGCCGCCTTAGGACTTCCAACTTCGGCCGCCAACTCGCCGTACGTTTTTGTCTTTCCCCGAGGAATTCTGCGGCAAGCCAGCCAGACGCGTTGTTGAAACGGAGTCCCGCTAGAAATATCGATGGCGTCGGGAAAGTCCACCGGCTTTCCCTCGAAGTATGCCTGGCAACGCTCGATAAAGTCGGTGAAATGTGAAGGCTGGCCTTTGTCTTTCACTCCGAGTCCATCATAAATGCCCTGGACATCTTGCCGGGGCAGCACGATATCAGTCAATCCCTCTGAAGATGCCTTAACGCCCATCCATCCGGCAGAAGTAGGGAAAACGGCATAGGCTCTGCCGCTCACCTGTTTCATTCTGCTCTTCTTCGATCTCATTCTTTTGATATCCTCATTCTCTTAACGGTCAGGGCTCACGCCGGGACCTCGGCCTTGATGATCCCGTAATTTCCATCTTTGCGCCGGTATACCAGGCGGATTTCATCGCTATCCGCATCGAGGAACAGGTAGAAATCATGCCCGAGTCGCTCCATTTCCCGTATGGCTGTGTCGGTATTGACCGCCTTGATGACGAATGACTTTGTTTTTACCAGCTTTCCTTTGGGTTCCGGTGGTTCATCAACCGCGGGGAACTTGCCTCGGGCCATGGGATTCCCTCTACCCTTGTCATACAGCTTACCTTTAAAACTCTCCAGTTGCCGTACCATGACGTCCGCAACTTTATCGACCGCCATTTTTATCTCTTTACCGCGTTCTTCACCGTGGAAGACGGTTTCGCTGACGCCGCTGCTGACCGTTACGCGGACAACGATTCTCTCCTGGGGAGACCTGGTGCCTTCCTCCGAGACCTCTACCCTGATATCGATAATATCCGGCAGGTGTTTGTCCAGTTTGCTGATCTTTTTTTCGATATACTTCTGGGTATCCGCGGAGATTTCCAAGTTCGTTCCGGTAATCTTCAATTCCATGTTTACTCCTCCTGTTTCCAATATCTCAAAGTTCCAGCGCTATCACAAGCCCCCATACCTGCTGGGCTCCGGCTTTTTTCAGGACGGCGGCACATGCATCGAGCGTGGTACCGGTGGTCGAGACGTCATCTACCAATATGACGTCCTTGCCCTCAATTCTCCGTCCGGAAACGTCAAACGCCCCTGCTATATTTTCCTTTCGTACTTCACGGTTGGCAGAACGTGCCAGGGACGGCGTGTGTTTTTGGCGGATGAGGCAATCCAATATCAATGGAATGCCGGTAAGTTCCGCAAGATGCCCACCGATAAGCTCAGACTGATTGTAACCGCGTTCCTTGAGGCGTTTTTTATGTAAAGGTACCGGTACGATCACATCGGCAGCGATAGGATATTCTTCCAGATAGAGCGCCAACTCATGCGCCAGAAAGGTGGCTGCTACTTTCAGATTACGGTATTTGAGTTCGTGGATGGCCTGGCGGACCAGCCCATGAAAGAGGAACGGCGCCCGGATACCGTCGATAGACATATCGACGCCGTCGCAATTCCGGCAAGAGATTCCGTCGTCCAGAGGACGGCCGCAACGGCTGCAGTACAGGGGACCGATGACGGAGAATGTTTGCCTGCAGGAGCGGCACACCACTTCACCTTCCCTGCCGCAACCGATGCACCAACGCGGAAAAAGGAAATCGAGAGCACGCCCCGTAAGGCTGCGAATACGAGGAAGTACGGTTGCCATCCGCCTACCTCACTGGTTGTTCAACGCTGCCCCGTAATTAACGGGTGCGGGAACTATGGAGCGACCCGTTCATAATCGGCTCATTCAGATAGACGTCTCCATTCCTGATCTTCAAATTAAAGCCGCAATCAGGATTGGTGCATACCCAGGCCTTGTATCGTATCGAGGCACCCTGGCTGCCGAAATCGGATAAAGGCACGAGATCACCAGAGTTGCACTTCTGACACTTGGGGAAAGTCATGTTTTCCATGGGGTCCTCCTCCCAACCAGTAGTTCAGTAAAACCGTCTAAGTATACCGTATCGTAATACGAAATGGCAAGAGTAAAATACACGTAGATAACGCGAGAAGGCGGGCACATGCCCGCCCCCCCGTATCGAACAGCTATCCTCGCGTGCTAGCGGGAGGATAGACTGGGATGATTGACCTTGATCTGCCGCTTCTGGATCAGGTTGATCGCCGTATTAGCCACAATTGGATCGAACTGCGTTCCGGAGAACCAGAGGAGTTCTTCGATAGCATCCACATGTGACATGGCGCGGCGGTAGGGACGGTCTGATATCATTGCCTGGTAGGCGTCCGCCACGGCTATGATACGCGCTCCCAGCGGGATGTTCTTCCCTTTGATGGTCTGCCCATAGCCGCTTCCGTCATAGTGGTCGTGGTGGTGGGATATGATCTCCACGATATTCGGGTTAACGAATGGCTTGACCAGGTTGGGTCCCACGATGGCGTGCGTCATGATATGCCGATACTCGCTGGCGGTGAGTTCGCCGGGTTTATTCAGGATGTTGGGATCGACGGCAATCTTACCGACATCATGGAGAAGGGCCGCCCAGCGAAGGTCTTCCAGTTCATGCTGCTGCAGTCCCATTTCCTTGCCAATGGTAAGCGCCAGATCGGTTACTTTTTGGGAATGGTCGGCAGTGTACGCGTCACATGATTCGAGGGTGTTGACCAGGCTTTCGATGGCCCCAAGGAAAAGCTTGCGGGTTTCATCGCCGGAACCTCCGGACAGATTGCCCATTTCCTGTAAATATCTTTGTATATCAAGGGCGACACGGCGCTTATCCAGTGTGCCGTTGACGCTTTGCAGCACCTGTTCGAAGCGGAAAGGCTTGCTGATGTAGTCCTGGGCGCCATTCTTGATACACTCAGCGATGACAGTAGCTTCCGAGATACCGCTGGACATGATAACAGCGGTTTCCGGGTACCGCGAGGTAATATCCGGTAATACTTCACAACCGGACCTTCCCGGCATATTGATGTCCATGATAACGAGGTCGGCTTGTTTTTCTTCGAGTTTTTCCAGCGCTTTATCACCGTTTTCGGCTTCATCACACTCGAAGCCCCGCATGGTCAGTCCTTTGTTCAGGACACAGCGGATACCCTCTTCATCATCGACTAACAGAATGTGCTCTTTCGGGATGGTCATCTTTCACCTCCGGGTCACGTCACGGGCATTTACTCTTCCCATTGTAAATGCCGCGGGCTAAACAACACATGAACACAGTTCTTCGGGACGTAAACAATTCGTAAATAGTTACAGGTCCTAAATGAGAGAAACGTTTCCAAGTTCCGAGTAGACGGGTCCGGAAGGTGTCAGTGTGCTTCTCATGAGGAACAGGGTATCGACGACGAAGGGTGCTGGAACCGGGGCGCGAAATGCGGTAACTTTATCACCAAGTTGTTCCCGTTCCGCCGGCGAAGCCTGCTCGCGGACGCGCCCGATGGTCAGATGAGGCTGAAACGGACGGGGCTCTTTTGTGAAGCCAAGAGGTTCTAGGCTGGATTCAAGTCGCTGCTGTAGTCCGGATAGCTTTTCGACGTCCCCGCCGAGGCCGGCCCAGATGATCCGTACTCTCCGTTGATTCGGGAAGACACCGAGGCCGTTCATTTCCAGCTTAAGGGGCCCTGTTTTTACGGCTGCCTTTCGCATGGTGTTGATGATGGCGGGAATTTGAGCAGGCAGTATATCTCCCAGGAACTTGAGCGTCAAGTGCAGGTTTTCAGTCTCTACCCATTTTACCGGAGCGCCGGCCCCGGACTTCAACTCATTTGCGATGTGGGCAAGCTCTTTCCTGAGTTCCGGAGAGAGAGATACAGCGATGAATGAGCGGACCTTCTCCATATCTCACTTACCCAGAAGACGACAGGCGTTACCGCTCAAAATCAGTTCCCGCTCTTTTTCCGTGACATCGGCCCGGCGGATTTCATCGATAACACGGGCGGGAGACATGACGGGATAGTCGCTGCCGAACAGCACTTTCTCTGCGCCGGCCAGGCGGGCCACCTGCCGGTATATCTCCGGCCGGTACAGGAACGGTGAAGCAGCCGTATCGAAATAGACGTTCTTGAGAGTCTCCCGTACTTCCGGCATCAGCGTATAGAACGGCAAGCCGCCGCCCCAGTGTGCGCATATCGCCGTCATATCCGGGAAATTTGAGAGGAATGAATAGACGAGTCCCGGAACAGCGGCCCCCTTGCCGGGATACTGATGACCCACCGGCTCCGATGTGTGAAGCAGCAGCATCAAGTCATGTTGCTTCAGGAGGTCGACGAACGGGGCCATCCGTGTGCTATCAATAAATGTATCAGGATGGAAGTCCGGCCTGAGTTCGCCGATGCCCCGGGTGCCGGCCAGGGCGCTGCGTTCGATCTCCCTCAAAGACTCATCAGAAGCGAAATCGGCAATTGCGCAGAACCCGGCCAACCGGTCAGGATACCTGGAACAGGATTCGAGGATGTAATCATTCGTTTCCCGGCACAGGTCCGGTGTGGTCCAGGAATAGTTGACGATGACCGTAACATCGATGCCATGCCGGTCCATGGACTGTATGAGGTCTTCCGTGGTAGCGATAGCCGCTTTCGCCTCCCGGTATATGGCGGCGAAAGCGGCGTCTTTCTCCACATAGCGGCTGCGGTTGTCCCGCACGGCGGGCGGCAGCACGTGCGCGTGGAAATCTATTATCATCGATCAGTCCGCAGTGTCCTGCAAGACCCGCGACCTACTCTGAAGCAGCTTCTTCACCGGATGGAGCAGCTTCCGCTTCAGCGGCTTCGCCTTCTTCTTCAGCTTCCGCGGTTTCGGCACCGGCTTCGATAGCGGCCTTCATGGAGACTTCGGTAACTCTCACGACGAGCTGGTCCGGATCGGCGTGAACAGTGATACCAGGATCCAGTTTCAGGTCTTTGACATTGATCATGTCTTCTACGTTTTCCAGGACGCTGATATCGACATCAATTTGCGGCGGCACTTTTTCCGGCGGGCATTCGATATGCAGTTCATCGATGCCGTGGATGAGCAGACGACCTTTCCCCTTGAGGGCCGGAGATTCCCCGACGAGAACGATAGGAACGCTTATCGATATCTTTTCACCTTTTTTGACCTGGTAGAAATCAACATGGATGAGCTGCTTGGAGAAAGCGTCACGCTGGATCTCGCGCACAAAGACGCTTTTAACGCCCTTGTCACCAGCGACCGAAAGGCTGACAAGGCGGGAGGTCCCGGCATGATCGATTATCTTTTTGAGGTCAGCAGTATCGCACTGGAGGGCCATGGATTCGATGTTATGACCGAAGAGATGGGCCGGAGTTATTCCCTGCTTCCGGAGGAAGCGGTTCCGCTTTCCAAGGACATCTCTTTTACTGGCTTTCAGTTTAAGTTCTTCCATATACTCCCCTTTCCAACCTATTAATTTAATCACATCCGGCTGCTATTATCAATTCCCGGTGACTAATATGCTACAATTAGTGACATGCTTCCCCAGGGTAAATGATATAACGGAGTAAAACGATGGACTTTACACCCAATGCGTCCCCTGAGACCATCTTTCGCCTGCGGGACGGTTCGTTCGCAGATGACCTCTTCATCACCGCCGTTGCTCATCTCGACTTCTTCAACAGGCTTTCCGATGCTCCCCTCGACCTTCCGGAAATATGCAAACAGTTCGGCATCAAGCCGAGACCGGCGGACGTTATGCTATCGCTGTTCAAATCCTACGGGTTCGTGGCGGAAACAGTTAACCGGTTCTCACTTACGGATACGGCCCGCACTTATCTGACCAAAGAAAGCCGGTATGACCTCACTTCTTATGTTACCTCATTGAAAGAACGGCCGGTCTGCGCGGATATGCTCCGCGTTCTCCGGACCGGCGAGCCGGCCAACTGGGCCGCCGCCAAATCCGGTGATGCCTGGGCCAAAGCCATGGAGAACGAGGACTTTGCCGGAGCTTTTACCGCCGGGATGAACAGCCGGGGCGCTTATTTGGCTTCAGGGCTGGCGGGCGCATATGATTTCACCTGCAGTCATCGTTTGCTGGACATCGGTGGGGCGACCGGCATTTATGCGCAGGTCGTGCTGGAAGCCAATCCTCATATGAAGGCCGGGATCTTCGAGAAGCCTCCCATCGACCGGCTGGCACAGCGCTCGGCCAAGGAATTCGGCCTGGCGAGCAGGACTGATGTCATCGCCGGGGACATGTTCCGCGACGAATTACCCGGCGGTTATGACGTCCATCTCTTGTCTCATGTCCTGCATGACTGGGACGTGCCGCAAGTCACCGCGATTCTTCAGAACTCTTACCGTAACCTGGCGCCGGGCGGGCGTCTCATCATCCACGACGCCCATTTGAACGATGAGAAGAACGGTCCCGTCTCCGTCGCCGAATACTCCGTCCTCCTGATGTTCTCCTCCGAAGGCAAGTGTTACTCCACCCGGGAACTCAAGAAGTTGCTCTCCGATACCGGGTTCACGGATTTCCATTACACGCCGACCATCCTCAACCGGAGCATTGTCACTGTAATCAAGTAAGGACAGTCCGGATGCTGGGTATGTTCGTGGTTAATTCCTGTAAGGAAGGTAAGGTGCAGTATGGTAAGGGAACAGCGGCCAATCTCGTACTGGGGGTCCATTGGAACGTTCTTGAAAAAAGGCATGTGATCGGAAACAATACTATGCGTGCTTGATCACGCTATGGGTCACCCTCTGAAGACCGAGGAACACGCCAGCGCCGTCCTGGCGGGCGGCATCGCCAACCACGGCTATCAATGCGGCATGGTATGGGGAGCTTCTCTCGCCGCCGGGGCGCAGGCGTATCAAGTTTTCGGCGCCGGTCCCACCGCGGAAACCGCCGCCGTTCTGGCTTCCCGGCGTATCATCGATTCGTTTAGCCGGTATAACCGGGCTAAGGCGGTAGATTGTCTCGCTATCTCCGGATTGAACATGCGGGAGAAATTCAAGGCGAGAGACATGCTGAGATACATTTTCACCGGAAGAATGCTGCGCTGCTTCACCATGACCCCGGGGATCGCCCGCGCAAGTATAGCGGAGATAGACGCGGTATATGCAAGTCCCCCGGCTGACGTTCCTTCTCCTCCCGTCAGTTGCTCCGCCCTGCTGGTACGGAAAGCCGGCTTCTCCGACCAGCATATCGTCATGGCGGCGGGGTTGGCCGGGGGCATCGGCCTGAGCGGGAGCGGCTGCGGCGCGCTCGGGGCCGCCATATGGGCTTATGCGTTGAAGCACAGTATCGCCCTGGGACTGAAAGCCGATCCGCACGTTAAAAGCATCTTGGATCTGTTTTCCAGTCGCTTCGGTCCCGATTTCACCTGCTCCGGAATAACCGGACGGAAGTTCGAGAACGTCCGGGACCACGCTGAATTCCTCCGGCAAGGAGGCTGCTCAGAACTAATTACGCTGCTGGCTTCCGCGGTGGACGGGCAGGCGAATATTACCGTATAATGGGTACATCATGACCACCGGACCGGCTCCCCTGTTCACATCCAACGAAGACCTCAGCGCTGTCACGAAACGCATGAGGCGCCGCATCCTCACGATGCTCGCCAAAGCCGGCAGCGGCCATCCCGGTGGTTCCCTTTCCGCCGTCGAAATTGTCGCGACGCTCTACTGGAAAGTCCTGCGGCACCGTCCGGGAGACCCTTCGTGGCCGGACCGGGACCGGTTCATCCTCAGCAAGGGCCACGCCGCCCCCGTTCTTTATGTAGCGCTGGCGGAATGCGGTTACTTCCCGGTGGAAGAACTGGCCACCCTGCGGCAGTTTGGCAGCCACCTGCAAGGGCATGCTGACCGCACCCACACGCCCGGTGTGGAGATGTCTTCCGGGAGCCTCGGACAAGGGTTGTCCTTCGCCAACGGCGTCGCTCTGGCGGGAAGGCTCGACAGGAAAGATTATCACGTCTACGCGCTCCTCTCCGACGGCGAGTGCGAAGAAGGCCAGATCTGGGAAGCCGCTATGGCCGCCGGACATTTCAAGCTGGACAACCTTACCGCCATCGTGGACAAGAACGGCCTCCAGCTCAGCGGGAAAGTAGCGGACATCATGAACGTGGACCCGCTCGGTAAAAAGTTCGAGGCGTTCAACTGGAACGTCCTGGAGATCGATGGCCACGACCTGCGGCAGGTCTATGACGCGATACAGGAAGCGAAGGCCTTCAAGGGTAAACCTACCGCAATTATCGCTCGTACCGTCAAGGGCAAGGGCGTGAGTTTCATGGAACACAACGTGGACTTCCACGGCAAAGCGCCTAACGCGGAACAACTTGAACAGGCGCTGAAGGAGCTGGCGTAACCGTGTCCGAAAAGATAGCCCCCCGCGAGACTTACGGCAAGACCTTGGTGGAACTGGGCCGGCAGAACCGGGACATCGTCGTGCTGGACGCCGACCTCGGGCCTTCCACCATGGTTAAGTACTTCGCCGCCGAGTTCCCGGACCGCTATTTCGACGTCGGCATCGCCGAAGCCAACATGATCGGGACAGCCGCCGGGCTGGCCGCTTCCGGCAAGATACCGTTCGCCAGCAGTTTCGCCGTGTTCGCCACCGGGCGCTGCTTCGACCAGATTCGCGTGTCCGTGGCGCAGTCCAAGCTCAACGTCAAGATCGTCGCCACCCATGCCGGCGTGACCGTCGGCGAGGACGGCGGCTCGCACCAGGCGCTGGAGGACCTCGCCCTCATCTGTTCGCTGCCGGGCTTCACGGTCATCGTGCCGTCGGACTCCGTCGAAACCGACCGCGCCATCCGGGCCGTAGCGGAACACAGGGGTCCGGTCTACGTCCGTCTGCCCCGCGCCAAGCTGCCGGTCATCAACAAGCCGGATTATGAGTTCGAGATCGGCAAGGCCTGCCATCTGCGGGATGGCAATGACGTTACCATTATCGCCATTGGCGTCATGGTCAGCGCCGCGCTGGAAGCCGCCGACAAGCTTGCCTTCGACGGCGTTCACTGCCGCGTTCTCAACATGGCGACGGTCAAGCCGATGGACGAAGCCGCCGTCATCAAAGCCGCCAGGGAGACCGGGGCCATCGTCACCGCCGAGGAGCACCAGCGGCACGGTGGCATGGGCAGCACCGTCGCCGATATCCTGGCCTGTAACATCCCCACGCCGGTAGAATTCGTGGCGGTGCAGAACGTCTTCGGGCAGTCAGGCTCTCCGGAAGAACTCCTCGCGCACTACCATTTGACATCGGGCGACATCGTGGCAGCGGTCAAGAAGGTCATTGCGCGGAAGAAGTAG
>CAZPSP010000035.1:0-19015 GCA_964589285.1 uncultured Dehalococcoidaceae bacterium | reverse complement strand
GCGTCTCCGCCGAAGTACGAGGTGTAGGACTGCACATGCTTCCTGAGATTATCGTAGTCCATTTGTTCGAGCTTGGCAATACCGACTTCCTTCCCGAGCTGATAGTCCTCCACGGCGCCGCGCAGGTAGATAACGCCGCCGTGCATGCCGGTGCCGATGTATTTGGCCCGGTGTCCTTTGGGAGCGTTCATGCCGAGCATTACCAGCACGCCGCCGGCCATGTACTCGCCGCAGAAGTCCTGCGCCGTCCCGCCGATGACCAGTGCGGGCAGCTTGCCCTTGTACTCTTTCATGTGGATGCCGGCGCGGTAGCCAACACCGTCCCGGACGTAGATGGAGCCGCCGCGCGCGGAAAATCCGACCGTATCCCCGGCATGGCCGTGGACGATGATCACGCCGTCATCCATGGTGTTGCCGCAGCCGTCCTGGGCATTGCCTCGCACGGTGATGCGCGGTCCTTTCATGAACGCGCCGAGGTCGTTGCCGGGCGTGCCGTTGATCTCGATGTCGACGGCGGCGTTAAGGTCCGTTCCGATGTACCGCTGGCCGCAGACGTTGTTCAGTTCGATGTCCCGTACCCCGTCCCTGACCAGTTCCCGGAGCCTGACGTTCAGGTCGCGGTAGTAGACGCCGGTGGTGTCAAGGCTGGCCCGCTGGTGTTGTTCCTGCTGTTTTTCCATCACTGCGTTAATCATCATTATCTCCCCGCCATCCGCACACCCAGTATTTCCAGTTCGGTATCGGTCAGGCCGACGCCGCGGAGGTGGTGGCGGTTGCCGCGCAGGCTTTCCAGGGCGTTGACCCCGAGCCCGCCGAGAATGTCTTTCAGTTCGATGCTCCAGCCGCGGAGCAGGTTGGCCGCCCGGCGCGCCCCGATGTCCGGATTGACGCGCTTGGTCAGCTTGAGGTCGCTGGTGCAGATGCCCCAGGCGCACTTGCCGGTATGGCACTGCTGGCAGACGTGGCAGCCGAGGGATATCAGCGCCGCGGTGCCGATGTAGACGGCGTCCGCGCCCAGCGCGATGGCCTTGGCGACGTCCCCGCTGCTGCGGATGCCGCCGGAGACGACGAGCGAGGCCTGGTTGCGGATGCCTTCCTGCCGCAGCCGGGTGTCCACCGAGGCCAGGGCCAGTTCGATGGGGATGCCCACGTTGTCCCGGATGACCTTGGGGGCCGCGCCGGTCGCGCCGCGGTAGCCGTCGATGACGACGATGTCCGCGCCGCCCCTGACGATGCCGCTGGCGATGGCGGCGGCGTTGTGAACGGCGGCTATCTTCACGGAAATCGGCTTCGTATAATTGGTGGCTTCCTTCAGGGCGTGGATAAGCTGCGAAAGGTCCTCGATGGAGTAGATGTCATGCTGCGGCGCCGGTGAAATAGCGTCGGTCCCTTCCGGTATCATGCGGGTCAGGGAAACATCCGCGCTGACCTTTTCACCCGGCAGGTGGCCGCCGATGCCCGGCTTAGCGCCCTGGCCTATCTTTATCTCCACAATGCGTCCGGCATTCAGATAGCCGCTGTGCACGCCGAACCGCCCGGAGGCCACCTGGACGACGGTGTTGTCTTTATACTGGTACAGGCTCGGATGAAGGCCGCCTTCGCCGGTATTCCACATGGTGCCGATCTCCGTGGCCGCCCGGGCCAGCGATGTCTGCACGTTAATGCTGACCGCGCCGTAGGACATCGCCGCGAACATGATCGGCGTATCTAGTTTCACCTGTGGAGTGAGCTTCGTGGTCAGTTCCCCGGTCTCGGGGTCGATCTCCAGGCGGTCCGGCTTCCGTCCCAGGTACGTGGTCAGTTCCATCGGCTCACGGAGCGGGTCGATGGAAGGGTTGGTGACCTGGCTGGCGTTGAGGAGCAGGTGGTCCCAGTACACGGGCTGGTTCTTGTCATTGCCCATGCCGCTGAGGAGGACGCCGCCGGTCTCGGCCTGCTTGTTGATGTCCTCGATGATGTCCGGCCGCCAGTTATAATTGCCGCGGGTGGTGGGAGGATTGTAAATCACTTCCAGCGCGCCGGTGGGGCAGAAGGTCGTGCAGCGCTGGCAGCCCACGCAATTCTCTTCATGAGCGCGAACGATGTTATCTTCCGGGTCGTATTCATGCGCGTTGAAGGAACACTGGTTGACGCAGACCTGGCACTGGATACACCTGTCGACGTCCCGTTCAATCCTGAATTTCGGTTTAAGATATGTTTTCATATTTCTGTCCTCGCTTCCTTCCGGTTACCGGGAGGTCGCGACCGGTTGATGCACTGCGTTCTGCGTTTCCGCGGATTTCAGCCGGGCGATGACCGGTTCTCCGCCGCCGGGTATCCAGGCTTTGTCCAGTTCCGGGGATACCAGCCGGATGGCCGACTCTTCCGAGGAGAGATAGACCATGTCGCCCTTTTCCCCGACGGTCAGCGGGCGGAGCCGGATGCGGTCCGTGAGGCCGATCATTTCCCCGGCGCGGGCGATGATGACCGCGAACGGCCCGTTGAGCAGCAGGCTGCCGTAGACCTGCCGCAAGGCCCGGGCGAGCGCCTGTTCCTTCTCCGGCATCCGGTCGATGTCATTCCAGAACGGGGCGGCCAGCACGTTGGCAGCCAGTTCCACCGGCAGGTTGTGGCGGCGCAGCAGCAGGTCCGCGGCGTAGGCGATGACCTCGGTGTCTGTCTGCATCGTACACTGGTAGCCGTACTGTTCAAGAAACCGGCGGTTGATGCCGTAGGAAGATACTTCGCCGTTGTGCACCACCGTCCAGTCCAGGATGGAGAACGGGTGCGCGCCGCCCCACCAGGCCACGGTATTGGTCGGGAAACGGCCGTGGGAGGTCCAGAGATAGCCCTCGTATTCTTCCAGCCGGAAGTATTCAGCGATCTCTTCCGGATAACCGACGCCCTTGAAAACGCCCATGTTCCTGCCGCTGGAGAAGACGAAGCCGGCCTTCGGGGCCGTGTTGATGGTCATGACCTTATCCACGATGTAATCATCCGCCGGCGTGTTTCCCGGCAGGTGTCCCGGCAGGTCCAGGAAATACCGCCAGACCAGCGGCGGGTTCGTGACGGCGCGGGTAAGGCGGGTCGGTATCTCTTCCTGCCGCACGATGGTGAAATGCTGCCGGAGGTACGTCTCGGTCTCTTCCTTGCCGGCGGTGTCATTGAACATAATGTGGAAGGCGTAGAGGTCTGCATGTTCCGGATAGAGCCCATAGACGGCAAAACCGCCGCCGAGGCCGTTGCCGCGGTCATGCATGTTGGCAATCGCCTTGATGACCGGCCCGCCGGAAAACCGGCGCCCGGAAGTATCCATCGCGCCGAAGATAGAGCAGGCGTCGATGATCTTATCATCATTAAAGGTATTCTGTATTTTGTTCAGGTCGACCATGGGAGTTCCTCTATTTCATCATCCCCGGTGAATACTTTTCATTGCGGGGGCTGGCAGGACCGGATTCCCGGCTAATCGCCGATCAAAGCTTCTTCCGGTTCTTTCGTAATGGCGGAAATACTGTCAGCCGGCTTCTTGATATGCTGACGCCAGACCTCTTCCGGCAGACTGGCCAGCCCGAATGAATCCGCCACCAGGGTGTCCTTGAAGGCCGTAACGTCTACTCCGTTCTTCATCAGGTTGTAGACGATGCCCGATTTCTCGATGTCTCCGGCGAAGACCAGTCCCTGTATCTTTCCGTCCCTGACGATGACCTTGCGGTAATCCCCGTTGCCGGCATGGACCATGGTTTCATAGCTGTCATCCGGGGCGTTGACGAGTCCCGCAGAGACAATGTGCTTGCCGAAGTACTTCATGGAGTTCATCGCCGTGCCGCCTGCGTATTCGGCTTCCTGCCCAGCCATATTGAGGCCGGCGGTGCGGCCGCCCTCGTAAGCGTTGGGCCAGACCGGGGTCAGCCGGTTCTGCCGGTAGATAAAGTCGTAAGCTTCTGCGACGTCGCCGCAGGCATAGATACCCGGTATGAAGGTAGACATTTTTCTATCCACGACGATGCCCCGGTTTATCA
The DNA here is from genome assembly GCA_964589285.1 of uncultured Dehalococcoidaceae bacterium. Taxonomy (GTDB): domain Bacteria; phylum Chloroflexota; class Dehalococcoidia; order Dehalococcoidales; family RBG-16-60-22; genus DAOUEG01. The sequence continues at coordinate 15,017 of CAZPSP010000035.1, read as the reverse complement.
GGATGCCGCTGCCTTCCAGCCCGTCAACCCTGGGCCGCACGCCGATGGCGACTATCACCATTTCGCAGTGGATGACCGTGCCGTTGTCCAGTGTGACGCTGGTAATATCGCCGGAAATGGCGCTGTTTATCCGTTCCGCGGTACGGCCTGTCACCAGGACTACGCCGGCTTCTTTCAGGGCTTCAGCCTCAATGGCCGAAGCTTCCTCGTCCAGCATGGCGCTCAGAATGCGGTCCTGCATTTCGAGCATCGTCACGTCGACGTTGCGGCGCAGCAGTGCTTCTGCAGCGCTGACGCCGATCAGGCCTCCCCCGATGACCACGGCCCTCATCCTCCGATGATGCCGGCTGATGAACCGGTCGATAGCGCAGGCGTCGTCCAGGCGGTTGAACGTGAACAACCCGGACGATTCGATGCCCGGCAAGGGAGGCATGACAGGCTTGCCGCCGGTGGCCAGCAGCAACTTCTCATAGCGCAGCTTGCCGCCAGATGCCAGCATGAGCGTTCTGGAAGTGGGGTCGATGCCGATGAATTTTACACCGAGCAGCGTCTGGATATCGTTCTCCTCGTAAAAACCGGGCTTGCGGTAGAGAAAATTTTCTACCGGGCGCGGATTTGCCAGGTATTCCGAGATGAGCGGGCGCGAGTAAACCGGGTACGGCTCGTCCGAGACAATGCCGATCGACCGTTCCCGGTCGAATTCACGGATGGCCTCGGCGGCGCCTATGCCTCCGGCGGAATTTCCGATGATAAGATAATAAAAATGCCTGGCTGTCATGATAATCACCACTCTTTCAAACCGCTGTTACGGGCATGCAGCAGAGGCGTCAGTCCGGGCCACTTCCGTAAAGATGAGGGCTTCGTTGGGGCAGTTGGCGACGCAGGCGGGGATTTCCTCGCCCTGGCAGAGGTCGCACTTGACCATTTTTTTAGCTGAAAGGTCCAGTTTGGGCACGCCGAGCGGGCAGACCAGGGAGCAGGTGCCGCACCCGATGCAGCGTTTCTCATCCACCTTGACGATGCCGGTCGCCGGGTCTCGCTGGAGCGCGCCGGTAAGGCAGGCCCGCAGGCAGGGGGCGTCGTCGCACTGCTGGCAGCGTACGGAAAGGGAAACGATGCCGCTCTCATCCACCCGGACGCGGGAGATGGGCCGCGGCGATTCCTGCCGGTGGGCCTTGATGAGATTGCCGGTTTTAGAGTGTTGCAGGCGGCAATACACCTCACACAGCTTGCAGCCGATACAGACATTTTCCTTGACCAGGACCTGTTTCATCTGACTCCTCGGTATATGGTATACGGCAACCGTTTGCCGGTTAATTTAATCGTAACATGTTCGTAATATGGTGTCAATAGGTATTTCCCGTTACGTCCTAATACCCGTAAATATGGGCGGGGGCCTGCACGACGATCTCTGCCGGTTACCGTACCATCATGCCCGGTCAATTCAAGATATAAATTCTGTCCAGCCTCGAATTTGATAATTTGTTTAGACCCTTCACCACGGTGTTTATGGCTTGTTTATGCCGGTAAACGCATACTGGTAATGCCAGGATGGTCATATGAAGAAAGTCCTCGTCAGACGCATACGGAACGCCCGGCCGCGGGTGAGAATGCCCGGTCGCCGGTCCGGCGGCCTCCGGTTGATGGCTACGGCAACCATAAAACAGTTCAATCCTTCTCTGCTTCAACTCGGCGATGTCGGCGTGCCGAGCCAGGAGAGAGAAGCCATGGCCGCTTTTTTCGATCTGACCGGTTTCACTGCTTTCTGCAACCAGGTGGACGCTTACCTGGCAATTCCTCGTTTCCTCAGCGGCTTCCTGGAATGGTTCTTCACGGAGATCAGGCAGCGTGTCACCCAGTCCGTCCAGGGCGAAAACACCATAGTCTGGGCCGAGCTTCCTACCAAGGTCAAATTCCTCGGGGACGGTCTGTTGAGCATCTGGAACACACAGCGTATGACGGATGAGAACATTTGCCGGTTGGTCATCAGTTGCTATGAAATATGCCGTGCCTACCGGCGTGAGTTTTATCCGGCCATGGCGATGAAGGTCAATAAGCCCCCGGTGAGTCTGCGGTGCGGAATGGCGAGGGGAAAAGTATTTACCGTGGGTAACGGCAATGATTACGTGGGCCACTGCATCAATAACGCCTCCCGCCTGTCCCACCTCCATTCCCTGACTTTTGCCTTTCCCCATCGCGGTTTCCCGGTCCGCGAGGTCCTGTCCGAGGAATATCTTCGCTTGTTCGTGCCTAAATACGTTCCCGTTCGCGGCGTCGGCGAAAGCGAGATCGTCTGGGTCGTCCGGAAGGAATTCGAGGAACTGCCGGAGCATCTCAAGGCGAATTTCCGGAACGTCGAGCAGCAAAGCTCGAAGAGACCCGGTGACGATGTCCGGAGGTAGCGTCATAGTCAACAGCGTTGAAACAAGGAGCATTTCACAGGGACTGTCCGGGCGGATAGAACGGGAAAACCGCCTCCGTCTCGAGCAGGTTTTTGAAAGCAGCCGGCGCGCAGAGTCAGTACCGCGGATGGCGCATGCCCTGGAACAGATCATCAGGATGACGCAGCAGGCGCTGGAAGTCGATGCGGCTTCCATCCTTCTCTTCCGGGACAACAATCATGAACTTTTCTTCGAAGCCGCGTCCGGTCCGGTCAGCAAGTCCCTGAAGCAGGTACGGCTGAGCACGCAGTACGGCATCGCCGGCCAGGTGGCGCGGACCGGTAAACCGCTCATCGTTAACGATGTCGAACGCAGTGAGAACTTCCACAAGATAATCGACGATACCACCGGCTTCCGTACCCGGTCGCTGCTCTGTGCGCCTCTCATCGTCAACAAAAAAATACTCGGCGTTCTCGAAGTGCTGAACAAGCGCGACGGCTCTGCCTTCGAAGAGCCTGACCTCGATGCCGCCGTGGCGGTCGCCAATACCGCCGCCCTGACCATCGAGAACACGCGCCTGCACCAGACGGTGCTCGATGCCTACAAGGAAACGGTGATGGGGCTGGCCGCCATGGTCGACGCCAAAGACCGCCACACCCGCGGGCATTCCAAGCGCGTCATGGAATACGCCGTGCTGGCGGCTTCCCTGCTTTCCATGACCGCGGATGAGATCGAGGTATTACAGTTCGCCAGCCTGCTTCACGATATCGGCAAGATCAATATCGATACCGCCGTTCTCAGCAAGTCCGGCATGTTGAGCCAAGAGGAATGGCAGATAATGCGGGCGCACCCCGAACAGGGAGCAGCTATAATCAGGGAGATAGCTTTCCTCTCCAATGCTTCGGACATCGTTCTTTCCCACCACGAACGGTTCGACGGGGAAGGATACCCGAACGGCCTTTCCGGCGAACAGATACCCATGGGGGCCAGGATCATCGCCGTGGTGGATGCGTTCGATACCATGACCACAGACCGTTCGTACCGCGGCGCCATGTCCGTGGACCTGGCCATCAAGGAGCTTCATCGCTTCAGCGGGAGCCAGTTCTGCCCCACGGCGGTCAATGCCTTCGTCTCCGGCCTGCGGCTCCGCACCAACAGCTAGGCGGTCAGCGGGGCACACGCAGGGTAACGCGGGTCCCTTTGCCCTTCTCGGAATCGATCTTCAGCGCGGCGTTGATCAAACGCGCCCGTTCTCTCATGCCGATCATACCGAGCCGGCCGGTCCTGGCCAGGTCGCTGGTGTGTTCCGGAACGGCAAACCCTTTGCCGTTATCGTTGAGGCTCACCGTCAGCGCACCGGGTGTGAACGCGAGCCGCAGTTTTACTTCCGTGGCGCCGGAATGCCGCCTGATATTGCTCAGCGCTTCCTGGGTTATCCGGAAAATGGTAAGTTCCGTTTCCGGCGCCAGCCGGCTTCGTTCTCCTTCCACCTCGAAGGAGGCAGTAACACCCTGGTATTTTTCCAGGTCCGTGATCAGCCATTCGAGGGCCGGGACAAGCCCCAGGTCATCGAGGATGGAAGGACGCAGGTCCTGACTGAACCGCCGGACGCCTTCCAGGGCGGAATCCGCCGTTTCCTGTAATTTTTCCAGTTTCCTCAGGACCTCGATATTGCAGCTGTCGTCACCGGTGACGATGGTGTTCAAGCTCCGGGAAAGATTAGCGAGCAGTTGAGCGGTGTCATCGTGGAGTTCGCGCGAGATGCGCAGCCGCTCGTCTTCCTGCGCCTGAGTTACTTGCTTGATGTAGTATTCCATGTTCCGGCGGAGCTTCTTTTCCTCGGTAACATCCTGGGCGATGATCTGGATGCCGGAGATCCTTCCCCGCCGGAACAGCGGGCTGACCTTGAGTTCTACGACGGCATCCGTACCGTCCTTCCGTACGACTGACACCTCACCGATGCTGCCCGTCGGCAGGTTCTCCACTTCCAGCGGGAAAAGGTCCTGGACGGTGGGCCGGTCCGGCTCGTCGAGAAGGTCGAAAATGGTGGATGCTTTCAGTTCTTCCAGCGTCAGGCCGGTAAGCTGGACGGCCGCCCGGTTGGCGGACACGATGCGGGCCGATGTCGAGCATACGAAGAGGGCGTCGCTGGAATTCTCGAATATGCCGCGGTACTCCTCTTCAGACTGGCGCAGTTGCTGGGTAATATGCTGCTGCTGGCGGTAAAGGCGGGCGTTTTCCAGCGCAATGCCTACCTGGTGTCCCAGGGCCGAGAGGAGTTCCTTTTCCTGGGGACTGAATTGCCGCTCCTTGAACATGCCGATGCACAGTGTCCCGTTGACTTCCTGCTTCGATATGATGGGCACGATAAGCGTGGCGTGCATGTGGTAATCTTTCACGATCTCACGGGTCAACCTGGGTTCGTTGGAGGCGTCTTCGATGAAGAGGGGTTCCCCCGTCGCCGCCACCCGGCCGTTGAAGCCTTCGCCGATCTTGATATGGTCGATGCCGCGGGAGAGGTCATCAGGAGCGCCGCGCGATGCCGCCAGGATGAGCTCCGGCTCTTTTTCATCCCGCAGGAAGATCCAGGCCGCGTCCGCCTGCATGACATCGACGACGTTGTCGATGGCGCTGTTCAGGACCTGGTCGAGGTCCAGCGTAGTGGATATCGTGCTGGCCATCCGGTTGATGGCGGAAAGACGCTTCTCGTTCTCCCTGATAACGCGCACGTTGTTCTCCAGTTCGCCCTGTGCCGTCACCAGTTGCTGCACGGTCTGCTGCTGGCGGTGAATGAGCCACGTGACCAGCAGGCCGATGAAGAAGAACGCTATCGTTTCCGAGAGGGCCTCCGCCTGTATCGATTGAAGGACGGCCCGGGGCAGCAGGGCCAGTCCGACGATGGTCGCCGTGACCACGCCGGCCCGCCAGCGGAACACGAACGCGGCATAGGCCACCGGCGTCAGCGAGAGTATGCGGTAGGTGGAGTACTGGAGGAACTGGAAGGGCGGCAGCGCCACAATATCTTTGAGAATGGGGATCTCATCTGCATAGTAGAACAGCGCCCCGAAGATCATGATGGTAAGGATTATCCAGAAGTGAGGGTTACGAATACACTTCGTCATGGGGCCCTCAGGCAAGGTCTTCAAGCCCGAGCCAGCAGTTTTTCAGGGCCTGCAGAACGGCCTCGGTGCGGGAACCGACGTCCATTTTACGGAAGATATTGGCCAGGTGCGCCTGGACGGTGCGCCGGCTGAGAAAGAGACTCGTGGCTATGTCCTGGTTGCTCATACCGCGGGCCGCCAGCTTGAGGATCTCCATTTCACGGTCGCTCAGTTCAGCCATGGGCTTGGACTTCGGGGCGGGATCGGCCCCGATGGAACTCAGGCGCCGGAAGACTTTCTTGGCGATGGCGGGGTGCAGCACCGCTTCCCCGGCGTACACGGCCCGTATGGCGTTGACGAGATCGTTGCCGCTGACATTTTTCAGGAGGTAGCCGGCCGCTCCGGCTTCGAGCAGGGCGACGATGTACTGGTCGTTGTCATATGCCGTCAGGATGAGCACGGCGGCCGCCGGATAATCGGCCTTGATGCGCCTGGTGGCTTCGATGCCGTTGACGATCGGCATGGCGATGTCCATCAATACCACGTTCGGCTGGAGCTTTTCCACCAGCTCCACCGCTTCTTCACCGTTGCTGGCCTCGCCGATGACCTCCATGTCTTCTTCCAGGTCGATGAGGCTCCGCGTCCCTTCCCGGAACAGGGCATGGTCGTCAGCTATGAGTACTTTGATTTTTCCGTTCATATTGGGTACACTATATTTATTGTTAACCTACATTATAAGCGTGCGTGATTCTTTTGTACAATTATATTGTAGTAGATTTTTAGTTTTGGCCTAGGCCTTTAGGTATATGCGGAATAGGCAGTATGATTGATGCCTCCCGGTCTTGACGGTGTTAACCTGTAAGGTAGAGGCATGATCTTTCCCGGCGTAATATTCACGCGTTTATCACCGGAGGGATAGTTTTTGTATGTTGGAAACCCAGGAAGAGATTTTCATCGATAACGATATTGAGACGAACAGCGAAGAACGCGTTGATAAGGTCCTGGCTGATTTTGAAGGCAAACCTGCCGAACTGATCACCATTTTACAGCGCGTCCAGCTCGAATTCGGGTTCCTTCCCGCCCGGGCCATGAGCCGTATCGCGCGGTTTACCGGCGTTCCGGAAAGCACCATTTTCGGCGTCGCCACCTTCTACGCACAGTTCAAGTTCGTGCCGGTGGGCCGCAATGTTATCAAGGTCTGCCGCGGCACCGGCTGCTATGTCAAAGGGGCGCCGCGCCTGCTCGATGAGATCACCAAGCAGCTCAATATCGAGGATGGCGAGACGACTCCGGACCGGAAATTCACACTGGAAACCGTTGCCTGTTTCGGCTCGTGCGCGCTGGCCCCGGTCGTCGTGGTGAATGATAGGGTCTACGGCCGCGTTACCCCCGCCAAGGTCAGGGAGATCCTGGAAGAAGCCGAGTAGCCTATCTTCTCTCCTCAGTCCCCAACGGCAAACTAGCGGTTATCGTTGTCCCTTTCCCCGGAGAAGAAGAAATGTCCAGCGTCCCGTTCATCAATCGCGCCCGTTCCTGCATACCGATCAGCCCCAGATGGCCTTTCTGGGCGTAGGCTTCCACGCTTTCCGGCACGGTAAAACCTTTGCCGTCATCGCTGATCTCCACGCGGACGTCTTCCCGGCTCCCGATTATGTTGATGGAAACGTGCCGGGCGCCGGCGTGTTTCCGGATATTAGTCAGGGCTTCCTGGGCGATCCTGAAAAGGACGATGCTGACCTCCCCGGACGGTCCCGCAGCCATGCCGGAACTGGTCACGGAAACGGTGAACGGCGCATGCTTTTCCGTTTCCTCCGCCAGCCACTCCACGGCCGCCACCAGCCCCAGGTCGTCGATGATGCGGGGCCGCAGTCCCTGGGCGGTACGCCGCAAAGCTTCCAGGGCATCCACGGCCCGGTCGCGCAGTTCCGAGAAGTCCTGCTTGACGCGGGCGTTTTTGGACCGGCTTTGCGCTGCCATGGTCTCGATCTTCTTGATGAGCAGCAGCAGCCGTGAAGAGATGTCATCATGGAGGTCCCGGGCGATGCGCTTCCGCTCTTCTTCCTGGGCCAGCGTTATCTGCCGGATATAGCTCTGGATGTTCTCTTCGCGGTCTGACTCAGGTATCATACAGCAGCCTCTTGCATACCCGGAGAACAAAACAGGAAAGCCACTAATTTATGGATGACTGACCGGTTACTGAATGTCCTCGAGGTCGATATAGCCCTGCTTGAGTCCTTTGATGATGGCGTCCGTCCGGCTGCTGCACCCGAGTTTATTAAAGATATTGGTCATATGCGCCTTGACGGTACGCAGGCTGATGAAGAGCTTCTCGGACATCTCCTTGTTGCTCAGCCCGCGGGACGCCCATTTCAGGATTTCCATTTCACGCGTCGTCAGGTGCCCGCTCGTCTCGCGTTCTTCCGGGTTCTTGGAGAGGCTGGCCAGGCGCTGGACCAGTTTGCGCGTCACTTCCGGGTCCAGGACGGATTCACCGGTCCGGACGGACCGGATGGCTTTGATGACGTCCTTGCCGGGGGAATTCTTGAGCAGGTAGCCGCAAGCGCCTGCTTCCAGCAGGCCGATAATGTAGCGGATATCGCTGTAGGCCGTGAGAATGAGGACAGAGGAGGAAGGGCTCACATTCTTGATCTGCTTGGTGGCTTCGACCCCGTTCAACCGCGGCATCACGATATCCATAACGATGATGTCCGGCTTGCGGTCCCGCGCCATCTCGACGGCTTCTTCACCGTCCGAAGCTTCACCGAGAAGCTCGAAGTCCTTTTCCTGTTCGAGGAGGTTGCGCATTCCTTCACGGAGCATCGCGTGATCATCGACGACGAGAATGCTGGTTTTTGTCATGGAGCCGTGGTGTCCCTTTGGATATATATTTCTAGTACTATTCTAATCCTTTTACTAATAATTCTCAATTCCTAAAAACGTAACTGAAGAGTCTTAGTACTTTGGTTCGACGGAAAATCGGACTCTCCGATTAACCGGTCTACGCCGCGTGGGCGGTTAAAGGATTCTCCATACGTGATATTATTAAAGATGGGTTACCATGTACCGGCAGGCGCAGTCCTGCTATGCCACGGACACCCGTCCTCAGGAGCCGAGGGGGATTTTGACGCGGACAAGAGAAAGAAGCGGTTCATTGCCGGAACAGGATACGGAAACCAGGAAAGCCCTCATGGCCGCACTGGCTAAAGCGACCGCAAAAGGGGGTTCCTGTCAAAGTTGCCGGAAAACGCCGGACAACGATGAAAATCCTTACTATACGTTAACCACAGATCAAATAGAAGCCCTGGTTAACGGTAATATCGAAGCAATTGAAAGCTGGGTCAGCAACCTGGACAGGGTACAGGCTACCTGGCTTTTTCGTGGGCTCGCAAAACAAGACTGTTGAGCCGCGCACATTATTCCGGGCAACACCCGGTATAAAATAAGGAAAGGAGTTACAAGATGCCCGAAGGCAACAAGGAAGAAATTCTGGGCCAGATCTCGGATCAAGCCATTGCTTCCATGATGGAGGAGAAACGGGTTTTCCCGCCCTCCGAGGAATTCGTCAAGCAGGCGACGATTAAAAGTATGGCCGAGTACAAACAAATGTACGAGGAGTCCATCAAGGAACCGGAGAAATTCTGGGGCAAGATAGCGGATGAATTTCACTGGGACAAGAAGTGGGACAAATTATGCATTTATGACTTTAAAGATAATCCGGAGGTTCGCTACTTCGTCGGCGGTAAGATTAACGTTGCTTACAACTGCCTTGACCGCAATCTCCCCACCCATAAGGACAAGGTCGCCATCATCTTCCAGGGTGAACCGGATGAGGATGCCAAATCCTATACTTACCAGCAGCTTTATGAAGAGGTCTGCAAGTTCGCTAACGTCCTCAAGAAGCACGGTGTCAAGAAAGGCGATACCGTTTCCATTTACCTCCCCATGATCGCCGAGCTTTCCATCGCCATGCTGGCATGTGCCCGTATCGGCGCTATTCACAGCATCGTTTTCGGCGGTTTCAGCGCTGAAGCTTTACGTGACAGGATCCAGGACTGCGGCGCCAAGATGCTGATCACGGCTGATGGCTATTACCGCAGCGGTAAGAACATCGGCAGCAAGGCCAATGCCGATGCCGCCATGAACGAATGCCCCAATGTCACCAAATGCATCGTAGTCAAGAGACTCGGCATCGATATCAACATGACGCCCGGACGTGACGTATGGTGGCATGATGAAATGGCCGCCGGCGATATCAAAGCGGAATGTCCCGCCGAACCGATGGAGGCTGACGAGCCCCTCTTTATCCTCTACACCAGCGGCTCCACCGGAAAGCCCAAGGGCGTTCTTCATACCCAGGGGGGCTACCTGGTCCACACCTACGCCACCATGAAATACACCTTCGACATCAAGGACAATGACATCTACTGGTGCACCGCCGATATCGGCTGGGTCACCGGTCACAGCTACATTGTCTACGGGCCTCTCGCTGCCGGCGCTACCAGCATCATCTTCGAGAGCGTTCCCACTTATCCCAACCCGGACCGCTTCTGGCAGATAGTCGAGAAATACAAGGTCTCCATCTTCTATACCGCCCCCACCGTCATCCGCGCCCTCATGCGCGAAGGCGAAGACTGGGTCAACAAGCACGACCTGTCCAGCCTGAGGCTCCTTGGCAGCGTCGGTGAACCCATCAATCCTGAAGCCTGGATGTGGTACTACACCGTCGTCGGCAAGGAACGCTGCCCCGTTGTGGATACCTGGTGGCAGACGGAGACCGGCGGCCTTATGATTTGCCCCATCCCCGGCGCCATTCCCACCAAACCCGGTTCCGCCACGGTTCCGTTCTTCGGCGTCGAACCCGCTATCCTGAGCGAGGACGGCAAAGAAGTAGGCGTAAACGAAGGCGGCTGGCTGGTCATCAAGAAACCGTGGCCCGGCATGATGCGCACGCTCTGGGGAGACCCGGAACGCTTTAAAATGACCTACTTCAGCAAGTTCCCCGGCTACTATACTTCCGGTGACGGCGCTCGCAAGGACGAAGACGGCTACTACTGGCTGATGGGCCGCATCGATGACGTCATCAACGTCTCAGGCCACCGCATCGGCACCGCGGAAGTGGAAAGCAGCCTGGTTTCTCATCCCAAGGTAGCAGAAGCCGCTGTAGTCGGCATGCCGCACCAGCTGAAAGGGCAGGGCATCTATGCCTATGTCTCTCTCAAGACCGGCGTTGAAGTTACGCCGGACCTGGAGAAAGAACTCAAGACGCATGTCCGCCAGAACATCGGGCCCATTGCCACACCGGATGTTATCCAGATCGCGGATGGTCTTCCCAAGACCCGCAGCGGCAAGATCATGCGCCGAATCCTGGTAAAGATCGCCGCGGGCGATACCACGAACCTCGGCGATACCTCGACCCTGGCCGATCCTTCCGTCGTCAAGACGCTTATCGAAGGAAGAAAGGCCTGACCCTTTAGCATTCGTAGCCGGAGCGGAACTGCCGCTCCGGCTACTTGTAAGTAACTCGGATTGGAGGAGCGTGTATGGCGTAGATAACGCCGCAGGAACATGGAGACCGGCCCGGTAGTGGAATCCCCGGCCTGGTCAGCGGCTGTGAATGTTATTAAAAAATACTATCCGGAGGAACATTGCGTTATGGAACATGGACCATCAACGGAATGGCGGGTGGAGAAGTCCGAGGCCTTTAAAACGAAGCTCGGGCTGATCATGTTTACCGCCTTTACCCCTATCTACCTCGCATTCATCTTTCTGGCTGTTATCAGCCCCACGACCATGGGTAACGATATCGGGCCTTTGAACGTTGCCATCGTTTTCGGTTTCGGTATCATCATCCTGGCCGTCATCCTGGCAGTAATCTATAACTACATCTGCTCTGCCAAAGAAAAACACGATGTCGATGGGGAGGCTTAGCGTATGAATTACCAGGCCGAACCACTTGCCATCGGGATTTTCATTGCCTTCGTACTCGCCGTACTGGCCATTTCTTACTGGTTCGCCCGTAAGGCCAAATCAGCCAGCGGGTACTACGCCGCCGGCGGCAACATTCATTGGGGCGTTAACGGCATTGCCTTTGCCGGAGATTATTTGTCCGCGGCATCGTTCCTCGGCATCGCCGGCATGATCGCCATCTATGGTTATGATGGCTTTCTTTATTCGATCGGTTACCTGGCGGGCTGGATGGTGGCGCTTTTCGTGGTTGCCGAACCTCTGAAGAGGCTCGGTAAGTATACGTTTGCCGATGCCATCGACGCCAAGTTCAGTTCCCGCGGCGTTATTTTTGCCGCGGCCGTTAGCACGCTCATCGTCTCTCTCTTTTATCTTATTCCTCAGATGGTAGGCGCCGGCACGCTCATTACGCCGCTGCTCGGCCTGCCTTTTGAAGCCGGCGTTATCATGGTCGGCGCGGTGGTGATCCTTATTGTCGCCACGGCCGGTATGGCTTCAACCACTTATGTGCAGTTCATCAAGGGCGGTCTTCTCGTTATCTTCTCGCTCGTTATCGTGGGTATGCTCCTGGTAAGGGGTTTCGCAACAAATCCGGAGCATGAGGGGACTACCTTCCATATGCTCAGCACCATACCCCTCACCAGTTCGCAGACCGGAGACATTGTGCCGGCTGATTCCTCTTACACAGTTGTCGAGGAATTCAATATCGGCGCCAACACGTTCGTCAAGGTCTCCAAGGACGGTCTGGAAACGTATTGGAAGCTGGAAGCGGCCCAGAACGTACTGACGGAGGCCCAGAGCATCGTAACGCCCCCCAGCGGGCCCGCGCTTTATAACGGCGCGCCCAAGGAAGACGGACGCTTCTTCCAGGTCGGTAACTTTGCGGAGATCGAAGGAAACACCGATCCCTCCTATAAGTCCGGAGCGGTCAATCCGTTCTCGTTCTTCAGTGTCATCAAAGACTCGACCGTCATACGCTGGGGCACCCAGAAATTCACCGATGGTGACAGCGCCGTGACCCTCTATTTCCAGAAACCCACGGACGGCGGTCAAGTCCTGGTCCCCGGTGAAAAATTCAAGATCGATCCCGCCAAGGGAGCCACCACGGCGGACCGCGTCAACTTCATCTCACTCCTCATCTCCCTCTTCCTCGGCACGGCGGCCCTGCCGCACATCCTGATCCGTTATTACACGGTTCCGACCCCGGCTTATGCGCGCAAGTCAACGATCGTTGCCGTGGCGGCTATCGGTCTGTTCTATATACTCACCCTCTACCTCGGCCTCGGCGCCATGACGCACGGCGTGGTGGACCTGACCAATGACAATATGTCGGCGCCTTTGCTGGCGCGATCGTTCGGGTTGACCATCTTTGCCATCATCTCCGCCATTGCCTTTGCGACTATTCTCGGCACCGTATCCGGTCTCATCGTGGCGGCTTCCGGCGCGGTGGCCAACGATCTCATAACCAAATACATGAAGATCAATCTCAGCGAAGGCAAGATGGTAATGGCCGGCCGCGTCACCGCGGTCGTGGTGGGTATCATTGCCATGGCACTGGGGGTAGCGTTCAAACACATGAATGTCTCGTTCCTGGTCGGCTGGGCGTTTACTGTCGCGGCATCCGCCAACCTGCCGGCCATTGTCATGGTCCTGTTCTGGAAACGCACGACCTCCAGGGGCGTCATTGCTTCCATATTCGTAGGTCTGGTTGCCTCCCTGGTAATGATCATCCTTTCCCCGGACACGTATGCCCAGGTGTTCAACCAGCCCGCGGCAAACGCCCCCATGCCTATCAGCCAGCCGGCTATCATCTCCGTGCCGCTCAGTTTTGTGACCCTGTTCGTCGTTTCTCTCCTGACCAAGAGAGACGCGCTGGAAGTACAACCCCAGAATGTGGCGGCTGCAAAGAACTAGTCAGCCATAACTGGCACATACCGGAAGCCCCGGATTGTTCCGGGGCTTCTTTTTTTGTGTGAATACTGGCAAAAAAAAGAGAGCCGGCTCGATGCCGGCTCTCGTATTCTGTGCAGTGTGGTGGTTAAACCCTGATGCAGGCCACCTGGTGGTCTCCGCCAACGTCCCGCAGCGGCGGAACGGTCTCGGCGCATTCCGGAATGGACATGAAACAGCGGGGATGGAACGGACAGCCGGAAGGCGGGTTCAACGGGCTGGGAACTTCGCCCTTCAGGATGATGCGTTCGCGGGTCTCTTCAATGACCGGGTCTGCGATCGGTACTGCGGAGAGGAGCGCCCGTGTATAGGGGTGCAGCGGGTTCTCATACAGGACCCGTGACTTACAGATTTCTACCACATGACCGAGGTACATCACCGCGATACGGTCTGATATGTGCCGGACCACGGAAAGGTCATGGGCGATGAACAGGTAGCTCAATCCTTCATGTTTGTCCTGCAGATCTTCCAGCAGGTTGATGATTTGGGCCTGGATGGATACGTCGAGAGCGGAGATAGGCTCATCGCAGACGATAAGTGATGGATTGCAGGCAAGGGCCCGCGCAACACCGATGCGCTGGCGCTGGCCGCCGGAAAATTCATGCGGGAAACGGTCTGACATGGACGGGTCAAGCCCGACGATGCGGAACAGCTCATCCACCCGGTCTCGATATTCGGCCTTGCTCGTGACCATGTTGTGGATCTGGAGGGGTTCCCCGACGATGGACCCGGCGCTCTGGCGCGGATCGAGTGACGAGTAGGGGTCCTGGAAGATGAGAGACATCTTGGAACGCCACTCACGTAGCTGCTTTTCCTTCATCTTGGCGATGTCTTCACCATCGAACACGATGTTCCCCGAAGTCGGTTTGTACAGACCGAGGACGCAGCGCCCGATAGTGGTCTTGCCGCAGCCGCTTTCGCCGACGAGGCCGAGCGTTTCGCCGCGCCGCAATGTGAACGACACATTATCGACGGCTTTGACATCGGCTACCTTACGGCGTAAAAGGCCGCGCGTGACCGGGAAATACATCTTCAGATCATTGATTTCAAGTATGTTTGCCTTATGCTGCTCGTTCACTTACTCGCTCCTTGGTGTTGACATAGCAACGGATCTGGTGCTTCGGGTTTCCATCCACATCGGAGAGTTCCGGCCAGGGTTCCTGCATGCATTTGTCAATCTTATATTTACACCTGGGAAGGAAGGCGCAGGTAGGAGGCATGCTGATGAGGTTCGGCGGCAGCCCGTCGATCGGGACAAGCTTGGTCCCTTCCTCTTCATCGAGCCTGGGGATACTCCTCAGCAGGCCGATAGTATACGGGTGCCTGGGATTGGCGAAAATTTCTTTTGTTGTACCATGCTCAACAATTTTGCCGGCATACATAATATAGATACGCTGGGCGTACCGCGCCACGACGCCGAGGTTATGGGTCACCACGACGAGCGACGCCCGGAAACGCTCCACCATGTCCTTCATAAGCTCCAGAAGCTGGGCCTGGGTGGTGACATCGAGCGCAGTGGTCGGCTCGTCGGCGATGAGGATCTTCGGGTTGCAGGACAAGCCCATGGCGATCATCACACGCTGGCGCATACCGCCCGAGAAATGGTGGGGATAATCGTCGA
>CAZPSP010000034.1:0-19094 GCA_964589285.1 uncultured Dehalococcoidaceae bacterium | reverse complement strand
CTGATTACAATCTGCCCAACTGATAACAAAAGGGGAACTCAAACAAAAAACGGTTTCGTGGGGGTTTTTCTTTATTATAGGAACGGTTTTTTCCTTTGTCAAGCGGAACTGGGACAAGTTAGAAATTAAAGGCTAAAAGTCAGAATTGTAAGTTATAAATTGGCATATCCATGAATTCACTTTACGGCGGCCAGGACTCCCAGGTCCAGGTACATCCACAGGCAGTCCGCATGGCTGAACCCGGCCGATTTCAGTTCTTCCCGCATCGTCCAGATGGTCCCCGGTTTATCGCCCAGGCGATTGTCGGACTCAAGCTGGCGCTCTTTGATCTGATCGAACCCGCGCACCTTACCGGTCTTTTCCCTGATGCTTTCTACCATCCAGGAAATCCAGTTGTCGAACTGCCAACCAGCCAAAGCCGGGGACTCCCCGGTGAAGCGGTCTCCGTTGATAAAGATACCGCCGGACTTCAGGACGTGATGGATATCCCGATAGAGCGGCAAACGACGCTCGAAGGCCACGTGATGAAGAGCGAAACAGGAAATGACGGCGTCGTAGCTTTCGTCCTCCATGTCCGGCGGCAGTCCTTCGTCCAAATTGTGCTTGGTGATGGACGCATGCGGGATATGCTGAAATCGTTCCCCGGCCATACGCAGCATTTCATCGTTGAAGTCCAGGAGGGTAACCGAACAGTCCGGCTTCTGTTCCAGGACGGCGGCAGCGGCTTCTCCGTAACCGCACCCGATGTCCATGATACGGGGCCGGGCAGAGGTGAACCTGGCGGCGCACCTGGCAATGACGGACAGGATTTCCTGCCGGCCCGGTATGACCATATCGGACAGGGAGCGATAGCGCTGAGCTTGTTCGGCGGATTCCCAGGTGGGTCGGTTCATATAGGTTATCTTTTGGAAACAAGGTCATTATAGCGGTAACGGAACGGAGTTACAATAGACCTTCGGTAACCGTTTGATTTGACGCAACACGGATGACGAATCAATTAATGTCCTTTCATGCAAACGGCGCCGCACGCTGTGGCGTTATTTTTCTCTTCTTTGGTGTCTTGGAGGAGATGGCTGGACAATTCTGGGGCGACGCCGTTTTCTAAAAGTACCCTTGATAAGGGCTTTGAATCGAAGCGTCTTTGCCAGCCAGGACAGGACCGGTGGAGCGGAATCGAGAACTAACGAGTTAACAAAGATACTGATAACGGCGGCGGCCATTATTACCGAGAATAGTTCCTGAGACAGAACTCCACGCTCCAGCCCGATCATCGCCAGGATAAAGGCAAATTCACCGACCTGCGCGAGTAGTAGCCCTGAAAGTATTGCGATTGGCATTTCACGGTGGAAAAGTCTCGTCACGACAGTGCCGATAAGCGCTTTACCGATGATCAAAGCGCCGACAAGCCCCAGTAAAGGGGCCAATGACCTGGATATCACCACCGGATCAAACCTGGCTCCGATGGAAACAAAAAATATAGCGGCAAAAACATCTCTCAAGGGCAGCACGCGGGAGATTGCCGGCGAACGATGCGGGGGTTCGGCGATGACGAGGCCCGCCAGGAAAGCCCCGAGGGCGATGGACAGACCGATCATCTGCAGCAGGAGGCCGCTGCCGAGCGCCAGCCCCATGACCACGATAATGGACATCTCATCGGAAGAAAAACGTTCCAGCCATCCGAGGAATCGCGGCCAGACAAGTTTTCCGATAACGTATAACAGGACGGCGAGGACAGCCAGGTAACCCAGGGCGGTGATAATGGAAACAGGGCTGTCACTCCTGTCTCCCAAAAACACGAGAAGCAACAGCAAAAGCGGCAGCGACGATATATCCTGGATGGCGCTTACGCCTACCGCGATCCGACCATGCTCTGAATCGGTTTCTCTCCGGTCATCGAGGACCTTGGCAATGACCGCGCTGCTGGACTGGGCGAGAATGAGGCCGAGCATGAACCCCTGCACAAGGTCCAGCCGGAGCCACAACGTGAGGAGCAACCCCAGGCCGATAGTAAGGGCGATCTGCGCGAACCCGCCGAAAACGATGACCTTGCCCAGTCCTCGGAAACGGGAAGGTGTCATCCTGGCGCCGAGAATAAAGAGCAGCAGCGCCAGTCCGATGTCCGTGAATATCCGAAAATCGTCAAAATTCGCCTGTGGACCGGGAGTGAACGGCCCGATGACAATGCCGCCGACGAGATAGCCGATTATAACCGGTTGCTTCAGCCAGAGCGCCAGTATGCCCCCGGCAATGGCGGCGGCTAATATCAATACCAGGTCTAGCAGCTCGGTTGGAATTGACAAGAGTGTACTCCCTGATAAAAATGGCCTGCTTTGCCCCGGCGCAGGAAGGAACGGTCAATACAAAATTGGGGTGCGGGATTATTGATACAAAGCCCGGGCGTTGGAGAATTGGCTGGATTCTCCTATCCACTAGATTTCTGGACTCTGGCTGAACAGAGCCTTACTCACTTATTATACCTGATTGTTCTGTCTCATGACCGCTAAAAAACGGCATTAATGCACGTTGTATCAGCACAGAAAAGTGGGTTACTTAAAATTGACAGCCCCAAAAGGCCAGTGTAGACTAAAGACGGTATCATCAACCCCCTTGAGGAGAGACGTTCGTCATGAGTTTCTTATCCAGCACCGATCCGGAAGTCAGCCGCGCCATTGACTGTGAAAAACAGCGCCAGAAAGAGATCATCAACCTCATCGCTTCAGAAAACTACGCCAGCAGGGCCGTCATGGAAGCGCAGGGTTCGTTCCTCAATTATAAATATGCGGAAGGATATCCGGGCAAGCGCTATTACGGCGGCTGCGATAACATGGATACCATCGAAACTCTTGCCATTGAACGCGCCAAGAAGCTCTTCAAGGCGGAACACGCCAACGTCCAGCCGCACAGCGGCTCCCAGGCCAACATGGCCGCGTATTTTTCCATTCTCAAGTACGGGGATACCATTTTGTCCATGAACCTGGCCCACGGCGGCCACCTGACGCACGGTTCGCCCATCACGTTCTCAGGCCGTTCCTACAACTTCGTCCACTATGGCGTCAACAGGGAGACCGGGCGCATCGATTACCCGGAAGTGGAACGCCTGGCCTCAGAACACCAACCGAAACTCATCGTGGCCGGGGCTTCCGCCTATCCGCGCATTATCGACTTCGAATGGTTCAGGCGCATTGCCGATTCCGTCGGGGCGCGGCTCATGGTGGACATGGCGCACATCGCCGGGCTCGTCGCCGCCGGGCTGCATCCCAGTCCGGTACCGTATGCAGACATCGTCACTACGACAACGCACAAGACCCTGCGCGGCCCCAGCGGCGGCCTCATTCTCTGCCGGCAGGAACTGGCCAGGGCCATCGATGCCGCCGTGTTCCCGCAGACCCAGGGTAAACCGCTGATGCACGCCGTCGCCGCCAAGGCGGTAGTCCTGCTGGAAGCCATGAAACCGGAATACGTCCAGTACCAGAAACATATCATCGAGAACGCGTTTGCCCTGGCGGATGCCATGAAAGCGCGCGGCTATCAGCTCTTTTCCGGCGGCACGGATAACCACCTCATGCTCATCGACCTGGAGAACAAGAGCGTCAGCGGCCTGCAGGCGGAGAAGATTCTCGGCAAGGCGGGCATCGTCATCAACCGTAACGCCATCCCGTTCGACAAGCGCGCCCCGAGAGACCCGGGCGGCATGAGACTCGGCACGCCCGGCATTACGGCGCGGGGTTTCCGCCCGGAGAACATGGAGCAGGTGGCGGAGTTCATCGATACCGTCATTTCTCACCCGGATGACGAGCCAGTACATGAATCGGTCCGCAAAAACGTAGCGGAGTTCTGCAAGCAATTTCCGGTGCCGGGCATCGATGACTGAATTTGGTAGAATAGGGATTATGGACACGGCCAGCGTTGCCGGCGCCGGCAGCGACGCTACAGACCTCCTCGTCAGTTACGGAAGCCATGCCGTTTGAAGCATATCTGGACATTGAAACCACCGGTCTCAACCCGGACGGGTGCGAGATAACGGTCACCGGCATTTACCTGTACCGCCCCGAGGGCGCCGACTGCATACAGTTCGTGGGTAGAGACAATACCGCGGACTCAATCCTGGAAGCCCTGGAAGGCGTTGAAAAGCTGTATACCTATAACGGCAGCCGGTTCGACCTCCCTTTCATTCACAGTTGCCTTGGTATCAATCTCGCGAGGATGTTTCCCCACCAGGACCTGATGTTCGATTGCTGGCGGAACCGTCTCAAGGGCGGACTCAAGTCCGTGGAGCGGCAGCTTGGCATCATCCGTCAACTGCCGGATGTGAACGGTCTGGAGGCCGTCAGGCTCTGGTGGCGGTACGTCGAGAGCTTCGATCTTGAAGCCCTGGAAACACTGCTCGCCTACAACCGGGAAGACGTCGTCAATCTAAAAACCCTGAAAGACATGCTTTGTCCGGGGTAAGCTGTATCATTATATTCATGGATGAGAGAAGACGATGTCATTGCGGGGGTCTTCAGACCCCGTGACATGACAGAACTCTTCATTTTCGGGTATGAGGCCATGTATCAAGATGTTATAATGATGGAAGGCTGCAATAAATTGTAAGGAGAGAGACAGAATCCATGGACGAACTCAAGGTATTCACCGGGAATGCCCATCCGGCCCTGGCCAGGGCCATAACCGATTACCTCGGTATTCCCCTCGGGAAAAGTGAAGTTTTCCAGTTCACCAATGAAAACATCTTCGTGAGAATCCTGGAAAATGTCCGTGAAAGAGATACCTTTATCGTCCAACCCCTGTCTTCACCAGTGAACAATAACCTGGTGGAATTGCTGATCATGCTTGATGCCATGAAGCGGGCGTCCGCACAGCGGATCACAGCCGTTATACCGTTCTACGCTTACGGGCGGAGCGACCGCAAGGACCAGCCGCGCGTGCCCATTACCGCCCGTTTAGTAGCGGACCTGCTGACGACGGCCGGGGCGGACCGCGTTCTCACCGTAGACCTTCATACCGCCCAGATACAGGGCTTTTTCAATATCCCGGTGGATGAGCTTTCCGCGGTCAAACTGATCAGCGATGCCGTCAAGCAGCGCGGTTTTCAGGACCTGGTCGTGGTGGCGGCGGACATCGGGGCCACCAAGCGTGCCCGTGACGTGGCTACCCGGCTGAACTCTCCTCTGGCCATCATGGAAAAGCGCCGGCTCGGTAACAATGACAGGACGGAAACGCTCAATGTCATCGGGAACATAGAAAGCAAGCTGGCGCTCATCGTCGATGATGAAATCGACACCGCGGGTTCGATGATGGGTGTGGTCAAGACACTCCTTGAACGCGGCGCGAGGGAAGTCTATGCCTGCGCCACCCACCCGATATTCTCGGGGCCGGCTGTGGACCGGATAGTCGCCAGCCCCCTGAAACAGTTGCTGGTAACCGATACCGTCCCGGTCAAGGACGGAAAACTGAAAGAAAAAATAACCGTATTGCCTATAGCCCCACTTCTCGGCGAGGCGATTCGCCGTATCCACACGGGGCAGTCCGTGGGAGCGATGTTTGAGTAAACCGGAGAAAATGGTTGCCGTGTATGAAGCCTCCAATGAGGCTGAAGCGCTCATCCTGCAGAGCGTGTTAAAGGACCACGGCATCCCCTCCATGTTGAGACCGAGATCGTCGCTGCCGAGCGCTTATGCTCCAATGCAGGTGCATGGCGCCGTTTCCATCCTGGTGCTCACATCCCTCGCGGACAAGGCGAAAGAACTGATTGCGAGTGATACCGATGGTGAAACTGTTTAGCGGACTGTTCGATTCCAACGAAAAAGAGATAAAACGCCTTCAGACGTACGTGGACCGCATCAACGCTCTTGAGCCGGAGTACCGGAAACTCACGGACGTGCAATTAAAGGCCAAGACGGCGGAATTCAAGGAGCGCATTAAAGCGAAGCTGGCGAACAACCAGCCCAAACTGGACGACGCGCAGCGGGAATTGCGCGAAGCCAGGGAAAGACTGGCAACGTGCGGGTCTGACCTGGCAGCGCGCGAGGAAGCAGACAAGCAGTGCCAGCGGGCGCAAAACCGGATCGAGCAGATCGAAGAAGACCGCCGGAAACTGGAAGAGGAAGCCCTCGATGACCTGCTTCCCGAGGCTTTCGCTGCGATGCGGGAAGCTGCGCAGCGGCACCTGGGCCAGCGGGCTTTCGACGTCCAGCTCATGGGCGGCGTTACCCTGCACCAGGGCAAGATAGCCGAGATGAAGACCGGTGAAGGCAAGACCCTCACCGCTACCTTCCCGCTGTACCTCAATTCGCTGACCGGCAAGGGCGTGCACCTGGTGACGGTGAATGATTATCTGGCGCGGCGCGACCCTTACTGGATGGGCCCGGTATTCCACGCCCTGGGCGTGACTGTTTCCAGCATTTATCCGATGCAGAACCCGGACGAGCGCCAGCCCGCCCGCGTCTATGATCCTTCATTCGAGTCCGACGACAAGCGGTGGCCGCATTTCCGTCCCATTGAGAGAGCCGAGGCCTACCGGACCGACATCACGTACGGAACGAGCGCCGAGTTCGGCTTCGATTACCTGCGGGACAACATGGTCACGGACATCGCCCGCCGCGTGCAGGGACCGCTCAACTATGCCATCGTCGACGAGGTTGATAACCTGCTCATCGACGAAGCGCGGACACCGCTTATCATCAGCGGCCCCGCCGAGGAGTCCGGTGAGACATACAGTAAATTTGCCCGCCTTGTCCCGCGGCTTCGCGCTGATGAAGACTATACCGTTGACGCCAAGACGAGGACGGTGGCCCTCACCGATGAAGGCATGACCAAAATGGAAGGAATGCTCAAGCGGGAAGGCTTGCTGAAGTCTCCCAATCTCTACGACCCCGCTAACCACGCTTTGACCCGGTACATGGACAACGCCTTGCGGGCTGACGTCGTCTACAAGCGGGACAAGGACTACGTTGTCAAAGACGGCGAGGTCATCATCGTGGACGAGTTCACCGGACGTCTCATGTACGGCCGGCGTTACTCCGAGGGCCTGCACCAGGCCATTGAGGCCAAGGAGCACGTCAAGGTCCAGCGCGAATCCGTCACCTACGCCACCATCACCATCCAGAACTATTTCCGCATGTACAAGAAACTCGGCGGCATGACGGGTACCGCCATGACCGAGGCCGAGGAATTCTACAAGATATACAAGCTGGAAGTCACCGAGATCCCGACCAACCGTCCAATGATCCGGGAAGACCATCCGGACCTTATCTACAAGAGTGAGGACGGCAAGTTCCGGGCGGTGGTCCGGGACATCAAGGAATTCCACGAAAAAGGCGCGCCGGTGCTGATCGGCACGGTATCCATTGAAAAATCGGTGCTGCTCCAGGACATGCTGAAGCGGCAGGGCATCGACGCCAAGGTGCTGAATGCCAAGGAGCATACGAAGGAAGCGGAGATCATCGCCCATGCCGGGGAACCCGGCGCGGTGACGGTGGCGACCAACATGGCCGGCCGCGGCGTTGACATCATACTGGGCGGTACCCGTGACGGCCAGTCCGAGGCGGCCTGGCAAGCCAGCCACGATAAGGTCCTCCAGCTTGGCGGCCTTCATATCATCGGCACCGAACGCCACGAGGCGAGACGCATCGATAACCAGCTCCGCGGCCGCGCCGGGCGCCAGGGCGATCCGGGCTTTACCCGGTTCTACGTGTCCCTGGAAGACGACATCATGAAACGCTTCGGCGGGGACCGGATGCAAACCGTCATGAACTGGGTGGGCCTGGACGAAGATACGCCAATCGAGAACAAAATGATCACCAACGCCATTACGGACGTCCAGAAGCGGGTAGAGGGTTACAATTTCGATATCCGCAAACACCTCGTCGAATACGACGACGTGGTAAACAAACACCGCGACCTCATCTACACGGAACGCAACAAGGTGCTCTCCGGCGCAGACCTGAAGATGAACATCCTCGAAATGGTGACCCGGGAAATACAGGACACCGTCGCCACTCACTGCCATTCTCAGTTTAACGATGACTGGAACATCCCGGCGCTGCTCACCGAGATCAACGCCATCGTCCCTCTGCCGAGGGATGTGACCGTTGAATCCATCGGTAAGCTGTCCAGGTCCGAGGTGGAAGAGAAATTCATCGCCCTGGCCCGCGATACCTACGAACAGCGCGAAGCCGATATCGGCGCGGAAACCATGCGCAAACTGGAGCGGCTCGTCATGCTCCAGGTCATCGACCGGCTCTGGGTGGAACACCTCACTGCCATGGACGAGGAGCGCCGGCAAGCCGGCTGGCAGACGTTGCGGCAAGTCAAGTCCGCTGATGCCTACAAACGG
The DNA here is from genome assembly GCA_964589285.1 of uncultured Dehalococcoidaceae bacterium. GTDB lineage: Bacteria > Chloroflexota > Dehalococcoidia > Dehalococcoidales > RBG-16-60-22 > DAOUEG01. The sequence continues at coordinate 10,759 of CAZPSP010000034.1, read as the reverse complement.
TCCGGGTTCGAGAAGTTCGAGATACTGAAAGAGACTATCCGGCATGACGTGGCGCGGTTCATGTTCCATGTCCGGATCGAACAGCGGGAAACGCCCAAAGTGGAGTCTCCGATGGAAAAAGTGGCTGCGGCCAACACGCGGAAACCGGCTGCCAAAGCAGTGGGTTCCGGGAAGAAAGTAGGCCGCAACGATCCTTGCCCGTGCGGCAGCGGTAAAAAGTTCAAGCACTGCTGCGGCAAGTAGTTGACAAACAGCCGGAGCGGGTCTATGATGTAGTAGACTACTACATATAGTGCGAGGTATGGTATGTATGATGCCCGTGGACCGGAAGAAACGATAGATATCAAGCAGGCCTCGCACTACTGCCGCCGGAATCCGGAGACCGTACGCCGCTGGGTGTGGAACGGTAAACTGCCGGCGCAAAAAGTGGGCAACCAGCTCTTCATCCGTAAGGAAGACCTCGTGCAGTTCTGCCGGGAATCAGCTATTGCGTACCGGGCGGAACCGGAAGAGGCGGAAACGTCCCTGGAAGAGATACGAAAAACCGGAGCGGGCATCCGCGTCCGGACCCGGTGGGGTTATGATGCCGGCCGGGAGATGGCGTCTCACCGGGAGGAGCGTGATGAAATGAATGGGACATTCTATGATGAAGACTTTTTAGAAAAGGCCAGGTCGGTACGGGAATCCATCCACGCCCGGACAGGCAGGGTCTTCGACGCTGAAAGCATGATCCGTGAATTGAGGGACAAACGTGACGGGGAGACAGAGTAGCGTTTGCATCGATGCCAGCCTGGCGCTTTCCTGGCTGTTCTACGATAACTGCAGGGAACAGTCCGATTACCTGTGGAAAAAATGGCGGCGGGACGCAGTCACGATGGTGGCGCCGCCGATGTTCCACGCGGAAGTCACTTCCGTCATCCGCCGGAACGTTTATTTCAACAATATCTTCCCTGAAGAGGGAGAACGTCTCTTTAATCTCTTGACTGGGCTGCCGGTCAATGTCATCAACAGCCGGTACGTCTACCGGGGGGCTTGGCAACTGGCGCGAGACTACAATCTCCCTGTCTGCTACGACATGCAGTACCTGGCCGTGGCGGAGCTCGAGGACTGCGAATTTTGGACGCTGGACAGGAAACTGATAAACGCCGTCGGCGACCGGAACCGGCGTATCCGATGGGTGGGCGGCATACATGAATAGCATTGGACCCGACCTATGACGAACGATAGCCCCGGTAAGACCGGACCTGCCGACCATCAATCCGTCAGCAATATCACCGGTGTTTCCGGAGAGCAATCGAGCATTATCGCCACCGGGGCTTCCCGGCCGGAAGATGCCGAGGTACTCCGCTGCCTGCGGGAAGCGGTCATGTCCGGGTACGACTGGTACCTGGCGCTTCTCAAGGCCATCGGGCAGTGGACGAGCGCGACGGAAGAGTATGAAGGGCGGACGTGGGTCTACCTCATTGACGGCGAGGCATTCGACTGGCTGCTGCTGGCGGAACGCCTCTGCCTGGCGCTGGATGGTCTCATTCCCGAATACGAACGGGACACACTGCTTTTCCAAGGTATCGTCCCGGTGGACCTCGATCCCGGTGAAGTGAAGAAACTCATCGGAGAAAAAAAATACCGGCAGTATCTGAACTTCTATTACGGGATCACCGTGGAAGAAGGCCTGCTTCTGGCGGTGCAGGAAGAAATCGAGAAGGAAATGCGGTCCCGGTGCTTGAGGCATGCCGACGGTTCCGATGACGCGTATTTACGGGTCTATGATGCCGGCCGGGAGGAACTGCTGCGGGAGTTCCGGAAGGAAAAAGCACGGCCCAATCTGAAATCAACAAGCCTGACGGAACTGAAAGAGTTTACATACTGGCTGTTCAAGTACCGCTTCAAGCGGTGTGAGAAAGCGCGTATCGCCAGCGATACCCGCAAGGCGCTGGCGTTCCTTAACACCCAGTGGCGCCGGCAAGGGGTATTCGGCTTCTTCGGAACGGAAGCGGAAACCTGATTACAGGCCGCTGTGCAACAAGACCTCTTTCGGAGTAATCACAGGCGTTTCTTCATACCCGGCTGTTTCCGGGACTGATCTTCCTTTTTTCCCGGTCTGACGGGTGGAAATTACGGGTATCGGCCCGGCGCCGGCTCGTTGGTGGTACCTTCCGCCGCCCTCACCAGGAGGACCGGGATATTGGCGCCGCGGATGACCTTATCAGTAATACTGCCGAACGCCAGTCTCCGCAGTCCGGAACGGCCGTGCGTGGACATGGCGATGAGGTCCGCCTTGATGTCTTCCGCGGTCTTGAGGATCTCGTCGGAGGCGCTGCCGGTGCGTACCAGCGTGGTGATGACCACGCCGCGCTGCTTCAGGTTCTCCGCCGTCTTCTCAAGGTAATCGGTAATCCGTTGTTTGATGAGCTCCATCTCTTCTTCGGTATAGGAAACCGGAGCGCTGGCTTCGCCGACGACCACCCAGTGACGCAGGAGAGTGATGACGCCCAGGAGGACGACTTCCACCTTGCTCCGGGGCGCCAGCCGGTCCACGAGTTGCTCGATGACAGGGAAAGCGGCTTCACCTACTTTAGACCCATCCAGGGGAACGAGGATTCTCTCGAACATCGGCCTACCTCCTACATACGGGATTGCTGTTGCCTCAGCTTGTCGAGTTTTTCCTTGAGAGTATAGAGTTTCTGACGCTCTTTTTCAACCACCGCTTCGGGGGCCTTGGCGAGGAAGGCTTCGTTGGCGAGTCTGGCTTCGAGCCTCTCAACTTCGCTGCCGGTCTGGTGGATTTCTTTTTCCAGCCGGTTTTTCTCGGCTTCCAGGTCCACCATGCTGGCCATGGGAATGACGACAACGGCCTTCGGGAGTGTGGTAACGCTGGCATTGGCGATTTCTGTCTCGGACGGTCCTCCGGAATGGAATTCGACCGGCCTGGCACGGGACAACGCGCCGATGGCTTCGGCGTACCCGGACAGGGCCTCGATGTTTTCCGGCGCCGTAAATGTAGCGGCTTTTATCCAGCGGCCGGCGTCCACCCGGTACTGGGCGCGAGTATTACGGATAGATTTGATTATTTCCATGACGATGCCCAGTTCATTTTCGGCGGCGTCATTGTAACGGGTTTCATCCGCTTCAGGATACGGAGCTATCATGATGGATTCAGCGTGCCGGGCGTCCATACAGGCGGTCACGTTCTGCCAGAGTTCCTCCGTTATATACGGCATGAAGGGATGCAGCAGCCGCAGAGAGGTCTCCAGAACATGCAGCAGCACCGGCAGGGGAGCGTTATTACCAGCCTGGAGCCGTATCTTGGCGAGTTCGATGTACCAGTCGCAGTAGTCGCCCCAGATGAAATCATGTGCCTGTCGTTCCGCCTCGCCGAACTGGAAGTCCTGCATCAATCCGGTGACCGTGTCAACGGTACGGTTGAGGCGGGAGAGTATCCACCGGTCTTCCGTGGTAAGCTTGTCAAGTGCGGGGACCTGCCCGACGGCGGTTCCTTCCGGCACCCGGCTGAGGACAAAGCGGGTGGCGTTCCAGAGCTTGTTGGCAAAATTACGGCCGGCTTCCATTTTTTCCGCGGACATCCGCGAATCGGCGCCCTGCGAGACTCCGGACATGATGGCGAACCGGAGCGCGTCCGTGCCGTACTCCTCCATCGAGATGAGCGGATCGATGCCGTTGCCCTTGGTCTTGCTCATCTTCTCGCCCTTATCGTCCCGGACGAGGCCGTGCAGGTAGACTGTATGGAACGGTATCTTGCCGGTGTTTTCGATGCCCATCATGATCATGCGCGCTACCCAGAAGAAGAGGATGTCATAGGCGGTGACCATGACGGAAGTGGGGTAAAAATAGCGGAGGTCTTCCGTATCGTCCGGCCAGCCGAGCGTGGAATGCGGCCAGAGACCGGAACTGAACCAGGTGTCCAGCGTGTCCGGGTCCTGCTCGATATGGGTGGAGCCGCACATCGGGCAGGAGGCCGGGTCGTCGATGGCGACGATTATCTCGCCGCAGTCCCGGCAGTACCAGACGGGTATGCGGTGCCCCCACCAGAGCTGCCGGCTGATGCACCAGTCCCGGATGTTTTCCATCCAATTCAGATATACCTTGGTGAAGCGGTCCGGAAGAATCTTTATTCGTCCGTCATTGACAGCCTCGATGGCCGGCCTCGCAAGAGGCTCTATCTTGACATACCATTGGAGGCTGACCAGCGGTTCGACGAGCGTGGAACAGCGGTCGCAGTGTCCGACGGCGTGGCTGTAGTCTTCGATTTTAACCAGTTGGCCCCACTTCTCCAGGTCCGCCACGATGGCCTTTCGGGCCTCGAAACGGTCCATGCCCTTGTAAGGTCCGGCGTTCTCGTTCATTGTGACGTCCCGGTTGAGGATGTTGATGAACGGCAGATCGTGGCGCTGGGCGACCTCGAAATCGACGGGATCGTGGGCGGGAGTTATCTTCACCGCGCCGGTACCGAACTCCGTGCTGACAGCGTCATCGGCGACGATGGGTATTTCACGGTCCACGGCCGGCAGCCGTACCTTTTTACCGATGAGATGCTTAAATCGGTCATCGTTGGGGTTGACGGCCACCGCCGTGTCCCCGACTATGGTCTCCGGACGGGTAGTAGCTACGGTGATGAATGTACCCTCTTCTCCCACGACCGGATACTTGACGTACCAGAGATGCCCGCCGAGGTCCTTATGCTCCACTTCCAGGTCGGACAGCGCGGTGGCGCACCGGGGGCACCAGTTGGACAGGCGCTCCCCGCGGTAAATGAGACCCTTATCGTACAGGCGCTTGAACGTGGTGCGGACGGCGCGGCTGGGGCCGGGGTCCATGGTGTATTTTTCCCGCGTCCAGTCGCAGGATATGCCGAGGCGCTTGTGTTGCTCGGTGATCCGGCGGCGGCTGCGGTCCACCCAGGCCTGCATGCGTTCCAGGAATTTCTCCCGTCCGAGTTGATAACGGTCAAGACCTTCTTTGGCAAGCTGCCGCTCCACGACCACCTGGGCGGCGATAGCGGCGTGGTCGACGCCGGGCAGCCAGAGGGTCGGTTCGCCCATCATACGGTGCCAGCGGGTGAGGATGTCCTCGATGGTGGACGGCATGGCATGGCCCATGTGCAGTTCGCCGGTAACATTCGGCGGCGGCATAATGATGACGAACGGCTGCCGGCCGGGTTCGATCTCCGGCGTGAAGTAGCCTTTCTTCATCCAGAAGTCGTACCATTTCTGCTCGGTACGGCCCGGTTCGTAAGCCTTGGCCATTTCTGTTCTCGGTTGGGAAGTATCTGTCATGAGTTGCCTTTCCGGATAAGGGAATTATTCCGTTACTTGTTCTTTGATAAATGAAATGAGTTTTTCGACTTCTTTAAGGAGGGAGGCTGCCTGTTTTTGGATATGTTCTGCGAACCTTCGACCGGGTAGCGTTCTTCTAGAAAAATGGCTGAGAGCCTCCTGGCTGTCATCAGATATTCACTAAATTGCGGGTCATAGTCGGCGGCGCGTAATGTCAACTCTCGAAGGTCGTGTATTTTCTTTAATTCCCAACCTTTAGAGAGGAGATAACCCATGATATGTTTCTCATAAGCTTGCTGTAAAAGTACGCCGACGGTATCGTAAGGACCATCGGCATCGAGCACAATCCGGGCTGCCCTAAAATCATGGTCACCTTTATCAAACCGTTGCTCTAACATACTATCGCGCAAACAACACGTCGCCCTTGGTCAGGATCTCTTCAACAAAACTATCGCCCATTTCGAGGCGCCTTTTCACCTCGTCGGGTGTATAGACCAATGGAGTAATCGGTATATGATAGTCCGGGTTCTCGACCAGCGGGCTGACTTCTAGAAATCTGTCAATCCGTCTCTTGTCGGAGTTTTTAATGATGAAAAGGTCGATATCACTGTCTTCGTTCGGCGTACCGTACGCGTATGACCCAAAGAGGATTATCTTCTCCGGCTGGTACTCATTCTTTATCTTCTCAACCACTTCGGTTATGATTTCTCTTATTCTTTCATCCGTTAACACAGGACCTTACCTCGACGGAGTTGTTAGCGCACCTATATTGTACCAGTTATTCGGCGCGGTCTTCTATCAGCCTTCGCCCGAGGCTTACCCGTTCTTCTACCGCGTAACCCAGTTTCTTATAGAAGCCCAGTGCTTCCTCGTTGTCCCCGCGGATCTGGATGTTGACCTTGGGGCAGCCCATCGCCAAAAGCTTGCCGGTAAGGGTCTCCATCATGCGGCGCCCTAATCCCTGGCGCCGGTATGCCGGGTCCACTCCAAGGTAGTAAGCCCAGCCCCGGTGCCCGTCATACCCGCCCATCACCGCGGCGACGACCTTGCCTTCAATGATGCCGACGAGGAAGAGGTCCGGGTACACCTGCATCATCCGCTCGATGTCCTTCTCCGGGTTGTTCCAGGGTTTGGTGAGGTCACAGACTTTCCAGAGGTTGATGACCTCGTACTTGTACTTGGGGCGGTAGGGTACTATCGATGTAATGGCGCTCATTCTTACACTCTCAGGAGTCCTTTGGGAACTCCATATTTGATGTGACCAATGATATGAGATCTTCGGTTTGTTCAAGCAATGGAGGGATTTCTTCCTGCTGATAGCTGTAACCCGCTATCGATGGATACCGTTGGACCATATAAGCGACGGTTAGTCTCTCTGCGAGGCCCAAATACTTATTAAATGTCTCATTATAACTGGCCGCGAGTTTCATTAGTTCTGTGAGGTCATGCGTTTTCTTGAGGCGCCAACCCTTTGAAATCAAATAACCTTTGAGATACTTTTCGATTGCTTGCTGTAAAGAGGACGCGATATTGTCAGCCGGACCTTCTCCAGTGATCAGGATTTTGGCTGATACCAGATCGCGATTTCCTTTGGTGAACCACTCCTGGATACATTCCCGATTATCTGGCATAAAGCAACTGTCCTTTGTCTAAGATGTCTTCAACGAACTGATCACCGATAGAAAGCCTTTTCTGCACTTCCTGCGGCGTATATATAATCGGCTGAACAGATATCCTTCGCTCCGGTTTGTAAATAATCCGCCTGACATCTACAAAACGATCGATGCCTCTCCGGTCCGTCTCTTTCACAATGAACAGATCGATGTCGCTGTCCTCATCCGGCTCGCCGTAGGCATAGGATCCGTAGAGGATGATCTTCTCCGGCTGGTATTCCGTCTTTATCTTCTCGACTATCTCATCGAGGATTTTTTGTATTCTCTCGTCCCGTATCATGACAGACTCCCTGTCATTTCCTGTCCTTGAGTAATTCTACCACCCGGTTCAATATCCGCTCGGCTACCTCCCGCTTGCTCATGAGCGGCAGGACCTCTTCCGTGCCGTTGCGGTCAATTATCGTTACCCGGTTGGTGTCTACCTCGAAGCCTGCATCTTTTGCGGTAATATCGTTGGCCACGATGAAATGCAACCGCTTCTCGGCGAGTTTTTTCCGGGCATTGGCGACAAGATCGCTGCTTTCCGCCGCAAATCCTACTTTTATTAACTTGTCCGGGATCAACGGCAGAAAGTCCTCGTTGGCCACCAGTTCCAGCACCAGTTTTTCGCCCTGTTTCTTGATCTTGCTGTCCGAGGGCTGCTCTACCCGGAAGTCCGATACCGCGGCTGCCATGATGAGGGCGTCCGCGCCGTCAGTTGCCTGCATGACCGCCGCTCTCAACTCGGAGACGGTCTTGATGTCCAGCACGTCGATACGCCCCGGTCTCGGCAGGGCAGTGGGAGCAGTTATCAGCGTGACCTCGGCGCCGCGGTCCCGGGCAACCTCGGCCAGAGCGTAGCCCATCTTGCCGGAAGAGCGGTTCCCGATGTGCCGTACCGGGTCAATGGGTTCTTGTGTACCGCCGGCGGTTACGACGATGCGTTTTCCGGCCAGGTCGTGCTTCTGGGCCAGCACCTGCACCAGGGTATGAATGATCGCCTGCGTTTCCGGCAGCCTTCCCTGTCCGGTCTTGCCGGAGGCCAGCCGTCCGAAAGCGGGTTCGATGAAATGGTAGCCGCGCGATTTCAAATCTGCGATATTCAACTGGGTGATGTCCGCCCGGTACATGACGTCGTTCATAGCCGGGGCGATGATGACTGGCGCCTCGGTAGCGAGGACGACGGTGCCGATAATATTGTCCGCTATTCCCACCGCCAGCCGGGCGATGGTGTTGGCCGTGGCCGGGGCGATGAGGACGGCGTCGGCGGCCTCCGCGAGGGCGATGTGTTCCTCGTTGTACTCAGATGCCAGCTCGAACATATCGGTAACAACGGGCCGTCCGGTGATGTTCCGGAGGGTCAGCGGCGTAATGAATTTTTCCGCTGCTTCTGTCATGAGCGTTTCCACCCTGGCGCCCGCCTGGGTCAGCTTGCTGGCGATGTCCGCGGCTTTATAAGCGGCAATGCCGCCGGTAATACCGAGCACGATGGTCTTGTTTTGCAGCATGGTCGCCTCCCTTATGGCGGTTACGCCTGGTTCATGTCGTGGATGGCCTTGATGCCGATGAGCGTCAGGTCCGGATTGATAATGTCCACCGTCCGGGCCTCCCTGGCGATGATAGTTGAATAGCCGCCGGTAGCAACGACGGTCGCTTTCTCGCCCAATTCGTCCTGGATGCGTGTCACGATGCCATCAACAAGACCGGCGTATCCGTAGATGATACCGGACTGCATGGCGGCCTGGGTATTGGAGCCGATGACCTGCTTGGGCGGAGTTATCTCCACCCTCGGCAGGGCGGCGGTGCGGGCATAGAGCGCCTCGGCGGCAATACCGAGGCCCGGCGCCAGCGCCCCGCCGATGTAGTCCCCGCCCCTTGATATGGTCGTGAACGCCATGGCCGTTCCCATGGCAACGATGATAATCGGTTTTTCATACAGTGAAATAGCCCCGGCGGCGTTGGATATCAGGTCCCGGCCCACTTCCCGCGGGTTGTCCATGCGTATCCTGAACCCGGTCTTGATTCCGGGACCGACCACGAGGGGCACTACATTAAAATACCGCTTGAACATTTCCATGAAGACGGTCAACAGGGGCGGGACGACGCAGCTTAGCGCTGCCTGGGCAATGGACCGGTGCGGAATATCCGCTATTCTGAGCAGGTCAAGCATCATAACGCCGTACTCGTCCTCGGTGCGATGAACGCCGGTTGAGACCGTCCAGGTGCGCTTGTGCGCGTCACCATCGAAGAGGCCTATCTTGATGTTGGTGTTACCGATGTCAAAGGCTAGCAGCATGTCACGTTTCCTGTCATACCCGTTGCCGGGGTCTCGTTTTTAAGGTCCTGTATCGTCAGGGGCAGTTCCGGCAGGAGGTCGCTGGCGATCATCCCGGTCTCTCCAAGTCTTGCCCGCACCCTTTCTCCGGCGGCCCCGTGGAGGAAGACCCCCAGGGAGGCGGCGTCGAACAACCCCATGCCCTGTGCCGCCAATCCGCCGATGATGCCGGCCAGGACATCTCCCGTTCCACCGGAAGCCAGGCCGGGGTTGATAAAGGGGCTGATGCGGCAGCGTCCATCCGACGCGGCGATCGCGGTGTAGGCCCCCTTCAGGATGATGGTCTTGTTCCATTTTTCCGCGTAATCGCGTGCGCTGCCGAGGCGGTCAGCCTGCACCTGCGGTATTGGGATATGTGCCAGCCGGGACATCTCGCCCGGATGGGGCGTGATCACCGTTTCCCGCGTAAAATGCCGGCTCCAATCCGGGTCCTCGGAGAGAATGTTCAGGGCATCAGCGTCCAGGACAAGCGGCAGGTCAGGGCACCGGGAAAGAAGCGTGCGGACAAATTCCGCGGTGGCCGGGTTCCGCCCCAGGCCGCAGCCCATGAGCATGGCATCATAACCGTCACAGTTCCGGGTGATGACCTCCACGGCGTCCGACCCGATATGCCCCGCCGGTGATTCCGGCAGGGGTATATGAGTGACTTCAGCGACTGTAGAGGCAATGACCGGGTGCAGGCTGGCTGCCGTCGCCAGTGTGACCAGACCGGTCCCAGATCGCAAAGCGCCCCGGCAGGCAAGAGAAGCCGCTCCGGTGTAGTGGACCGAGCCGGCGATGACCATTAACTTGCCGAAAGTCCCCTTGTTGGCGGTCCGGGGCCGAACCGGCAGCAGGCGGCGGGCAAAGCCGTCATCCATGAGTTCCACCTTGCTGGCTGATGCGAGCGTCTCCGGAATACCGATATCAGCGATCACGAGCTTGCCGACATAGTCCGCTCCCGGCACCCCGAACAGTCCGGGTTTGGGCATTCCGAGGGTGACCGTAAGGTCGGCAGGGCAGCAGGATGGATCACAGGCGCCGGTATCAGCGTCCATGCCGGAAGGAAGATCGATGGCGATCACGGTAATGCCGCGCTTATCACGTTCCGCCTTCACAGCCTCGAGTACTTCCTTGAACAGCCCTCCGACGGGACGTAAGCGCCCTGTCCCGAGGAGGCCATCGATGATACAATCGCAATCCGGAAGCCGGTTAATGAACGGCTCCGCGCCGCGGACGGCGGCGTCGATACTGCCCACGCCGCGTTCCCACAGCATCCGGAGTATCTCTTCATCCACTTCCCGCTGGCTGCACAGGCAGATATTGACGGCGGCGCCCCAGTCATGAAGGTATCGCGCGGCGACGATGGCGTCTCCGCCGTTATTTCCGCCCCCGGCAAGGCAGATGATCTTCCTGCCTTCCAAAGAACCGAGGCAGGCGCGGGTGGCCTCGGCCACGGCCCGGCCGGCCCGGTCCATCAGGGTGCTGACCGGCGTTCC
>CAZPSP010000033.1:0-19166 GCA_964589285.1 uncultured Dehalococcoidaceae bacterium | reverse complement strand
ACAGGGTGGCGGTCATCATGGACGGCTCGATACGGCAGTGCGGCACGCCGCAGGAGGTATTCTCTTCCCCGGTGGATGAAGAAGTGGCCGCGTTTGTCGAGGCGGGAAATATCATTAATGGCACCGTCATCAGGCAGGATAGGGGCATCGCTACCATCAGCATCGGGCGGGTTGAGGTCCAGGTTGCCTCGGACCTGCCGGCAGGCACCGAGGTCACCGCCTACATGCATTATGAAGACGTCACTCTCTACATGCCCCACGAGGACGTTACATCCAGCGCCCGGAACCGGTTAAGGGGACGGATTACCCGCATATTTGCCACCGGCCTGCAGTTAAAGGTCTTTATCGACTGTGGTTTTACCCTGGCCGCTGTCATTACCCGGCGTTCCTGGGAAGAAATGGGACTCGATATCGGGAAGGAAGTGATAGCGTCTTTCAAAGCCACAGCGCTGCACCCCATTCCGCGGCACAGCGGGCGCGGCGAATCATGTGCTGAATAAGGGGCTGAGATTGACACTCCTCAGGATTGATGTTATTATTTTACGTGCTGGCGGCGTAGCTCAGTGGTAGAGCAGGGGACTCATAAGCCCTTGGTCACTAGTTCAAATCTAGTCGCCGCCACCAGCCTTGATCGTGAATAACCGCACCCTCCGTCATTAGCGGTACTACCCTCATGCGGAAGCAAAGGGGCGCCAGATTGGGTTCTCACCGCCGCTGGGAGGAGGCGCTTCCTGCTCGTGGTCGATCGCCAGGTACTCGGGAGGCTTTACCAGGTCGAAGATGAGCGCCTTCTGCTCGCAGCCGATGACGCACAGCCCGCACCCCATGCACTTTTCTTCGTTGATAGATGCCACGCGGTTTTTCGATCCGGGTATCTCTTTTATTTCTATAGCGCCGAAGAAACAACGATCGACACATTTCCCGCAGCCGATGCAGGACTCACTATCTACTCTGGCCCGGTACCGGCTGGGATTTCGCAGCAGGTGGGCCACCCCGTGCCGGATGGTCGCTCCCATCACGTTGCAGCAGCAGTCGCAGCAGTGACAAAGTACCCCTCCGTTCCTCTGGCTCAGACCGCCGCTCTTAAGAAGGCCGGCCCTTTCAGCCTCGTCGGAGATAGCTATGGCTTCGTCGATATCGACCACTTTCAGGCTGGATGATTGGTTCAGGTTAAATTCCGCGTATTTGCCGAACTCGAAGCAATTCAGTGTCGGTTTATCGCACTTGCCGGCCCGTATACGGCAGTCGCAATCGCTGACGGCCACTACTTCCTGGCTCGCCTTCATCCGCAGCATAGCGTGGATATCTTCTTCCGGCAGAACATCCTCCGGCTTGATATTCGGGTTGGAATCGATGGCCAACCGGGCCGGGACTATCCTCGTCATGATGCCGCCCACCGGGACCTCCTCCGCCACGATGACGCTGCGTTTTATCATCTTCTCTTCTACTTCCGGCATGAAGTCATCCCAGGCTTTCCAGAACCCTTCCGGGATATCTTCTTTTTTGGCTTTGGCTATGCGCGCAAAAAAGCCATGCATCGCCAGGTGAAAGAGGTATTCATCATTTTTATGGAACAGCAACCTCCGGCGTTTGAAATCAGCGAGTTTTTCGGAGAGGGCTTTCTCGTCCATATTCAGTCTTTTGGCCACCTGTTCACAGGTGGACGGTTCGAGGAACTCAATGAGGAGTTTCCCTTCTTCCGGTGTGAAGAGTACCTGCAGGTATTTGATGAGGTTACGGGACCCCGGGTAATCGAATATTTCCGTCATTCTCTCGTAGATATCAACGTTCGCCATGTGCTGCCCCCTTCTGTTTGTGCTCATGGGCCTTTAGGACCCTTTCACCGTGCGCATGTCGCTCTCCGACAAGCTTAGGGTGATTATACTATTACGGCGCTGATTGGACAACCTGGCTTTACGGTCTCCTCTTGATTCTTCCAGGAATTCCTCGCCGCCTCAATATCGGGCCATCAGCCGCCCGAGGCCGCCGATCTTGTCTTGTATACCCGCCAGGCGCAGCATGTTCCAGAGCGTCGCCTGATTGCTGGTGATCACGGGCTTACCCAGATCGGTTTCCAGGCTTTCAATGATCTCGAAGGTATGCAGACTGGTACAGCTAATGAACAGGGCTTCGCTTTCAGGGGTATCTACCTCTCCTGCCAACTTACGGAGCGTTTCCTTGGAGACCCGGTGGATTTCAAATCCGGCCAGGTCCAGGCATTTTGACTTCTGGACGGAGATGCCGTTGTCTTCAACGAACTTAACCGCCACGCCGGCTACTTCTTCCAGGTACGGCATGGCGATTGAGACCGATTTGATCCCCATGGCCTGGAGCGCATCGATAACGGACGTGGATGTCGTCGTTGCCGGGATATCGGCATTGACGGCCCTCATTTTCGCAATGAGTTCGAGGTCGTACCGGTATCCGCCGATGAAACTGGTCCCGGTGCCGGTCATGGCGATGACATTCGGCCGGACATCAGCCATCAACCTGGATGCTTCAACGATATACTCTCCTGCCTGGAAAACGCCCTTCAAGCCATCGTCATCCCGTATATCGCCTCCGAACTTGTAACGGTGAAAGTGGCAACTTACCCCTTCCGGCACCGCCATATCGAATTCCGGTTCCGTCACGATATTCCCTGAAGGCACCAAAACGCCCAGCCTGGCACGCCATCCGTACATCGGCTATCTCCTTTACTCACCGCTGATCTCAGTTGCCGCAGCCTTAATTTTGTCAACTGCCATTGTAGCATGTTTTTTACCCTGCTACCCGTTGATGGCGAGATGCTGAAATATTCCTGCAAAAATCAGGGGTTTGGTCTATAATCGGTGTATGGAATTTTTGTCATCCGAGGTACTGGAACGTTACCGGTCATCGCTGCTGTCCTTTCTTCCCCCGGAAAACATCGTTTCCGAAGACGCTGCCCTGGAAGCCAGTTTGGGAGACGGCGTTTCAGTGGAGTCAACCCAGCCGTTTGTCATCGTCTACCCGGAAAATACCGGTCAGGTGCAGTCCATCGTCCGGTTGTCCCGGCAGACCGGCATCCCGCTCGTCCCGGTAAGTTCCGGGCCTCCCCACTTCAACGGCGGTACAACGCCCGCCGGGAGCGGCGTTATTATCGATTTCACCAGGATGGACCGAATCATCGAGATAGACGAAATGAACCGGTGCGTTATGATTGAGCCGGGTGTGACGTTTCGGGAACTGGTACCCAGGGTTGCCGCACATGGTCTGAAACTCAATATTCCTTTGCTGGAACGGCCTTCAAAGTCGGTCGTGGCTGCCTACCTCGAACGGGAACCCGTTCTTATGCCCAAATACCAATACGACTACATGGACCCTCTGCTGACAATGGGTATCGTCTACGGTACGGGAGATGAAATGCGTACCGGTTCCGCCTCGGGTCCCGGAGACCTGGACTTCCTCAAAGCGGATAAGGTAAATCCCTGGGGACCGGGACCCGTGGACTACTACCGGCTGGTCTCCGGCGCTCAGGGGACCATGGGACTGGTGACCTGGGCGATGATCAAGGCGGAGGTCTTGCCGGCGATACATAAGCTCTTTTATGTCGGTTCGGAAAAACCCGGTGCTGCTTCGGCGCTGGTTAATGAATTATTGCGGAAACGGATCGTGGATGAATGCCTGATACTCAATAGTGTCATGCTGGCCATGATGCTCGCTGATGAGACCGGCTCGGACTACCAAGATCTGATCCAGGACCTCCCGCCCTGGGTAGTGATCGTCGGTGTCGCCGGTTACAAACGGCGACCCGAAGAAAGAGTGAGTATCCATGAGCGCTACCTTGCGGATGCCTGTAAAGAGCGGGGACTGAAACCCGGGCGCGCTATTGACGGTGCCGGAGGAAAAGAGGAAAAGCTGCCCGGTTTATTGACCGGTACCTGGACAAAAGAACCGTACTGGAAACTGCGCCGGAAAAGCGCCTGCCGGGACATCTTCTTCCTCACACCGATAAGCAAAGCCGCCGGAAATATAGAACTCATGCGTACTCTCGCCCTCAAGCACAACTACTCCGGCGCGGATATCGGGTGCTATATCCAGCCGATGGTGCAGGGGAGAGGCTGCCATATCGAATTTCTGCTTCCGTTCGATGAGAGCGACACCGGTGAGGCCGCCCGGACACAAACCTTGTTCCAGGAAGCTTCAGAGGCGTTGTTTGCTAACGGTGCATTCTTCAGCCGGCCGTACGGTCCCTGGGCGGAGATGGTTTACAGCAAATATCCGGATGGCGCGGCCGCGCTCAAGAAGCTGAAGAATATTTTCGATCCGGACAATATTTTAAATCCCGGCAAACTTTGTTTTTAGGAGAGACAGGTGGAATCTCTGAAGGATTACCTGTACACGATGGAATCCTGCAACAGTTGCGGGCAATGCCGTTTCATCCAGGGGCCCAAGTCCAAAGGTTGGGACTTCGTGGAAATATGTCCCATTTATTCCCGATACCAGTTCGAGGCCTATTCCGGGCAGGGGCTGATCAATATAGCCCAGGAATTGCTGGAAGGCACCCTTGCCTGCGATGAGCAGGTCGTGAAACACATCTACTCCTGCACTACCTGCGGCGCCTGCGATGTCAACTGTAAATCTGTCAGGGACATGGAAGTGCTCGATACCATTCTGGCACTGCGGGCGCATTGTGTGGAAAACGGGTGGGGCCCCATGCCCGAACACCGGAAAACGGCGGAACTCGTCCGGCGGGAGCATAACATATTCGGCAGGCCGCATGCCGGCCGTTTCGACTGGTTGCCGGGGGATACCTCCATGGATTCAACATCTGATGTGTTGTTTTTTGCCGGATGTTCTGCAGCGTACCACTATGCGGATACTGCTCGGGACACTGTAAAGATACTACAGGCCGGCGGCCTCCGGTTCAGCGTCCTGTATGATGAAGAATTTTGCTGCGGGGCCCCTTTGTGGCGTACCGGGCAGGTGCGGGAAGCCGCCCAACTGGTCAGGCACAACCTGGAAGCCCTCAAGCAGCGTGGCATTAGAACATTGATCACCGGTTGCGCCGAGTGCTACGGCGCCTTCAAAGGATTTTATCCGAGGATCGCGGATGTTTCCTTCCAGGTCCTCCACATCACCGAGGTGATTCAGCGGCTGTTGCGTGAAAAAAGACTGACCTTCAACAAGAACCTGGACATGACGCTGACCTATCATGATCCCTGTTTGCTGGGGCGACTCTCGGAACAATACGTCCCCTGGCACGGAGAGATCAAGGCGTTTGGATATCATGAACCGCGTAAAGAATTCCGCCGGGGCACCAATGGCGTATACGAACCCCCGAGGGAAATCCTGAGATCCGTTCCCGGGGTACGGCTGGTAGAAATGGTACGGAATGCCGAGAACTCATTCTGCTGCGGCGGCGGGGGAGGCGTGCCGGATGCTTTTCCCGAATTTGCATTGTGGACGGCGAACGAGCGGCTCCGGGAGGTCTGTTCGACCGGCGCTGATGCGATCGTATCCTGCTGCCCGTTTTGCCGGGAGAATTTTGAAAAGGCGATCGAGGCTAAGCGGATGGAAATCAAGTATTATGATCTTGCCGGGCTCGTCGCCGGCCTTCTCTGATAATTGGATGGACGGAAATTATGGCCTTATCTGAAGAACTGTACGCGGTACTGGAAGAGATTGTCGGGCGAGAGAACATCAGCGCCGAAGAGCATATCCTCGCCGCCCACCGCCATCTGTCGCCGCAGGGAGCCGTTAAACCGCCGAGTCCGGCTGCGGTCGTCATGCCAGGGAACACAGAAGAAGTACAGAACATCGTCAAAGCCTGCAACCGGTACGGGATCGGCTACATGGCGCAAACATCCCTGTTCGGTATGGCTTTCCCCGGTCCGCGCACGATCATTCTTAACCTGCGCCGGATGAACCGGATTCTGGAGATTAATGAAGCAGACCGGTACGCGGTCATTGAACCCGCTGTCCGGCATGTCCAGTTGAAGCCGGAACTTCTCAGGCGGGGACTGAATTATCCCACTGCTTCCGTAGGTCCCTCCTGTTCCGTCCTCGCCAATTTCATTGTCTCCGGTGACCACCATACGCAACACGGCTTTTCGCGGGTTTCCCGCTATATCATGGGCATCGAATGGGTCCTGCCGGATGGAGAAGTACTCAGGGTCGGTTCTCTCGGTACCGGCGCGGGATGGTTCTGTGCGGATGGCCCCGGCCCCAGTCTCAGGGGGCTCGTACGCGGCTGGTCCGGTTGGGGGGCTAATCTGGGCGTTATTACGAAGATCGCCATCGGCCTGGATGCCTGGAAAGGGCCGCGCGAGTTATCTGCGGAAGGCTACTCTCCCCGCTACAAGATACGGTTACCGCATGACTGTCACCGCGTCCATATCTTCAAATTCCCTGACCTGGACAGTGTCAGGGACGCCATGCTGGAAATCGGCAAGGCGGAGATCGGCATGGCTGTTCTGAAATTCTTCTACGCCACCGAGGCAGTCATGTATACCGAGTCCGCCAACGATTTCTGGGACCTGTGGAACAGCGGCCTTTACCAGGAGGAATTGAAATACGCTCTCTGGGTTTACCTGGCAACGTGGTCGCCGGAAGAAATGGAATACGAGGAACGGGTCCTGCAGGACATCGTCACGGAAATGAACGGCAAACCGGTCCATGACTCCATTCTTAACAAATACCGGGAAAATCCTGACTTCTTTATCATGGTCAGCTTCCTGCAGCGGGTCCTGAAACTCGGAGGCGGATGGTCGCCGGTAAAACTGGGCGGCGATTCCGTCCGCCATATGTTCGAAGTCGCCGGGTCGATCCCCGAGTTCTTCTATGACTTCATCGAAAAAGGGGAGATACTGGATGCCCCTCATAACTTCCAGATCATCCCTATGGAATACGGCCACATGGCCCATATAGAATTACTGTTCTTTTATGACCGGACGGCGCCCGGGAGGCGCGGCATTACTGCGGCCATCTCGCAGAAGTCCTTCGAAACCGACCTCCGGCACGGGTACCATGCGGCCTCTCCTTCTCATGGAAAAGCCATGATGGAAAAATACGGTCCCCTCTGGAGCAATTTCCACCTCTGGCAGAACAGGATTAAGGAGGCATTCGACCCCGCCGGTGTATCCAACCCGCCTCCCTTTTAACGTACGCCATGGCTATCCCTGCGGAGCATGGCGGCCATCCGTCACCGCCGATTTCAACTTGTATTATCGGTTCGGTTATGGTATATACAATTAGTCTCTTTTCGTGGTCGTCCGGTCCCGGAAAGGTGCCAGCGCCCGAATATGGTACCGGTAGACTAAGAGATCGAGGCCGGCCTGATGAAGGCCGGTTTTTCTGAAAGGGTCCATTACTCGTGAAAGGAGTTTGTAGATATGACGAGATGGCATGATTTACTGGAAAAGTATGGAAAGCCAACGCCTTGGCCTTATCCCATTCGCTACGAAGAGCAACAGGAGATCGAGACGGATGTCCTGGTCATCGGCGGGGGGATTTCCGGGTGCTGGGCGGCAATTGGCGCCGCCAGGACCGGGGTGAAAGTTGCTTTGGTGGAAAAGGCGGATACCATCAGGAGCGGTTCGGGAGGCCCCGGCTGCGATCACTGGTGCGTTTGCCCGGCTAATCCCCATTCCAAGGTAGACCCGGATGAATGGGCCAAGCTGCTGGTGGACCACCCGATGCATGCGGGAACCCCGCCGACCGACGCATTGCCGCTGACGTATTCCAACGGTATCGGCACCCAGATACAATGCCGCGAGAACTGGGACGCGTTGCAGGAGCTGGAGCAGATGGGCGCACAGATCCGCGACATCAATGATGAATATGTGGGCGCAGAAGGCCGCTATGATGACAAGTTGATGTTTTCTCCTCGTATGAGCCCCAACCATGCGACGGAAGTGACGGTTCGCGTCTGGGGGACCACGTTCAAACCCGCTTTGAAGAAAGAATGCCAGCGGCTGGGTGTGCAGATCTTTGACCGCATCATGCTCACCGGCCTGCTGACCGAGGACGGCGTCCAGGGCGCCAGGGTTGTCGGCGCCATGGGCTTCAACGACCGCACCGGCGAATTCATGATCTTCAAATCGAAAGCCGCGGTGCTGGCCGCCGGCGGTACTTCATCACTCGGTTTCCTGAATACCGAGACGGGCGGATATACCACCTTCCCCAGCTCGCGGTCCAAATGCGGAGACGGCATGGCCATGGCCTGGAAGGCCGGCGCCGAGCTTACCCTGATGGAGACAGTCGCCCCGCATGGTATCGGCACCGGTCTCAAGCATACTTGGTACGGCGGCGCCAGCGACGCCAGCTTCGAGAATATCCAGCAGGTGGATAACAACGGTAAAAAGCTGCCCTGGGCGCTGCAGGGCTGGCCGGACGGCGGCGCCATGGGACCGACCCCGGAAAACCGCGAAAAGATCATCAAGGGCATCCAGGACGGGACCTACGCGTTGCCTTTCTGGGGCGATTTCCCCGGCATGAAAGACATCGAACGGCGGGTCACCTGGGATATGATGCTGGACCAGGAATCTACCACCAGGAACATCACCGATACCTATGAAAGGGCCGGCTTCAATCCGGCCAAGCACCAGCTCCTGAACTTCAACTTCCTTGAAGGAACCAGCCCTTCCCACTGGCTGTCCTCCGCCCACGGCGGTCCTACCGTGGACTGGGACCTGAAAACTTCCCTTGACGGTCTCTACGTTGCCGGGGAACAGATGTTTGCCGCCGGCGACCACAGCTATGCTGCTGCCACCGGCCGCTATGCCGGACGGAAAGCCGGAGCGTATGCCAAAGAGGTGAGTCAGGGCAAAGTGCTGGCCGATCAGATAAACCTGGAGAAAGCCCGCGTGTATGCCCCGATCAAACGCGCTGACGGCGTCGACTGGAAAGAACTGCACGTCGGCGTAGCGAAAGCCATGCAGTACTTTGCCGCCGAGTTCAAGACGGACGTACTGCTTAACATGGGTCTGGACGCGCTGAAAGAAATCCAGGAAGTACACGTACCGCGCCTGTATGCGCTCGATCCTCACAAGCTCATGCGCAGTATTGAAGACTTGAGCCTCTTGACCTATGGAGAGATCGTCTTCCACGCTTCCCTGGCGCGCAAAGCCAGCAGCCGAGTGCTCAACTTCTTCAGAGTTGATTATCCCGAGATCGATCCGCCGGCCTGGAACAAGTTCGTAACTATCAAACTGGAAAACGGCAAGGTAAAAGCCGGCGAACTCCCCATCAAGTATTACGGCGATATGAAAGCCAACTACGAGGCCCATAATAAGGACTACACCGGCGTCTACCAGAGAAAATAAAACACCGGCTGCAAGCTATAAAAGATAATTAAGGAGGACGGCCATGCCTCAGAGAGAAGTATATTCGTTACCAAATATCGTAAGCCCCGCTAATCCAGTGTTCTTCAATGAAGATCTCTGCAACGGCTGCAATACCTGCGTGGAGGTCTGCCAGATCGATGTATTCATTCCCAATCCAGAAAAAGGTAAACCGCCGGTAATACTGCATCCCGATGAATGCTGGTACGGCGGCTGCTGCGTTAATCATTGCCCTGTACCCGGCGCGATTTCTTTCAACTGGCCGATAGGGCAACGGGCTTTCTGGAGAGACAAGGAAACCGGCAAGGTCCTGCGGGACAGCCAGTAACACGACCGTAGAATAAAAAAGAACCCGGGGCTGGACGTTATTATGGTCAGGCCCCGGGTTTTTCGTTACCGATTGTTGAGGCCTTCATGGTAACTGCGAGTGCAGGCTTTATATCAATTAAGGTTCGAAAGACTTTGGAGCGCCGCCGAATCCCGGCCCATCATAGGTAAACTGCTTGCCATTCATCGTTTTCTCGAACTTGGGACCCAGCAGGAGCGCCGAGAACAGGATCGGCTTGTTGACCTTGCGGAAATTTAATGGCGTGTGCGGCATCCCCTTGGGAATAAAAATGATGGTCGCCTTGTTAATGAGGTAGTATTCCTGCTCTTCTCCCATGTAGTAATCGATCTCAGCATCGAAACTGCCGAACATGTCCGGAAGTCCGGCGCCGAGGAAGATCAGGTACTCGTCAGTATCATGAATGTGGGGTTCTTTTTCCAGGTGGACCGGCCTGGCGATCAACTGCCATCCCATGTTTATACCGGCGCCGGGTATCTGCCGGGCTCCCCGGAAGTAAGCCTGGGGGCCGTCAACCGCGGAGAAATTGGCGTCCTCCTTGAAATCTGAAAGCAGGTAGTCCTTATACTTTAGTTCAGCCATTGTTCTTCTCCTTTTGTTAATCGCTCTATTGTATGCTATTGCTCCCTCAAATTGCTAAACCAGTGGCTGTTCAAAGTGGCCCGTAGCTTCATTCTTCCCTTCCGAAACTCATGATCGGTGCGAATTCTGTTGCCGTCAATCCTTTGGTCAGCGTCCTGGGCAGCATTTCCGCCAGGTCATCGAGCGTGAAACCCTCCTGTTTCCTGATGACGTCCTGTACCGGCGGCGGCTCGACGAAGATGCCTACATGCCCGTGCCATACCTCGAAGATACGGCCGTTGATGTGACCGGCCCGCTCGCTGGCAAGATAGGTTACCAGCACCGCCACATCGTCCGGGCTGTTGGCGGCCATTCCGGGGGACAGCTCTTTGGACCCCCGCCACGCCGCCAGCGGGCGTATGGCGTTGGCCGTCACGCCGAAGTCCACCATGTCTCTCGCCAGCGTCCGGGTGAACCCGGCAATGCCTTCCTTAACGGCGCTGTAGTAGGTAAATCCCCGCCAGCCGAACCCGGTATGGGAAGAGGTACTGATGATCCGTCCGTAACCCTGTTTTTTCATATAAGCGGCGGCACACCGGGAACAGAAAAACGTGCCGTAGAGATGTGTTTTCAGGGTGATGTCCCAGTCCTCGGTAGTGACTTCGAAGATATCGTGGGGATCGCGGACGACCCCAGCGTTGTTGACCAGGATATCGATGCGCCCGAAGTTGTCTATAGCGGTCCGGATGATGCTTTCCGCCGCTTTTTCCACCGCGACACTGCCATAACTGGCGACGGCAGTACCTCCGGATTCTCGTATCTCTTTCACCACCGCATCCGCCGGTGAATGGGAAGAGCCGTGGCCGTCATAAGAGGTACCGATATCATTGACGACTATTTTCGCGCCCTGTTTCGCCATTAGAATGGCTTCCGCCCGGCCGATCCCGTTGCCGGAGCCGGTTATTACCGCCACGCGTCCCTCAAGTAATTTGTCCACTCTCGTTTCCTTTCTTCACCGTTTGGTATCAGACCACGGTAAACGTTTCCGGGGAAACTCACGGGGTTCTTTCTCGCAGATCATTCCGGTATGTCGCAAAAGCTGGTCAGCTCGATGATCAGATTGGCAACTTTCAGGTCCACGTAAGCCGCTCCCATTTCGCCGTTTATGTTGTCATAGAACGGCACTTCAGCTCCCAGGCCGGTCAGCCGTCTGGCTTCCTCTTCAACATTTTCCACGTGGAACCCTATATGGTGGATTCCTTCTCCTTTGGCCTTCAGGAAATCAGACCAGGGATTGGGGCCTTCGCCGGGTTGGATGAACTCGAGACTCATGTTGCCGATCCGCAGTATGGCTACTTTCATTTCGGCGTCAAACGGTTTGCCCTGATAGAACAAACCCTCGGCGCCTTCCGGGGGGCCGCCGTGGACGAATTCACCGATACCGAGTTCCTTGATCCGTTCGACGGCCCTGTCCAGGTCCTTTACCAGGACGGCTACATCCCATAGCCTGGGCAGGTTCTTCTTTGCGGGTGTCTGTTCTTCCATGTTGGTCTCCTGACATGAATTGACATAATGTGATACGGTCTATCGTAAAAGTTTGCTTTCAGAGCATCCTAGGGGAAATAGCGGTGAAAGTCAAACGTGTACAAATCTGCGGAAACCTGCCGAAGCGGTAACCATAATAAACGCCTTGAAGAAAAAAACGGCGACATATTTGATAGCTTGTACCGATTACGGATATGATGTAGAAAACATGGAGAACGATATCCGATCAGAACCTCTGAAAGGAAAAATTTGATCATGCAGGAGAGTATTGGTTTTATTGGGCTGGGCATCATGGGTATGCCCATGGCCCGGAACCTCATGAAAGCCGGTTTCAGCGTTTCGGTTTACAATCGAACACGGTCCAAAGCCGAGCAGTTGGCCGGAGAGGGCGCCGCCTTGGCCGGAACGCTCCGGGAACTGGCTGAGGCGAGTTCCATCATCATTACCATCGTCTCCGATACGCCGGACGTAGAAGGCCTGGTCCTCGGTGATAACGGCCTTATCGACCACCTGAAAAGCGGCTCAATCGTCATCGATATGAGCACCATTTCCCCGCAGGTCACGGTGGAAATAGCCGCCCGGCTCAAGGAAAAGGGTGTATGGATGCTCGATGCCCCGGTCAGCGGCGGCGAACAGGGAGCTATCGACGGCACCCTCGCCATCATGGCCGGCGGGGAAGAGGAGACCTTTCAACGCTGCTTGCCGGTCTTCCAGGCGATGGGACGGAACATCGTGCATGTCGGCGGCAGCGGTGCCGGACAGACGGTAAAGCTGGTCAACCAGATACTCGTCATCGGTAACCTCAACGCCGTCGCGGAGGCGCTGGTGTTCGCCCGGAAACAGGGCGTCGATCTGACGGCCGCCATTGATGCCGTCAAGGCCGGCGCCGCCGGTTCCTGGCAGCTTGCCAACCTCGCTCCCCGCATGGTCCAGCGCGACTTCCGACCCGGTTTCATGGTGGACCTCATGCAGAAAGACCTACGGCTCGTCATGGAAGCGGCGGAATCGCAACAGGTAACGTTGCCGGTCACGGGACTGCTGCACCAGTTGCTGGGTTCACTGCAGGCCGCCGGCGAGGGCAGGAGCGGGACCCAGGCGCTCGTCAAGGTGCTCGAACGTCTTTCTAATATCGAAATTTAGCAATCTACCAGACAGGTCCCGCCTTGGAAAGAGCGGTAATAAAAAACGAAACGGAGAGAACGATGACTGACAGCAAAAATAGTAACAGGATGAAGGTGGTCGAGGCCGGCGGTACTCCCTATGAAATGGGGTTTCAATACGGCGAGGCCTGCCCTGAGATCTCCGCCATGCTCGATGGTGTCTACAACATGTTCGGCGGCCGTGAAAAGACGTTGGAAATGGCCGATAAATACATACCGCTCTATCTTCCCGCCGCGGAGGCCTATGCTCCGGAAATCGTGGAAGAGATGAAGGGCATGGCCGCCGGGGCGAAGGTGGATTTCCGGGACATTTTCTTCCTCAACATCACCTATGAACTAGCCGTCCCTTCCGTCATGGGCTGCACATCCTATGCTATCGCGCCTGAAGCTACTGCTGACGGTGAGATCATCGCCGGGCAGAATTTCGACTATGTCAGCGTCTGGCAGGACAGCATCGTGCTGCTCAAGATGAGGCCCTCCGGCGGACCGGCCATGATGGCGTTCGCCCCGGTGGGTTGCCTGGGTCTTATCGGTTTCAACTCCGCTGGCATCTCATTGAATCTCAACCTGGTCAGGAACAAAAGCTCGCTTTCTCCGGTCGGCGGTGTGCCTTCACATATTATTCTTGGGAAGGTACTGTCCTCTGAAAATCTCGGGCAGGCCATCGGTTTCATAGCCACTGCAGAAGGCCGGTCTGCCAAGAACTATCTTCTGACCAGCGCCCGGGGCGATATCGTGGATGTGGAAGCGACCGCTGATGACGTCGATATCAGTTACCCCGAGGACGGCATACTCACCCACGCAAATCATTTCAAGACCGAGCGGTTCAAGCCGGACGACCTGGCCCCTGTCCAGTTCCCGGATTCCTATGTCCGCAGCCGGCGGTTATTAGACCTGCTGAAAAGCCATCACGGGCATCTCTCCGTTGAAGTCATCCAGGAACTTTTGCAGGACCACAACAATTACCCCAACTCGATCTGCCGCCACCCGGACGCGCAAAATCCATTCCCCATGGCCAGAATGATGAAAACGCTGGTCAGCATCATCAGTTGTCCGGGCAAACAAAAAGCCTGGATTGCGCTCGGCAACCCCTGCGAGAGCGAGTACCTGGAATACGGGCTGTAAGCTTAAGGTAGTTACAAAATTAGAAGGGCGGCCTAGGCCGCCCCAATAGATAATATTTGTAATTAAGATGGTTCAATGTTGTGCATAAGAAGGATCGAGGTACCGGTGGTGGAAGATCCGTATCCGTTTGAACTTGCCCTTCTCATCCACGTCGTACAGCACGCACTGGTTCATCACGATGACATCGCCCTTTTTCCCCAGGGAATGCGCCCCCTCCGGCGCGTCCGCAAAAACGTGGAACTCCGTCACGAACTCCACGAAGAACTGGTTGCCCTGCTCCATGAACGCGCCCAGGTTGAGTACTTCCCTTGTGGTTGAGGCAATAGCCTGGTAATTGGCGATGAATTCCTCCGGGCTGTGCAGCGTCCTTCCCGCTGACGCCGGGTTGCCGAAGCTGTCCGGGTATTCCAGCGTAAAGTCCTCCCCGAAGTAGCTGGTCACCTTGTCCCAGCGGTGATTATTGAAATGGTCCATGTATTCCAGGAACTCTTCACGGGTCATGATCGCCTCCTGTTACAGACAAAGAAAAAAGGGGGCGGCTAGCGCCGCCCCTTCGGGTGTCTTACCATTCGTCCTTTTCAGAACTGTAGTACATACCGGATGGGCTGGCGGTGAATGCCAGGGTCGGTTTATCTATCTGGAGGAACTTCCACGGGCAGTGCATGACGTGAGCGGGAATGCAGACCATGGTGCTCTTGGACAGGTAGTGCGTTTCATCGCCCAGGGCGACGCTGAAGACGCCGCCGAGGTCGTACGGGTGCTGCGGGTCGCAGCCGGTCATGACCATTAATTCCGGCCACTCGTGGTCGTGGATGCCCATCGGGGCCTGGCCGTAGCCCTCGTAGAACCAGACGAAGTCAACGTAGAAGGACCCCTTCGCCATGTCGTCTTCCATGTGAAGCAGGCGAGCGCCCCTCATCGTCATTTTCCCGTCGGGAGGCGGAGGCGGCGTCACGGCCTTCTCCTTGGTCTGGTCGATGATGGTATAGCGCGGCAGGTTGGGATCGCGTTTGTCCTTGGGATCCGGGAGCACGCCCATGCTGGTATAGAAAATGGGATGCTCCATGTGGTTGATTTGCACCGGCCCGAACGGCACGCCCGCCGGCACGAAAATAAGGCTGCTCTTGCTGAGGACGTTCTTCTTGCCGTCCACCCACACGGTCATTTCTCCCCCCAGGGTGAACGGGTCGTCCGTGTCCGAGCCGACCAAGCCGATGACCTGGTTTTCCTGGCTGAGGCGTGTGCCGTCCACGATCTGGTTGGGCTGGCTGCTCCAGAACCATGTGCAGTCCACGGACATGAAGTCCGGGAGCCGGTTCCGGTCTACTTTCATGATATGAGTGGCTTCATAGCCGCAATCGCTGATCAAGCGGTCGGTATATTGTTTCTTTTCCAAATTCTCCCTCCTGAATCCGGTTTTTGCTACAACAAAACGAGGTTTAAGTAGGGCTTTATTCGTACCTGGGGGCGCGGGCGGAAGAGACCCAGAAGATCGGGCGCTTTACGTTCCGGACGATGATCGGCCCGTGTTGGACCCCCTCCGGTACGTATGCGGCGAAGCTCCGGTCCACGATATTGACCTCGTTATCGATGACTATCTCGATCTCCGCCCCGAGGTCCTGGATATTATCGTAATTGAACCCGAAGAAACCGAGCATCACTCCGAATTTGTGGGTGTGGGATTCGCAGAGCTTGATTTCCGTGTCCGTTCCCGGCAATATCCACTTGGTATCGGCGTAAAACTCAGCGCCCGGAACGACCTCGTCATCCACTGTGATTATCGGTTTGACGATGTTCGGGTCCGTCTTCGTCTGGTAAGCTGGATAGCTCGGGTTGGCTTTGGCTTTATCGACACCATATTTGGCGTTTTTACCCATTCTGATTACCTCTCTTCATTGATGAGTTTGAATACGCTTACCGGGCTAGACATATTTGTCGCCGGAACCGAGCGTCATGTGGAACATGGGGGCGTCCATTCGCCGGAATACCAACGGACAGTGCTCCATGTTCGCCGGGATGTAGACCATGAAGCTCTTGGTGAAGACGAATTTCTCGTCTTCCAGCCAGAACTCTATCTCGCCGCCGAGATCGGATGGATCGTCCACATTGGTCCCGAAGTAGCTGAAGATCTCGATGAACGGGTGGGCGTGTGGGGCGATGCCCTGTACCTTCCCGCTCTTGACGAGTTCCGGCGTCACTATCTCGGGAGCGGGCATCCGCTGTATCTGCATCTGGTCTTTCATCGTGGAAGGCCATTGCCACGTGTATTCGCCGTAGAAACCGCCGGGCAGGACTTCGTTATCCATCCAGATAACGTGTTCCAGGCCCAGCCGGTGGCCGTCTGCGTAGCCCTGCCGTATCAGCTGCGGGCCCTTATAGCCGGGCATGACGACATTTCTCTTCAGCTCCGTCGTGATATACTTGCCATACTTTGAAGTCATTCGGATGTCTCCTTTCTGTATCTTGTGCTTCATGTGTTAGGTTATGAATAGTTTAAAATGCTTGCAGTGTACTGTCAAACCGCCATGATTACCGGTTGCCGGGCTGCACCAGCTCCACGATAAGGTCCGCTGCATTCAGGTCCAGGTAGGCCACACCGCCCCCGTTGGGGAACGCTGAGGTCAGCAGGACCTCGGAACCTTCCGCGGTCAGGTCCTTCACCGCCCCTTCCAGGTCTTTTACCATGAACCCGAGGTGCTGGATGCCCTCCCCTTTGGCTTCGAGAAATTCCCGGTGCGGGGACGGTCCGTCGAGCGGCTGGATTAGTTCCAGTTCCATGTTCCCGATGCGGGTTATCTGGATGGTCACTCTCTCCGCGGGATTGAACGGCTTGCCCCGGTACGTTTCCCGGTTCTCCGCGGGCAAGATGCGGGGTGTGAAAGGACCTATTCCCAGGGCGGTAAAACGCTCGATGGCTTTCTCCATGTCCTTTACCACCATGCCGATGTGTACCAGGTTGTTGAACGCTGTATACCCTGCTGAACTATTTTCCATAGCTTACCTCCCTTTACGGTGAAACATGGGCTGTCATTATGCATGTCAGGTAATCATACCATATATCATGTATGATAGAAATATTGCTGCCGGCGACAGTGTGCGCATTCGATCGATCAGGGGCGGACAGCGGATATCCCGGATTATGAATCTTTCCGCAGCCAACTAAACGTCACCAGGTACAGGATGTAGTCCCAGGTATTGCCCAGCAGGTTGCCCACGCGAATCATGTGGAGATAGGTGGTAATGGCTTCAGCTATATCCTGCCCGTAAGTCTCTTGCAATCTCCTGGTGGTCTCCGGTTCAGGGCGGGCGTTGGCCTCGGCCCAGTGCTGCGCATAACTTACCGCCACCGCCTCGTCCGGCGGACAGTCGGTGATGTCTCCTGACAGCAGCCGGCTTATTTCCACAGGACCGACACCGCTTTTCAACGCCTGTTTGGTATGAAAATACGAACAGTACCGGCACCCGTTGACCGCGGTCACCGCCAGCATCAGTCTCTCCCGGAAAGCCGTTGATATCAGGTCTTCGTTCGCGGCCCTCCTGAGCAGTTTCCTGTTCTTGACGGGATACATCAGGTCGCGGCAGAGGTCCCCGATGCTCCTGTAAACGCGCTTCTTGAATTTCACTATTCTATGGCTTCTGCCTTGCCTTGTGTTCCCTGATGATCCGCTCGTTGTTTTCCCGGTAAGAAGCTTCTTTCCCGGTGACCGGGTGCTTGTAATGGAAGGGCAGGATGTAACCGGACATGAAACGCGGATCGTCGTAATCGAACGGGACGTCCGCCACCGGGAACGGGCGCCGCGGGTTCGCCATCCCGTCACGGATTACGTCCGGCCAGCGCCACAGTTCATCGGGAATGGTTACCGTGTATGGAATATACCAGCGGATGACGAGGAACTTCCACACGCCGTCCTGCTTGATGTATTCGATCTCATACACGCCCGCCACCCATGATTTGCGGAACGTGCCGTCCCCGGCCGGGAGTGAATGGCTGCCGAACGTATACCACCGGCCCCACGCTCTGTCGCCTTCCACGTCCACCACCCCGGCGATGGGCATGACCTGGTGGAAGAAGTCCGCAGGCTGGCCTGTGCCCGGATCGTTGGTCTCGAAATACCGTTTCACCGCGTCCTTGCCCAGGTAGGCGCCTTCCAGCCAGTACAGGGCGGTCTCCGGGTGCTCGGCGAAGCAATCGATGACCTCCTGCTTCATCATCCGCATGACATAATAGCTGTAGGCCCGCTGGAGCCGCTTGACCTGGTTGATGTCATCGAGGTACGCGTACTTCTTCCGGAGTTCGCTGACCTGGTTCTGCAATTCCGCTATTGTGGCTTCCATTTCCTGGGGCGTCATCACATTCTCCTTCCAGTTTTATACCGGCTACAGCGAATATACACTGCCCGCGGCGGCAATAGCAAGCAAGTCTCAGCTTGTGTTGCGATGTGAGGATGGATGGCGAAACGAAAACGATCCAAGCGCCTAACCCCTATCGTCTGAAGAATTTCTTCCGGAAGATGACCAGGACGCCGACGAGCAGCACCAGCAGCACCGCCACCACGATGAGCGGGATGACGAGTGACAACAGGGAAGTGCCGACTGCCGCGGCATGTTCGGTGGTTGCCACCGCCGGATTGATCGTTCCCGCGGTTGCCGTTGTGGAAACCAGCCTCGTCAGCACGGTCGCGCTTTGTACCGTGGCCGCGGCGCCGCCCCCTACGATGAACCCGGTCAGCCATTTGAGCATGGCGTTATCGATCGGCAGTACGGACGTCAGCAGGAGCGTACCCATGAGCACCGCCATCGGGGTTGTGATGGTATCCAGAAAATTATCGATGACCGGAATGTAGTAGGCCAGGATCTCGAACAGTGTCGCCGTCCCGAAACATATCACCGCGGGCAGTGATCCCAGCCACATGAACCCTTCCTGGGCTGGAAATACGCCGAAATAGGCCGCGATGCTGGCTACCAGCATCGGTACGAAAACCCTGAACCCGGCGGCCGCAGCCAGGCCGATCCCCAGGGCTATGGCCGTGATAGTGTCCGTTTCCATGGATGTCACATATTATTGTAATAAGTCCCGAGATCGGAAGAGCACACGTCTGAACTCCAGTCACGAGATTCCATCTC
>CAZPSP010000032.1:0-19291 GCA_964589285.1 uncultured Dehalococcoidaceae bacterium | reverse complement strand
CGTGGGGGTTGTCGTGGAACTTGTCGCTTGCGTAGTGGTTGTCTGGCTCTGTGTCGTTGTGGTGGTCTCCTCGGACCCGCCACAGCCGATAGCCAGAGAAGCTACCAAAATCAAAGCTAAAACGAAAAATATAAGTCTCTTCCTCATTGCAGTCCCTCCTTGGCTAATTCCTTGCCTGCCATAAAAAGCCAAATCTCGTTTGCGATACACGTCCCTCCTTGTGATAATTACTGGTACCCGGTGCGTTCTCCAGATATGACCTCGATATGTATTAAAGGTCTACCATCTCTTTACTGAAGACTGGGTATCATGATTGTAGGAATTATAGTCGGGCACATATTCTTCGGGCAATACCTTTTGTAGAGTATATATTACGGCCACGATATAGTACTTTCATATGATAGCGTTGACAGTATACCTAAAAAGGACTATAGTGATTGAGGCTTTGAGGATTGGACTTATGTTGAAAGTTGGTGTAGTTGACAAGAGAGATGTTGCCACTTATGGAATTTTCAAGATCCTGGAAGACCATCCATCGATCAGGCCCATATCGATTTGTGAAAAGACCAATGACGAGATATTAGCGTCAGTCTTAAAGCATCAGCCAGACATCATTGTGATAGATATCGGCTATAACGGGACCGAGATACTTGATCGTATCCATCGGGAATTGTCCGACCTTCGGTTTATTATAGTGACTGACGAGGTCAACAATGATGAATGTCGTTTCGTTTGCAGTATTGGGACCGGGGCCTATTTGTCTAAAGAGGATGTCAAGGTCAATAATCTGATAGAGATTGTTCTGCTTGTCGCTGATGGCAAATTCATCCTCGGTCGTGATATGGCGGAGGATCTGCTTTGTAAGCATAAATGTTCAAGGGAGACATCATCTGAGAAGCAGGAAAAACATGGCACTCTAACCCGACGTGAGAATACAGTATTAGAGCTGGTCGCCCGGGGTCTATCCAATAATGAGATTGCAGCTACATTGACGATCTCGATTTACACCGTAAGAGTCCATTTGAGGAACATAATGGCAAAGTTAGGGGCGCACAACCGGTTGCATGCTGTATATCTTGCGGGAATGAATGAACGCATGCCTGTTTCACAGTAAACAAGGCATCAATCCCAAAATCATCCAGGAGAAGCTTGGACATCTCCGTGACCCTGGACATCTACAGCCATGTGATACCAGGTCTTCAGGAAGCGGCCGCCAAGCCGTTTGAACAAGCCCTCGAATAACAGTAGAATATAGTCATGGCTCGGAGCGACGATTCGCCCGGGACATACCTGCTACTTGACAACTTTATGAGCCTACGGAGGGGTGTCCGAGCGGCCTATGGTGACGGTCTTGAAAACCGTTGTTGGTGCAAGCCAACCGCGGGTTCGAATCCCGCCCCCTCCGCCATACTTACTTGCTAAAAAACCCGGCAGCGACTAACCGTTCACTTTTACCTTTTCCAGCGGGGCCAGGCCCATGGCATTGAGTTCATAGCCTTCTACGTTGGGCTTGACCAGGTAGTAGTTTTGCCCGAACCACAGCGGCAGGCACGCCGCATCATCCACGAGCATCTGCTCCACCTGCTGGTACAAAGTCAGACTGGTAATTTCATCGGCGGCCACGGCTGCCTGTTCGAGTAAGGAATCTACTTCAGGGTTCGAATACTCCGCAAAGTTGTTTTCCGCCCCGGAACGGAACAGGATATCCAGGAAGTCCTGCGGGTGCGGGTAATCCGCCACCCAGGCGATATCGAACATCTCGTCCTTTTCCGCCTTGAGGTTATAAATGTAGTAGTCAGGATCGAGGACGCGGATGGTCACTTCCACCCCAAGATTTTCACGCCACTCCGTTACCGCCGCTTCAAGGTAGGCCGATATGTTGCCTCCGTAGCCGGATGTCGTCAGCGTGATATCCGGCAGGCCCTCCGGACCGCCATACCGGGATGCCGCCAGTTCCTGTCGGGCCAGTTCCGGGTCATGCGGAATACCGCTGAGGTCTTCATTATACCCCAGCATACCGGGAGGCAGGATACCGTCCGCAGCCTCGACGAGGTCCCGGAACATCACCGAGATGATTTTGTTCTTGTCCAACGCCATGGTGAAAGCGCGGCGGACATGGATATCATCGAACGGTTCAGTGGTAGTATTGAACCCAATCCAACTGAAGCTGAGTTCCGGTGTGGCATGCAGCTGGCCGGCGAACGCCCCTTCCGGATCAGTGGCTCGGTCGATGTAAGCCACGCCGATATCGGCGACGTGAATGTCGCCGTCTTCGTACATGTTCACGGGAATACCGCTCCACAGGGTAAATTCCACGCGTTCCAGCGAGGGTATGGCGCCGTGGTAGCTGGTATTGCGTTCCAGCGTGAGGGAAGACTGGTGCTGCCAGTCCGCCAGTTTAAAGGGACCGGTTCCGTTGGGACCGGTCCGCCACCACGTGCTGCCGCTTTCCACCGTATTCTTATCCACCACGAACGCGGTAGGATAGGTCAGTTTTGAAAGAAAATACGACTTCGGCTCATCGATGGTGACACTGAGAGTGTATTCATCCTCCACGATGACGCCGCTTATGGAAGTAGCCTTGCCGGAAAGCATGTCCGTCACTCCAACGATGTCTCCCAGGTACGTCTGGGCAACATAAGAACCGGTAGAGGGACTCGCAGCGCGCTCCCAGGAATACTTGAAATCCGCGGCGGTCACTCTGGAGCCATCATGAAAAACCACATCATCTCGAAGGTAAAACGTATAGGTGCGCAGGTCGTCGCTAACGTCCCAGCTCTCTGTTATATCAGGCACGACCTGAAGATTGTCTCCCAGCCGGACCAGCCCGTTGAATAACTGCACGATAAAGCTGTGGGAATTCATGTCCGCCGCCAGGGCGGGATCGAGCGTGTAGGGGTCGGTCCCGTAAAGGCGGAGAGGACCGGTGGCCGGCGGCACAGTGCGGTCAAGACCGGAAGTAGTGGTCTGCGAAACCGTAGAGGTCGGCGCCGGGCAGGCGGTCATCACCAGAGACAATGTAAGGACCGCCAGTACTATCAATAATCGAGTAGCTCGCATGGGAAAACTCTCTTTCTCGTTTCTACTGATATCTTATCATACGCGGCGGCAGCATGCAGGTGTACAGGGCCGCGAGTGAAGATGTATGATAAAGACGGGTCGAGGACCGCCGATTATGAAAACCGTCATAGCCTGGATACTGCGCCGTTACGGAAGAATCCGCGCCGAATTTCCCCGCCTATGGAAGCATTATCTCTATCAGAGCCTTCTCGCCACGGCGGTGGTCTTCGTGATCCTGGTAGCGCTCACACTGGAAAATGCCGTGGTCATCGCTTCTATCGGCGCCTCGGCATTCATTGTTTTCACCATGCCGAAGAGCCCCACGGCCAAGCCGCGGCGGGTGATCGGCGGCCATATCATCGGCCTCATAGCCGGCTCCGCCTGCGCCGCCATTCCCCACGGGAGCGTTCTCGCGGCGAATGGGGTATATGCTGTAGCCGTCGGCATCGCCATCTGGGCCATGGTGGCGCTTGACTTCGAGCACCCGCCCGCGGCGGGAACGGCACTCGGGGTCGCCATCACCGGTTTTTCCTTCGACGTCATGGCGGCCGTCATCACAAGCACAGTCATCATGGCCCTCGCCCACCATTTCTGCAAGAAGTTCCTGAGGAATCTGATGTGATGTTCTTCAAAGGTTGATTCCATTGCATTGAACGCCGTATAATCTTTACCAGCATTTATCAAGAAAAGGAGAGATCGAGATGATATCTGAAAAGTACGCAAAATACTACAAGAGCAAGCCCGTGGGTGATTTCACCAAGCTCTATCCCCAGCTTACCGCGCCTTCTTTCCATATCTGGGGACGCGAATGGAACTCCGGTTACCGCATGGACTGGTTCTGCGTGACCGAACCGTTCCTGATGATCAACGACCCGCATACGCACGACTTCGATCAGTTCCTGGCTTTCCAGAACGCCGACGCCACCAAGGTCAATGAGTTCGACGCGGAAGTCTGGCTCTATCTCGGCCCGGAAGGCGAACAGGAGAAGCTGGTCATCACCGAGACCTGCTTCGTCCACGTTCCCGCCGGCATGGTGCACACTCCCCTGGAATTCCATAAGATCAACAAACCGATTGTCTTCATGGATATCGCCCTCACCGCGCAGTACGTCCGCAAACCGGAAGACCCCAATAAACCCACGGTAGCGGAAGGCCCCGGCGCGGAACACTAATTACCTGACCCCGGACTTACCATTTGAACGCAGAGAGGGGCGCTGTAGCAGCGCTCCTCTTTTTGTCTACAATCCTGAATGCGGTGAATCAAGTTATTCCAGGCTGACGGTGAATATCCAGGGGCCTTCACGCCCGGCAAACCTCGTGACGATAAAGGTGAGTTCCCGCGTGCCATGCGCTACCGGACCGATGTCCCAGGAAGCCTCGATGCCGTCCGGGTCCCACATGCCGCTTTGAACGGTTTTGTGGACAATTCTGCCATCCTGTTGAAATGTCAGGGATGAATCGTTCCACACTTCATAATCAGTCATATGCGCTTCCGGAGGAGGAAGCTTATAACCCGGAGGGGTGGCGAAGAACGAAACTTCACCTCCGGCGGCGGTCAAAGTCAAGCGCGTCAATGTTACGGTCATGTTGTCCATCGTGACCGCAAGGTCTGGTGTCAATTCCAGGGACATTGCGCTGTCCGGTTCAACGATAACAAAGTCATCGCTGGCGGTGACGGAGTATGATTGTGATGTTTCCTGGTTTACGGCAGTGTAGGCGTGGGTTATTTCGTACCGCCCCGGAGGCACCTGCCGGCCGTCGTCATCCAACTGGTCCCAGAAGCCTTTATTGGGTAAGAAGGAGAATTTCGGGTCCAGGATGTAACTTCCCCGGCCACCCGGAGAAGAATAAACGATTTCACCGGTATCCAACCGTGTGATGAACATGGGAGCATGTAACGGGGCAAGGGTCAGGTTGGCGGACGAATGGTTGATAATGCCGATCCCGTACATGATCCTTTCCCCGGGCAGGAACGGGCCGCCGACGTTAACGTTAACTTCGAAAGGCACATTGAGTGAGGCGGATTCCGTACCGTTACCGAAATCCCCGGTGACGCAGGCACACGAAGATACTGCCAGCAGCGTCAGAAACACCGGCAAGGTTATGATCTTTTTCACGAGAGAAGCGACCATCAGTGTTTACCGTAGTCGAGGGTATCATCATCGGGCAGGTCCTGGGAATCGATGTTCTTACGGGTGATGAGATACGTGATGGGAACCAACGGAAAAAGTAAGATAGACCCGAGCGTCCAGAGCAGGCAGGCCTTGCGGGAACGCCCGGTCTTGTGCGCATGATGGCACACGAGTATCGCCACAATTGGCACCGGTATGAGTAACACTACCCAGTTGATAGGATCAGCCAACGCTACTCCCCTACCGTTGTGCCGGAGCACTGTCTTTTGAGGGCTGTCCGGCTACTTTTTATAACGTTCTATTTTTCAAAAAGTTACCTGTTATTTTTCGCTATTTATTCTTTTTGGGTAACTAGAACAGTCCCTGCCGTTTCATGCTCCGGTGTTCCCTGCCGCCGATGATGACGTGGTCAAGGACATCGATGCCCATGATCTCCCCGGCGTCCGCGAGGCGTTTGGTTACCTTGAGGTCCTCCCCGGAAGGCTCGGTATCACCGGAAGGATGGTTGTGGACGAAGATGACCGCCGCGGCGCTGGCAGCCAGGGCTTCCTTGAAGACTTCCCTGGGGTGAACGATGCTGCTGTCCAGGCTCCCGATGGAGATCTCCGCCACGCGTATCAACCGGTTGCGGGTATCCAGGAGTATGGCCAGGAAATATTCTTTCTTCTTTTCCTGCAGCCGGTTTCCCACCAGCCCGACGACGTCTTCCGGTGTCTTGACGATGGTCTT
Source organism: uncultured Dehalococcoidaceae bacterium (assembly GCA_964589285.1). Classification (GTDB taxonomy): domain Bacteria; phylum Chloroflexota; class Dehalococcoidia; order Dehalococcoidales; family RBG-16-60-22; genus DAOUEG01. Next base: position 13,370 of record CAZPSP010000032.1, on the reverse strand, counting down.
GCCGTTCTCTTCAGAATACGAGTTGACCCGGGCCGCGAGTTCGACAGCGGCCTTGATCTGGGCGGCCTTGGCGAGGCCGATGCCGCGGACCGTCGAAAGCTCCTCCAGGGTAGCCGCGGCAATGCCTTTCAGCCCTCCGAACTGGCTGAGCAGCCGCTGTGCCGTCAGCATGACCGATTCCCCTGAAATGCCCCGGCCGAGTATGACGGCCAGTATTTCCTGCGCGGAAAGAGCCTCCACTCCAAGCCTCTGCAGACGTTCCCGCGGACGTTCCGCCGCCGGCAGGTCATGGATGGTCATGGAATCGTAGGAAAACCGTTCCTGTGCGTTCATGCTGGCACCAGTCTAACATGCTGTTAGCTAATTTAGCAAGCAGGTACCAGGGTCATGAAATAAAGCCAAAAATCGAAGATGAAACCGGCATGAGCGGTCCCGGTCTTAGAAAAGCGAATTCCCGGGGCAATTGGATCTGTTATAACCTACACTATCATCAGATTTTGCCGGAACAAACCCTTTTGGATACTTTATCCGCAGCAACGTGGGTAGAAACCACCACTCGACAATTGGTGCCGGTTAATCCCCCAAATGGGTGTATTCCGGATTTCCTGCCGTACGAGGAGCACCTATTATGATACCGACGATCGGAAATATCCGGGGAGGTACGTAAATGCTTTCAATCATCAGGTCAAAGGCCTGCCGGCGGTGCCGGGGGGACCTGTCCCTGGAAGCCGATGTCTACGGCGCCTACATCCAGTGCCTGCAATGCGGGGCGACGTATTCCGAGGAAGAATTCCGAACGGCGATAGAAGAGGCCAAGAAGACGGCCCTTCGCGCCCGTCCCGCGGCACGCCCCGAGGTCATCAGATAACCTAGGGACTTTCAGTCCGATACTAAATCAGGATACCGCGGTTTCAACGTAAGCCTGCCACTCGGTGTTGAGCCCGTCCATATCGAACCCGTAGACCTGCAGCAGCGCATTATCATACGTCGTTCCTTCAGAGAGCGTGTCCAGCAACTCCAGCATTTTATCCCGGCCGTAACGGCTGATGAGATAGTCCACGAGATAATAGCTTTCCGCGTAGGAAAGGTACGCATTGAAATCGTCCGTGGAAAAGGGGCTGGCGAGACTGCGGACGGATATGAGCGAGCCGTCTTTCAAGGCGGTCCCGAAGACATTGGTAAACGTGGACTGGAGGTCTCCTTCCGCGTACATGGAGAGTCCCTCACTGAGCCAGGTAGGCATGTCCCCGTAGGGGTTGGCAACGACCTGCGCCGTTACCAGGTGGGTCAGTTCATGGGCGATGGTCCGTTTGCCCCATTCCAGTTCCGAGGCGCTGGTGCCGATACCGATAGCCACCACGCCGTACTGGGTGAAAGCAACGCCGCCTGTCCATTCCTGGGCAAAAATCAGCGCGCCGCGCAGCGCCGCCGAATCCTTGTAGATGTAGAGGCTGACCGGTTCTTCCAGTTCCGCGCCCGCCGTATCGGAAAGCCTCGTCAGAGCGTCCTGGGTGGCATCCATCAGCTCCCCGGCAAAGTCATCCCCGCCGCTGTACCAGTAGAGCGTCACCATGCCCTCGGTGATGCTTTCCCAGTCGTAACGGTTGTCCTGCAACACCAGGTTACCGGGCAGCGTTTCCTGCTCTGTACCATCAGCATCGACAGCCGTCCACCAGTAATCGATGCTCGTGCCGGGCGGCATACCGCCGGTCATTCTCATGTCCCAGACCCAGCTTGCCGTAACGGAACGGGAGGCCGTGAAGGATGGCTTTATCTCGGAGACGATACGGGCGAACCCCTGTCGTTCGACCATGTAGTGCAAACGCATATCGACGATATCAGCCGGACTTTGGGCAGAGGCTGAGAAGGTGATACCCATGGGAAAATCGACGACGGGATCGAGACTTTGCAGGGCCAGGTCTTCCGCCCCGCCGGCAGCAGGTACAATCGCACCGAGTGCCAGAATCACCAGCAATATACTGATAACTATCTTCTTTTTCACGCTTCTTCGCTCCCCATCGACGCGCGCAGGTAGGCGTCGATAAAGCCATCCAGGTCTCCGTTCAGGACGGCCTCGGTATTCCCGGTCTCGTAATCCGTCCGGTGGTCCTTGACCATGCGGTACGGGTGCAGCACATAGCTGCGTATCTGGTTGCCCCAGCCGGCTTCGATACGTTTGCCCTTGAGCCTGGCCTTTTCTTCTTCCTGTTTTTCTATCTCTTTTTCCAGCAGACGGGAACGCAGGATCTTCATGGCGAAGTCCTTGTTCATGTGCTGGGACCGCTCGCTCTGACAGGTCACCACGATGCCGGTGGGGACGTGCGTAACACGGACGGCGCTGCTGGTCTTCTGCATATGCTGGCCGCCGGGGCCGCTGGAGCGGTAAGTATCCACCTTGATATCGTCCGGGGCTATTTCCAAATCGACATCCCCCTCGGCTTCCGGCATGACCTCCACCAGGGCGAAAGACGTGTGCCGGGCATGGTCGGCATCGAACGGGGAAAGCCGGATGAGACGGTGCACGCCGTGTTCGGACTTGAGGTAGCCGTAGGCGTAGTCCCCGCTCATGGAGATGGTGACGTTCTTGATACCGGCCTCGTCTCCCGGCGACGTGTCCAATACGTCTGCCTGAAAACCGCGCCGTTCCGCGAACCGGAGGTACATGCGCATGAGCATCTCGGCCCAGTCCTGTGATTCCGTCCCGCCGGCCCCAGCGTGAATGGCCAGGATGGCGTTGCGGGCGTCGAACTCACCACTTAGCGAAAGCCTGAATTCAAGGTCGTCAAGCTGGTCCGAGAGCTTGTCCAGTTCCTGTTCTATCTCTGCCTGCAGGGATTCGTCTTCTTCGGACAGTTCGATCAATTCAGCAGTGTCACGAAGCTTTTTCTCCAGGTCCCGCCACTCCTGTACGGATTTTGTTTTCGCAGCGAGTTTCCGCATCATGGCCTGAGCGTTCATCTGATCGTTCCAGAAATCCGGGGTGGATGACTGTTTTTCAAGCTCCGCTATCTCTTTTTCACGGGCGGCGATGTCAAAGATGCTCCACGGCCATGGCTATTCTGGCCTGCAAACTGTTCAGCGTTTCACGTAATTCCAGCATCTTTTTCTCTCCGAATTGACAGGGTTCTCTTGTAAGTCTACCGCGTGACCCGTTTGTCCGGCAAGTACGCCGGTTAGATTTTCAGATGACCGCCGGCGGCCTGGTGGGCAAGGCGGGTCGGTTCCGGCAGCCGGTAACCGCGGCAGCAGGCAAGCGTCCAGCGAACCGCTGCCTCCAGGCCGATATTATGGCCGACAGATATAAACAACGGTCTAATGCCGTCCCTCGTTCTGACCACCTTACCTATTGTTTCTTTGCTATCGACGAGAGCGGATTCGCTCCCGGCGGTCTGCCCCGGCTCCTCAAATTCACCGATGAGGCGGGACTTGGCACAGCCGATGGTGGGAGTGTCCAGGCAAAGGCCCAGGTGAGAGGCCAGCCCGATGCGGCGCGGGTGCGCGTAACCCTGGCCGTCAACCAGGAACAGGTCCGGATTTATCTCCAGCATTTCACACGCTTTCAGGGCAAGCGGAGCTTCACGGAAAGTGAGCAGGCCCGGCACATAGGGAAAGCGGATGCTGTCCGTGACCCGGCTGACCTCAACGACGGACATTTCCGGATAAGCCAGTACGGCGATTGCCGCCGTTCCTGTTTTCCGGAACCTGTTGACGGATACGTCGACACCGGCCACGTATCTGACGGAAACCGGTTCTCCTTCACAGCAGACCCGGTTTTTCAACTCATCCTGAATCTGCCGGGCGCGGGCCGTGGTAACGGTCCATTCATGGTAGTACCGTATCTGCATAACCCTGATTATAGCCCCGGTTCAAGAGATTCTCAACAAACTATTAACAATTCTGGCACGCCCATTGACAGCATAAAGCTTATAGTGCATAATATGGAACGTATATCAAAACTCAGCAAAGGCAGGTATAAATGCTCAGGATCAGACTTCGGCGTGTCGGTGCGAAAAAACAGCCCAGTTACAGACTGGTTGTCGCAGATATTAATGCTCCCAGGGACGGAGCTTTTGTAGAGGTAATCGGCCATTACAATCCGATGACGGAACCAGCCACCATCTCCATTAATGAGGAGAAAGCACTGCACTGGCTACGGCAAGGCGCCCAGCCAACTCAAACCACTACCAGATTGCTCGAAAAGGCGGGTATTCTGGAAAAGTTTAAACCGGTCAAGGAGAAAGCATGAAAGACCTAGTGGAGTACATCGCCAAGTCCATCGTCAATGATCCCGATGCAGTGACCGTCGAAGAGGAAACCAACGAAGATGGCATCACCCTGAAGTTGCGTGTCGCTGATGATGACAAAGGTAGAATCATCGGAAAACAGGGGCAGATAGCCCAGGCGATGCGTACCCTTCTCAGGGTCAAGGCAGCCAAAGCTGCTACTCGCGTTAGACTGGAAATCATGTAACCCTATCTCGTCCCGTCTTCCAGGGTCCGCATGGGAAGCCGTCCCACTTCCCTGCTTTTGTTCACCATGCTTCTCGCTCCCCGAGATGCTCGAAGATACGAGCGTGTTTTTTCACCATGCAGCATTCCTCACTGAATGAATCATACGATCATGAGGAACTCATCGGCCTGGATGTTTTCACGACCGATGGGGAAGTCATCGGCCCGGTTATCGATGTGCTTGCCGGGGCGGCCAACGATAACCTCATCGTCAGTGGTGAAAACGGCGATATCCTCATCCCCTTCATCGGCCCAGTCATTATGTCAATCGACCTGACAGCGCGGCGGATATCGATTGAAGCTATAGAAGGTCTGTTGGACTTGAACGAAAAGAAACCGAAGTAGCCCCTGCCTCGGATAAACTCCGGATGTGCCTTTCCCGCTGTTTCTAAGAACCGGTGAGTTGCGTTCGATCCGCCCCTGCCGTTCCTTCTAGACCCTGCCTCCCCGGCGGGTCTTGACCTTTTCAGCTACGGAAAGGCGAACCAGGGCACGCCGTAACGCGGCATCTGCCCGGTCTTCTTCCGTTCCGGAAGTCCCTTGCTTGAGCCGTTCTTCCGCCTTCCTGCGGGCGGCTTCAGCCCGGGAAATATCGATCTCTTCAGCGCGTTCCGCCTGGTCGGCAAGAACAATGATACGTTCCGGGCGTACCTCGATGAACCCGCCGGATATGGCGAGGATCTCTTCATCTTTACCCGTGCGCAGGATGAGCTCTCCCGCGGACAGCGAGGTCATGAGCGGCGCATGATGAGGCAGGATGCCGAGCTGGCCTTCGCTGCCGGGCGCGATCACAGCATCGACCTCACCGGAATAGACGATGCGTTCCGCGGTAACGACCTCAACGCTCAGCTTAGGCATTTGCCCCAGCTCCCAGTTTCTTGGCTTCTTCTATCACATCTTCAATCGTGCCGGCCATGAAGAAAGCCTGCTCCGGCAGGTTGTCATGCTTGCCATCCAATATCTCCGCGAAGCCGCGCACGGTGTCTTCCGTCTTGACGTACCGTCCCGGGCGACCGGTGAAGACCTCGGAAACGAACATGGGCTGGGACAGGAACCGCTGGATGCGTCGCGCGCGGGCGACTGTCATCTTGTCCTCATCGCTGAGCTCTTCCATACCGAGAATGGCGATGATATCCTGGAGGTCCTTGTACCGCTGCAAAACGCGCTGTACTTCACGGGCGACCCGGTAGTGCTCCTCGCCAACGATAGAGGGATCGAGGATGCGGGACGTCGAGGTCAGCGGATCAACGGCGGGGTAGAGGCCCTGTTCGGCAATGGAACGCTCCAGCGCGACGACGGCGTCAAGGTGCCCGAAGGTGGTCACGACGCCGGGGTCGGTATAATCGTCAGCCGGTACGTAAATGGCCTGGAAGGAAGTGATCGAACCCCTCTTGGTGGAGGCGATACGTTCCTGGAGGTCACCCATTTCCGTGGCGAGCGTCGGCTGGTAGCCGACGGCGGAGGGCATGCGTCCGAGGAGCGCCGACACTTCCATACCGGCCAGGGTGTAGCGGTAGATATTATCGATGAAGAGCAGGACGTCTTGCCCTTCCTGATCGCGGAAGTACTCCGCCATGGTCAGGCCGGTCAGACCGACACGAAGACGGACGCCCGGCGGTTCGTTCATCTGCCCGAAGACCATGACCGTCTTTTCCAGCACTCCGGACTCCTGCATCTCCCGCCAGAGGTCGTTGCCTTCGCGGGAGCGCTCGCCGATGCCGGTGAAAACGGAAAAGCCGCCGTGGACGGTGGCGATGTTCCGGATAAGCTCCTGGATGATGACGGTCTTGCCGACGCCTGCGCCGCCGTAGGCGCCGATCTTGCCGCCCTTGGTAAAGGGCACGATGAGGTCGACGACCTTGAGGCCGGTCTCCAGGACCTCGGTGCTGGTCTCCTGCTCCTCGAAGCTGGGCGGTGAGCGGTGTATCTGCCAGTGATCAGCCGCCTTGACCTCACCGAGGTTATCCAGGGGCGTGCCCATGACATCGAACAGCCTGCCCAGCGTCGCCCGGCCGACCGGGACCTTAAGCGCGGCCCCGGTATCCACGGCCTCTGCGCCTCTTGCCAGGCCTTCCGTGGGAGACAGGGCCAGGCAGCGGACCCAGTTGTTGCCCAGGTGGTCCTGGACTTCCAGCACGATCTTGCCGAAGCCGGTCTCAATCTCGATGGCATTGAACAGCGCGGGCAACTGGTTGGGCGGAAATTCGATGTCTACCACCGTCCCGATGACCTGTGTAACTTTGCCTGTAGCCATTTCAACCTCATTTACTGTCATTGTGAGCCCGCCTCAGGCGGGCGCGGCAATCTCAATCACGGCCTGTCCGATGCAAGAGACTGCTTCACTGTGTTCGCAGTGACAGACGCTTAGTTTATGTTATCCTTCCAGCGCCGCGGCGCCACCGGTGATATCGAGCAGTTCCGTGGTGATCGCCTCCTGCCGGGCCTTGTTGTAGAGGAGTGTCAGTTCCGCGGTCAGTTCCTGGGCGCTGTCCGTGGCATTGCGCATCGCAACCATACGGGCGGACTGCTCGCTGGCGATGGCTTCCAGGATAGCGTGATATATCTCCATCTCAACAAAACGCGGCAGCAGCGTGCCGAGGACGGCCTTGGCATCCGGCTCATAAATGTAGCCCACGTTCTCGCCGCCGGGAATAATGGCGGGTTCAACCGGCAGTAGTTGTTTCATGACCGGTTTCTGGGCCATGGTATTGATAAAATTGGTATACGATATCATCACGCGGTCTGTTTTTCCGGTCGTATAGTCATCGATGACGATATTGGAAATGGGCAGGGTATCGATGAACGAGGGGGCATCGCCGAGGCCGGTGAACTCAGCCTCGATATCCAGGCCGGCGCGATGGGCGAAGTCACGCCCCTTCCTGCCTACGGCAATGATCTCAACGGGCTTCTGCTGTTCCAGCACAAAGCTGGAAAGCGACCGGTTGATGTTGGCATTGAGGCCGCCGCACAGCCCGCGGTCCGGCGTGATGTGGACGATCGTCAGTTTTTTCTCCGGCCGCCACTGGAGGAGCGGGTGCAGTATGCCTGTTTCCGGCAGGGCCGCCAGGTCAGCGATGACCTGCTCGATCTTTTCCGAGTACGGTCTCCCGGCCAGGCCTCGTTCCTGCGCCTTGCGCATCTTGGAGGCAGCGATCATTTCCATCGCGCGGGTTATCTTGGCGATGTTCTGAACGCCCTTAATGCGGCGGCGTACTTTACGAATGTCCGGCAATGGTTACCTCGTTTGTCCTTATCCTTGTTGAATGGCGGGTTACGTCTTCCGCTTCACCCACCCTACTTTCCGAAGCCCTGCTTGAACTCGGTCAGGGCCTTTTTCAGTGTCTCCTCGTTCTCCTTGCTGAGGTCTTTTTCTTTCTCTATGGCATCGCAGAGACCGGTGAAATTGGCTTCCATATATGGCATGAGGCCCTCTTCGAAGGCGGATATACGGTCTACCGGTATATCATCCAGGTAGCCGTTGGTGACGGCGTAAAGGACGATGACCTGCCGGTGCAGCGGAACGGGAACGAACTGGTCCTGCTTGAGAATTTCCTGGATGCGCTGGCCGCGTTCCAACTGGGCGAGTGTGGCCTTGTCCAGTTCCGCCGTACCGAACTGTGCGAAAGCCGCGACCTCACGGTACTGACCCATTTCCAGCTTCAGGCGTCCGGCCACTTTCTTCATGGCCGGGGTTTGCGCTTTACTGCCGACACGTGAGACCGAGATACCGACGTTTAGGGCCGGCTTGATGCCGGCATTGAAGAGGTCCGCTTCCACGTACAACTGTCCGTCCGTGATAGAGATAACATTGGTAGGGATGTAAGCGGAGACATCGCCGGCCTGGGTCTCGATGATGGGCAGCGCCGTCAGCGACCCGCCGCCGTATTCCGGTGCGTACTTGGCGGCGCGCTCCAGGAGACGGCTGTGGAGGTAAAATACATCGCCGGGGTAGGCTTCGCGGCCGGGCGGACGCCGCAGCAGCAGAGAAAGCTGGCGGTACGCCCAGGCGTGCTTGGAAAGGTCATCATAGACGATGAGCACGTCCTTACCGTGCTCCATGAACTCTTCGCCCATGGCGCAGCCGGCGTAGGGGGCCAGGTACTGGAGGGCGACGGAATCAGCCGCGGAGGCGGAAACGACGATGGTATGGTCCATGGCGCCGTGCTTCTCCAGCATGGATACCACGCGGGCTACCTGGGAAATCTTCTGACCTATGGCTACGTAAATACAGATAAGATCGCCGCCGCGCTGGTTGACGATAGCGTCCAGGGCGATGGCGGTTTTGCCGGTGGAACGGTCCCCGATGATAAGCTCGCGCTGGCCGCGGCCGATGGGGAACATGGCATCCACGGCCTTGATGCCGGTCTGCACCGGGGTATCTACCGGGGCGCGAAGCACAACGTTGGGGGCCACACGTTCGATGGGCCGGGTGGATTCCGTATCGATGGGCCCTTTACCGTCCAGGGGACGTCCGAGCGAGTCCACGACGCGCCCGATAAGAGCGTCCCCGGCGGGGACCTCCGCGATGCGCCCGGTAGAGCGTACTTCATCCCCTTCCCGGATGCCGCGATAATCGCCGAGGATAACGGCGGACACGTGGTCCTCTTCAAGGTTCATGGCAATGCCGATAATATCATTGGGGAACTGGAGGAGCTCGCTGTACTTGGCCGAGGCAAGGCCGTGAATACGCACGATGCCGTCTCCGACTTCGATGACCGTGCCGACATCGACCATGGTCACCGCCACGCCGAACTGCTGTATCTGTTGTTTCAGAATGGATACGATTTCTTCGCCTCGTGTCGCCACCTGAACTACCTCCGTTTCTCACCGCTGGCTAGTTGCCGTTTCAGAGCCGCCAGCTTACTTCGGGTGCTGCCGTCGAGCAGCTTGCCGCCCACCCTGACGACCATGCCGCCGAGAATGTCCGGATCCACGGCGGAGTCAAGTTCAACCGTTTTGTTGAGCAGCCCGCCGATGTTTTCACTCAGTTTCCGTTTTTCTTCTTCATCCAGGGGAATGGCGGTGATTACGTTACCGCTGGCTATTCCCCGTGATTCGTCGAGGAGCTTATCATATTCCCCGGCTATATCCTGAAGCAGCCGGACAGCGCCGCGGGAAACGAGCAGCTTGACCAGGTTTATAACCACCGGGCTGATGCCGGCGGCCGCCCGGCCCAGCATATCGTCTTTCTGCTGCCGGCTGACGGCTGGATTTTCCAGTACGTCGAGGATAGTTGTGTCCCCGGCTACCTGCGCCATGGCTTCCAGGTCAGCCTTCCAACGGTCTGACTGCTGCTGTTCCCGGGCCAGTTCGAACATGGCCTGAGCGTAACGACGCGACTGAATGGTGTCCGCCATGGTCCCGCCCGTTATTCCTTGTAGCTTTCTTCCAGGACCTTATCGATAAGCTCCCGGTGTTTTTCCTTGTCGAGTGACTCTTCGATGACTTTGCCGGCTGCCAACACGGTGAGGTCCGCGAATTCTCGACGCACGCCGTTGATGGCCTCGTCCCGTTCCATCTGGATCTCCTGGCGGGCGCGCTGCAGGAGAGCGTCCGCCTGCTGGCGGGCTTCTTCCTGGGCCTTGACCTTCATTTCCTCACCGGCTTTCAATGCGCGGGAAATCCGCTCCTGGCCTTCACGGCTGGCCTCTTCAAGCTGCCGGCGCACCTGGTCTTCCGCCTGGGCGGACTCCTGCCGCACCTTTTCGGCTTCTTCCAGGCTCTCCTTGATACGCTGGGCCCTTTCATCGAGGACTCGCATTATCGGTTTATAGGCGACGATGCGTAACAGTACCAGCAGCAAGACAAATATCACGATCTGGGTCACCAGCACCGGCCAGTTGATTCCCAGTTCAGTGAACAATGCATCCATGGCAATCCTCCGGACGTGTACTCCACATACCCTTCACAGTTTTACCTCTCCGGTCTCGTCTCATGCGGTCAGGACCGCGTGGAGAACCACGCCGGCAATCATCATTGCCCCGATTATCACCGCGGCCACGATGAGAGCTACAAATGTGGGCAGTCCTTCCTGTTGTTCCATCTCGTCCACCTTCCTTTACCCGAGCAGCGCCAGGATAATCGCAATGATCAGGGCATAAATGCCGATAGCTTCAGCGAAAGCGATGGCCAGGATCATATTGGTCTGTATCGGGCCCCTGGCTTCGGGGTTGCGTGCCAGGCCCTGCATGGCGCCGTAACCAAGAATGCCGATACCGATACCGGGCCCCAGAGCCCCGAGACCGATCGCCAGGCCTGCTGCCAGAACTCGTAATCCCTCTGCATCCATGTTGACGTATCCTCCTGTATTTTTACCTTCTATTAAGTATGTTCCGCCTCGTGAGGCGTAACCGCCAGCGTTACGAACACGAGTGTCAATCCGCTGAAGATAAGCGCCTGAATGAGTCCAAAGAATAGTTCTAACCCGTAAAACGGTAACGCCAGCGCCAGAGGCACCAGGAATGCCGTTATCAGCAACAGGATTTCCCCGGCGGTCATATTCCCAAAAAGGCGGAAGGTGAAACTGACAAGACGTATAAACACACTGAGTAGTTCCAGTAATCCGACAAAGATATCTACAATACCGGAAAACGATGTAGAGAACCCTTGACCGAGCTTGCCGGTAAATACCTGACCGATTCCGCGGAAGAATTTGCCAAAATTGAAGTATTGTTTAAAAAATTTTAAACCGAAAGACCTGACCCCGTAAAACCAGACAAAAACGAAAGAGATAATAGCGATGGCGAGCGGCGTATTGACATCCGTGTTCGCACCACGAAGCAAATCGCTTTCACGCAGAATGAAATACTCCCCGTCCCGCATCACAATATGAGGGGTTTCACCTTCTATGGTGACAGGGTTTCCTTCCGCGTCAACCAGAATAAGCTCCTCGTTCTCTTCATTGGACTGCACTCGACTCTCGGCGGGGATCGGACCGAGGTCTTCTGCGAGCACGGCTGCGCCGAAGCCGGGTATAAGGCTCAACCAGCTGTTGAACAATACAAAAAGAAAGATAGTGGCGATTACGGGGAAGAACTTACGCCCGTTCTTCTCCCCGGCTACGCTCTTACAGAAATCAAACAACCACCCCAGCAGAAACTCAACGGCAGCCTGCATGCGCCCCGGGACAGTCTTGAGTCGCCGGGTCACCAGATAGCTCCCAAGGACGAGTACAATAACAGTCAGGAACGCAGCCAGTATGCTGTTAGTTATCGGCCATCCGAAAATTTTAAAAAGTACCGGTGCCGGTAAATGAGCTTGCGGGGCATCGATGACGAGCCATTCCGGGAATGACAAACGGACACCGAACAAAGAATCCAGGATCTCACTGCCGATAGGACCGGCCAGAAAGCCAACGATGAATAAAACGATGAAAACAACGGCAATCACGAACAGGACCGGAGGCAGTCCCAGGATACGCTTCCGCTTCGGTTGCGTCACTCGCTTTTCTCCCCGCCGTTATGATGTTTCAGGAATGGTCGAACCATTCGAAAGGCCCCGTAACCAGCCAGGCATAATCCCGCAACCAAACCGGTGATGGCCAACCACGGTTTGGTCTCGAACATCCCATCCAACCAGAGACCGGCGCCTGTTCCCAACAGGATGCAGAAAACGATGTAAAACCCTATCCCGATCAGTTTCAGTGCCGGCACCCAATCATTCACGGCGCCTCTGCCAAAAGCTATCTTAGCAATTTTAAGCCAATCAGGTCAAACCGGCTCGCTTAGGTTAAAGGTGCTAGTACTGAGCAAGTCTTAGAGGCGCTTTCCACTCAATGGGAATACGCCGAAACTGCCAGCTTTCACTTCACCGGTGATCATGTCTCCGGTCACCTCAGCCGTAACGGCAAGCTTGATCTTACCAATCGGGCTGCCGATGGCGGTCTCAAAGGCACAGGATTGGCCATCGACCGTCCCGCCGGAGAAATCGTACTTGCCCATCTGGGAATCCATGATGCCGCTCAATACCGGGCCGGAGGTGGCGAGGGTAAGCTTGGCTTTCATCTTCCCGATGGGCGAATCCACCTCGACATCATATGTACCGTCAACAGGCATGGTGCCGGCCCTCCACTACGATATTCAGGAACCATGGAATCCCTCTCACCATACTACCGTAACCGGAGGCTGTCAACATTGTACAGGCGGGATGAACGGTGAAAAAGGCAACACCCGGAGGGACCGCGGAAACAGACCTGCCGGGTGGTTCTTACCTGTGGTCTTCAGACGGGGCTAAGACTTGCGATTATCGAAATCATCGAGGTCAAGGGTATTGATGAAATCATAGAAAGCGGACATCTTTTTCTTCATTTCATCATCGGTGACCTTGCCGCCTTTGGCTTTGACGTCTTCACGTTCGTCGAAGATGGGTTTTCCGGTCTCTCCATCGAGCAGGATACCGGCTTTATCGAGGACGGATTCATCGGCGTAGATGGGCACGCCTGTCCGCACCGCCAGCGCAAGAGCGTCGCTGGGCCGGGAATCCACCTCGACCTGTTTACCGTCGAAGTCCAGCATAATCTTGGCGAAGAACGTATCGTTCTTCAGGTCATTGACCAGGATAGAAACCACCTGGGCATCCAGCGTTTCGATAATCGAGTTCAAGAGGTCATGGGTCAGCGGCCGCGGGACCAAGACTCCCTGCAGTTTGACAGCGATAGCATCCGCTTCCGCCGGACCGATCCAGATAGGGAGATAGCGGTCCGAGACCTTTTCCTTCAGGATCACAACCCTCTGGTAATTCATCAGACTAACGCGTATGCTGTCAATCGTCATTTCTATCATTCTGTTGTATACCCTCCCCAAAACTCAACCATCGAGTAAATTCTAAACCCTCTCTCCGAGACTGTCAAATACCGTTTGATGC